>NZ_WBOF01000002.1:374914-749829 GCF_009569385.1 Streptomyces kaniharaensis
AGGCCCAGGGCGAGCAGCGGGTCGAGGTGGGTGCCGTACCGGACGGGCATCGGCCCCCCGCTGGCGTAGCCGTCGGGGGGCGTGAGCGGCGACAGGAGCCGGTCGCCCACCCAGAGGCTGTGGCAGTCCAGTGCTTCCAGCGCCGTGCACATCGCGGCGCTGCGGTCGGGGTCGGCGAACGGGCCGAACTGGGGGACGGAGAATCCGATGCGCATCGGTGGGAGTTCCTCGGTCGGGACGGCGGGGGTGGGACGGGAGGGGGTGGGACGGGGACGGCCCATCAGGCGGCGGTGCGCCGGCCGCGGATCCGGTCGGTCTCGCGGCGGTACTGCCGCTGCCCGAAGAGCCGCCACAGCACCCGGGCCGGCAGGGGCAGCCGGGTGAGGAACTCCCGGCGCTCCTCGGGCGAGGTGTCCTCCAGGATGGCGCCCAGGGCGATCATCAGCCGGTTCTTGGGCGTCTCGGCGAGGCCCCGCTCCCCCACCGCCTGCCACTGCTTCTCGTTCACGTGGAGCGCGACCAGCGGCATGACCTGCCGCTCCTCCTCGTCGAGGTGGGCGCACAGCTGGCGGTGGTGCCGGTGCAGGGCCGCGACGAGCTCGTCGCGGTCCTCGGCCAGGGCACGGGACTCCCACCGCTCCACGAGCCCCCGGACCTCCTCGATCCCGTCGCTGAGCCCGTGGTGCTGTGCCTCCATCGCCAGGACCTGCTCGGCGTCGAGGTCCAGGTGGGGCAGCAACACCGGCCAGAGCATCTCGTCCTCGCCTGTGTGGTGGGCGTGCAGGCCGACCGCGTACTGCCGCCAGTGCTCGGCGAGGATCCGGGAACGCTCGGTGTCGCCGGGGCGCACCTCCTGGACGAGTTCGGCCAGCAGGCGCGACTCGCGGCGGAACACCTGGTGGATCATCGCCATTTCGCGGGTGTAGTGGTGGACGGTGGCATCGGAGGAGTTGCTCGAAGTCATGACACCCAGTCTTCGGAGCCCGGTTGCAGGGCACTTGCACCCGACTTGCCGCGATGCGCCCGTCTCAGGCCGGCGGCAGGACCCGGGCGAGGTCCTCGGCCTCGCGCAACTGCTCGACGCCCAGCCGCCGGAGGTCCCGGAGCAGCAGGGCGGCGTCGGTGACGGCCTCGCCCGGCGCCGGGGCGGCCGGGGCGTCCGCCGGCACCGGGAGGCCGAGGACCGCGGCGAGGTCCGCCGCGGGCAGGGCCAGGACGGTGGCGAGGTCGGCGACCAGCTCCGGGGTCAACTCGGCCTCGCCGGAGGCGATCCGACCGTAGACGGTGGCCATCCGGGACCGGCCGGTCAGCAGCTGGACGACCTTCGCGGTGCCGTTCCAGCCGAGGTTGCGGGTGGCGACCATCCGCATCAGCAGGTTCCCCGGCGTGTGCCGGTCCGGCAGGGCGGCGGGCAGGCCCTCGATCCGCCCGCGGTTCTTCGCGGACGGCAGCCCGGCGACGCCGGCGCGGAGTTCGGCCCGGGACGCGGGCGGCAGCGCGAGGGCGAGCCGCACCACACCGGTGATCGAGGTGGTGGCCATGCCACCGGCCGGGGCGAGGTCCTCCGGCAGCGGGAAGGCGGCGAACTCGAAGAGGTCGGCGGGGTCCAGGCCGAGGGCGGGCGCGAGCCGGCGCAGCAGCGCGGGTTCGGGCGCGGCGCCGGCGAGGACCGCGGCCACCTCGGGCTCGGCGGCCTCCGCCCGCCGGGCCAGGTCGGCGGGCGCCAGGCCCCGGTGGTCCAGCAGACGGGCCAACAGGACGGCGAAGCCGGGGAGCTCGATCACGGCCCCAGCCTAGGCGCCCCGCCGGTGCGGACGGGCGCAGCGAAAGGCGACCGGACATGGCCGGCCGCCGGCCGGGCGTACCCGCACGGGGGAGGTTCCGGGCGGGTCACTCGGCAGCGCCCCCTCCCTCCGCCCCGTCCGGGGGCAGCACCAGGGCGGGGTCGAGTTCGAGCAGCCGCGCCAGGTCGGCCAGGATGCGCCGGGCACCGAAGTCGCCGCTCCGCCCGGCGAACGAGGCGATCTCGGCGGCGAGGTGCTCCGCGACGCCGGGGAGCAGCTCGATCGCGCTCGCGGTGTTCTGGGCGGCGTCGGAGCTGTTGAAGTACTCGTGGAAGGGCAGCACGTACTCGAGATCCGCCGCCAGCATCTCCCGGTACCTGTCCTCGTCGAAGGTGAAGTCACGGAACTTGAAGCGGGTCTCGGTGACCTTGGCGACCGAGGAGAGCAGGTCGTCGAGGCGGGTGGCTTCGGCTACCGCACGGCCGGAGGGGGTGCGCACGTACAGGTCCTGGTAGCCGCTCCACTTGGTTCCCGCCAGGCCGAGGCGGTCGTTCGGGGTGCGGGTGAAGCCGGCCTCGACGGACGGCCCCAGGGCGGTGCCGCCGACCCACGTGCCGCCGTCGGCGAGCAGACCGGTGACGGCCTCCGCGGCGGCCTGCTCCGGCCGCCAGTCCAGCAGCCAGGAGTCCTTGTCCATCACCACGTCGAACCGCTCGCCGGGGTGGGCTTCGAGGTACTCGTCGTACGTCAGCGCGTGGTAGTCGACGGTGAGCACCGGCCCGCCCGGGCCCTCGACGGTGATCGTGGCCACCACGCCCTCGACCTTCTTGACCGTGGCGACGGTGTGGCCCGGCCCGGCGTAGGAACCCAGCGAGCGCTCCAGCGCTTCGACGACCTCCTCCAGGTGGGCCGCGCGGGTCTTCGCGTTGAGGCCCTTCGGATCGACCCCGACCAGGGTCATCTCGGTGGCACGGGTGGTGAAGAGCGGGTGCTCGATGTCGGAGTTGGCGCCGAGGTAGAGCAGCGAGCGCCCTTGCGGCCCGTCGCCCGCCGCGGTCAGCCGGTTGAGGGCGACCGTGGTCTCGTACTTGGGCGTGAGCTTGAGCCCGACGGCCCAGCGGCCGAGCGCCCGCTCGTCGACCCAGGAGGGGTGCTCGCCGATGGCGGTGGCGGCGTGCTCGGGGCGGGGGCCGTTGTTGAACAGGTACGTCTGGGTCTCCTCGTCGACTCCGTGCCGGATGGCGGCCTTCAGGTTGTCGTGGTCCTCCCGGGAGAGGTTCCACGCGGCGGCCCGGTCGGCGGCAAGAGTGGCGTTCCGGTCGGCGGCGGTGCCGCTGCCCTCGGCCGGGGGGTGCGGACCGGCGGCGGGGGCGCCGTGCCCGCCGGCAGCCGTACCGCTGCCCTCGGCCGGGGGGTGCGAACCGGCGGCGGGGGTGCCGTGCCCGCCGGCAGCCGTACCGCTGCCCTCGGCCGGGGGGTGCGAACCGGCGGCGGGGGTGCCGTGGCCGCCGATGACGTGGGTGCCGTGGCCGCCGGCGGCCGTACTGGTGCCCTCGGTCGGGGTGTGCGGATCCGCGGCGGGGGCGCGGGGGGCGACCTCCCCGGCGTACCGGTCGGCGGCGGCGGTCGGGTGCTCCACGGTCACGACGACCTGACGGAGGGTCTGCCCGGTGGCGCGGCCGGCGTCCTCGCCGTCGGGCGGCTCCTGCCCCCGGGAGCGCACGGTGATCTCCAGGTCGGCCGCCGTCGGCCCGGGGTGGCGGTCGGCCAGGTGGGTGTCGAGCCGCCGGACGAGGGCGGCGGCGACGGCCTCGGCCCGTTCCCGGCCGATCGCCATCGCCCGGCCGAAGTGCGGGATGCCGGCGACCGTCCCGTTGCCGTGGCCGGTGACCGTGAGCCGAGGCAGCGGCAGCCCGGCGGCCGCGCGCTCGGCCACGTCGCGGGCCAGCGCGGCGGCGAAGGCGTCGACCCGGGCGGACTCGGCCCCGGCCGGCTCGGTCGATCCCTCGGTGAAGGCGAAGGCACGCCGCTGGGCGGGCGCGGGGCCTGGTGAAGAGGCGTGGTCGTGCGCGGGCGGGACGGCGGACGGCGGCGACTCCGGGCCGGCGGACGGGAGCGCGTCCGGCACTGGGTGCGGCGGGGCCGCCGACCGCCCCGGGTGCGCCGACGGACCTTCGGCCCCCGGCTGGCCGGCGGAAGCTGGGCCCTCCGGCCGTCCCGGCCGTTCGACGGCGTGGACGAGGTCGGCCCGGTCGGCGTCGGGACGGAAGCGGAGCAGCGGCTCGCCGCCCGGCAGGTGCGACGCGTTGATCTTGTCGAAGATGCCCTTGCTGAACGGCGACTGCGGCTCCCAGTAGCTGTGCGCGCCGTGCATGACCGCCATGTCGTTGGCCATCATCTCCTCGACCACGCTGCCGTACCGGTTCGGCGTGAGCCGGGAGCCGCCCGGGCTGGAGATGTCGAAGACGTCGTGGTCGCCGGTGATGGCCCGCCACTCGCCGCGCCCGTCCTGACCGAGCACCAGCCCGTTCTCCACCCGGAACCGGCCCTCCGCGGTCAACCGGTCGATGACCGGGGCCAGTTCGGCGAACTCGTGCGCGCGCTGGCGGTACCGCGCGTCGAGGCGCGCCCGGGTCGTCGCGTCGAGGCCCTCGTGCGAGGGCGGCACCGGCTCGAAGTAGCCGACCAGGCCGACGTGTTCACGGTTCGCGCCCAGGTGGACGTCCAGCTCGTTGATGGTCTTGGCCTTGATGTCCTTGGGCTTGGGCAGCATCCCCTGGTCGAGCCACTTGGGGGCGTCGGTGTTGGTCGGCCGGACGTCGATCACCAGGCGCCGCTCCTGCGCGAGCCGCCGGAACTTGCCGAAGTTCTTCTCCGGGATGCCGTAGAGCTCCCGGGCGGCGGCCGGCGCGACGGTGTCCTGCCGCGTCGCGGAGTCCTCCCGCACCGCACCGTCCGTACGTGCCGCACCGTCCGTCCGCCCGGACCCGTCGGTCTGCGGTGCCTGCGGCGGGAGCTCACCGGACCCCGTCGCGCCGTGACCGCCCGCCGCGCCGTGCGCACCCTGGGAAGCACCCCCCTGCGGGTCGAACGCGCCCTGCGCGCCCGCTGTGCGGAGGTACGACTGCACGACGAGGCCGCGGTAGTACTCCCAGAGCCGGGGCAGGGCGGGCAGGCCGCCGTGGACGATGGCCCGGTACAGCTGCTCGGGCCCGCCCTGGAACTGCTCGGGCGGCGTCCTGAAGTACGCGTCGTACGGGGCCAGGTACTGGCTGTCGCCCCCGTAGGTGACGACGGCGTTGCGCAGCGTCTCGTACTTGCGTGCCACGTGCTGGATCCGGTCGGTGAAGAAGGCGGCGGCGCCGTGGTCCCGGTCGACCGCCGGAAGCCCCAACTGGTGGCGGATGGAGTCGAGTCCGTCGAGACCGAAGCCGCGCTCGTGTCCGTACACCTCGACCGGCTTGCGCCACCAGGCGTGCTCGTCCGGCGGTTCGTAGGCCCGGCCGCCCTTCATGTAGCCGTCCACGTCGAACTGCTTGGAGTACCGGCCGGACGCCGTCGGGGGGTCGGGGACGATGACGCGCTCGTAGCCCGGCGCCAGGCCGCCCTTCCGGGTGAAGCCGTGTCGCTTGTCGTGCCACTGCTCCATCCGGGCCGCGCCGCTCGCGCCCTCCTCCTCCAGGTAGGAGACCCGGTGGCCGATCAGCGCGACGGCTTCCAGGTTCCCGGAGCGGAAGCCGAGGTGGTCGAGCTGGTGGTGGCGGTCGAGGTGGTCGTAGAGCAGGAACTGGCCCGTGCGGGTGTCGCCGCCCCAGGAGGTGAGCTCCGGCGAACCGCCCTTCCAGAAGCCGGTGATGTGGTGGATGGTGTCGGTCCGCAGCTCGGTGCGCAGCTGCATCACGAGGTCGTCCCACTTGTCGCTCTTCGCCGGGTTCGGATGCGGGTCGCCGGTGATGATGACCGCGTCGTAGGAGCCGGCGACGTCGCGCACGATCTGCCGGATGCCCTGGAAGCTGGTGTCGTGCTCCATCCGGCTGCGGAGGTCGTTCCACTGGGTGGCCTTGCCGGTGAAGCGGGACCAGAGCACCAGGACCCGGCCCTGCCCGGCGGGCAGGTGGATCCCGCGGCCGGCCAGCCAGTCGACGATCCGGCCGTCGTGGGCGTCCGTCAGACCCCAGGCGGTCCGTACGGTGCCCCGCAGCTCCTGGGAGAAGACCTCGCTCACGTAGCCGGTGCCGTCGGTGACCCCCCAGATCTCCTTGACCTGGTACATGTCGCGGTAGGCCTTGCGGATCCCCCAGTCCTGCTGCGCGATCCGCCCGGCCTCGGCCTTCAGGGCCTGCCAGACGCCGTGCTTCTCCATCCCCGGCACGTCGACGAAGAGGATCCGGCTGTCGTCGATCCCGCTGGAGCGGTAGAAGTCGGCGATCGCCCGGGACTTGTCCTGGACGGGGTCGTGGCCGGGTGTGCCGAACGCCGGTCCGCGCGCGATCAGGACGTGCAGGCCGGGGTCGTGCAGGAGCGAGACGCAGATTCCGAACTGGTCGCCGGACGCGTAACCCGGCTGCATGATTAGCGAGTTTTCGGAGGTGTCGGGCGGTGCCGGCTGGGCGCCGCCGACTGCGGCAGCGCCGGTGTGCCCGGGTCCGGCGGCGGTTCCGCCGGGCGTGCCGTGCGAACCGGTCGGGGTGGTGTGCGTACGCGGGGCGACCGCCGGCGCGCCGACGGGGTGCAGCCTGGGCCCGCTACCCTGCCGCTTGAGCGGGTCGGAGACCGGGTCCACCCAGGCGGTGCCGCGGTCGTGGGGTGTGGCGGCGGCCCGCGCCCGGTCCCAGCTCGGGTGGTGCGGGCCGGCGGGCGGGGCCGCCAGGTCGCCGACCGCGGCGGAGATCAGCTGGAGGTGCCGCTCGCGCAGACCCGCCTGCCGCAGGCCTCCGGCGGCCGGGGCACGGTAGTCGCCGAGCAGGCTGCCGGCGCCGTCGGGGCGGTGCGGCAGGTCCTTGGTGCGGTATTCGTCCCGCAGGCCGAGCTGGTGGCCCACCTCGTGGGCGTAGTCGACCGGTTCGGCGTCCGGCCACCAGGACCGCTGGTCCATGCCCCGGTCGCGGCCGACGAGGTCGACCGTCAGGTGCGCCGACTCGCCCGGGTCGGCGCGCAGGACGGTGACGTGCAGCCGGTCCCCGTTGGCGAGCCGGTAGCCGGGCCGGTTGTAGTGCTCCTCGACGCCCTCGGTCACCCTGCGCCAGATCGCGGCGAGGTCGTGTCCGGAGCCGCCGCCCCGGAAGGCGATCCGGACCGTCAGGTCGGTGACCGTCCTCCCCTCGTGGGCGACCCGGCGCGCCTCGAAGCCGGAACGGACGACGAAGCGCGGCGTGGGGTCGAGCCGGGCCGGCGGGACCGGCGGGCGGGACCCCGGGGGACGCGGGTCCGCGGTGGCGGGCCCGACGCCCGGGCCTTCCTCGGCAACCGGCCGCGGACCGGCGGCGCGCCCGACGCCCGCCTCCGGGCCGGAGCCGGCCGTCGCCGCCGCGGTCGCGGTCGCGGGGCGCGGGGTCGACTCCGCCCGCGCGGCGGCCGGTCCGCCGGCGCTCTCCGTCCGGGTGGCCGGTCCGTCCCCCGGGCGCGGGCCCTCCGCGGCGGAGGGCCCGGCGGCGGGCCGCGCGGGACCGCCCGCAGCGGCGCCCGGGGCGGACGGACCGCCGGAGGTGACGGGCCTGCCGCCGGCCGGAGCCGGGCGGCCGGCCTGCACGGACGGGGCCTCGGCCGCCGAGGCGCCGGACGCCACGCCCCGCGAGCCCTCGGTGCGGATCTCCGGTGCACCGGTGGGCGTCCGGCCCGCGCTCACGGCGCCACCGGCGGGCGTGCCCGTCCCGGGGCCACCCGCCGTCGTGGTAGCGGAGGCGGGGCCGGCCACCGTCCGCACGGCCGGCCCCGCGTGCCCGCCGGACGACGCGCCCTCGGCCGCCCGACCGCCGCCGGCCTGCGGCCCGGAGGCGCGCACGGCTGCCCCGCCCGTACCGCCCTGCCCGCGGCCGGATCCCGCGGACGTAGCCGCGCCGACCGCGCCCTGCCGAACGGCCGCCGCTCCGCCGGTACCCGCACCCCGGGTCGTCGTCCCGGCAGCGCCATGGCCGCCGGCCCGGCCGATGTCGGCGGTGGCCGGCCCGAAACCCGGCAGGACTGCGGCGGCCCGCCCGGTTACTACGCCCGGCGGACCACCGGCGTGGTCGCGTCCGGGGCCGCCGGAGGTCCGGGGACGGTCGTCGGCGACCGTGGCCGCCGGGCCGGACGCACCCCGGCCGCCCGCACCACCGGTACCGCCCGGTCCGGACCCGCCCACCACCGGCACCGGGGCGTCGGCCCGCTCCGGCGGCCCGGCCTCCGGCAGGTCGAGTACCGGCTTGTCCGGCAGGTCGACGTCGACCGGGTCCACGTCGACCTTCTCGCCCTTACCGCCGAACCGCCGCCGGCCGCCGCCGCCGACCGCGCCCACGGCACCCGCCAGGACGGACGCCCCGAGGAGTTCCTCGCCGCCGAAGGCGCCCAGCATGATCCCCGCGGTGGTCACCCCGGTGGCCGCGCCGAACACGCCCTTGCCGATCAGCGAGTTTGCGAACCGGGGCACGACCACGCCGCCGACGCCGAAGAAGACCCCGCCGACGGCGCCGCCGATCGCCCCGGAGACCGCGGCGGAGACGGTGTTGTCGACGCTCCACTGCGTCCGGTCGCCCTTGAGGAGTTGGATGGTCTGCACGGCGGCGTCCAGGCCCAGGTTGAGCGCCACACCCGCGGCGACCGAGATCAGCAGGCGCCGCAGGATCTTCTTGACCGCCGCCCGCGCCGAAGTGATCGCGGCCGGGAGCACCTCGGGCGCGAAGAACGCCCACTGCGCGATCTGCCCGGCCAGCAGCACGAGTTGGCCGAGGATCATGTACTTCGAGTACTCGATCTGGACCCCGGTGTGCCGGCCGAGCTTGCCCAGCTGCTTCGAGGACTCCGCCATCTCCGGGAGGGCGGACTCCAGCTGGGTCACGAACGCCCGGAACTCCTCGGCCACCTGCCCGCTGATGCTCTCCAGGACGCCGTTGGCCGACGACCCCATCCCCTCGCTGATGCCCCGCAGTTCCTGCGCCGCGTCGTCCCAGGCGGAGCCCAGCTTCCGCAGCCTGTCCTCGTCACCCTTGGGCCAGGACTGGCCGACGGCCAGCTTGGAGACCCAGGCGAGGGCGGGGGGCATCTCGACGCTCATTCGGCACCGTGTTCTTCGTCGGGTTCTTCGTCGGCGGTCACAGGGATGCGGGGCCGGCCGGCCCCGGCGGCACGCGGGCACGCGCGGGGGCCGGCCGGCGGAGGTCAGCGGCGGCCGACGTGGGGCCCGCCCGTACGCGGCCCGTGCCCGGCGTCGCCGACGCCGGGCACGTCCGGGACGGCGGAGGTCAGGGTCCGCAGGGCTTCGACGTTCTGCTCCTCGGTCCGCCGGAAGCCCTTGGCCATCGTCCCGATGCCGTCGACGGTGCTGTCCAGCACCTCCGCGGTGCCGCCGACGGCCTCCGTCAGCTGTTCCTTGGGCGAGAGGTACTGGTCCCGGAACTCCCGCCCGGTGTAGTCGTCGCCCCAGCACTCGCCCAACTCGCCGAGCCGGGCCTCCAGCCGGGTGCCGACCGACCTGATCAGCCCGGCCAGCTCCTGCACCTGCGGCGTGGCGGCCGCCAGCCTTTCGGTGTCGACGGAGAAGACGTGGTCAGCCACGGTCCGCCCCCTCGAAACCGTGCTCGACGTACTCCCGGACGGCGTCCGCCAGGGCCGGGTCCTCGGGCAGCAGCGCCGCGGGGTCGACCCGGCCCTGGAGCAGGTCGCCCACGGTGACGCCGGGCGGCAACCCGTCCGACACCACCCCGGCCACCATCTCCAGCGCCTCCTCCCGGGCCCGCGCGGCCGTGGTGACCAGCAGGTCGGCCAGCTCCTTGGGCGCCATCCGGCGGTAGGCGCCGGTGGGGAACTCGACCGCGGTGAGCTCGCCCTGCGCCCCGACGGTGACCTTGACCGCCTGCCGGGGATCGGTCGCGGTCGCCGTCGTGGCCGCGATCCGGCGCCGGGTCTCGGCGGCCTCCTCCCGCTGGCGGGCGTACAGCGCCAGCAGGTCCTCGATCTCCTGGTCGTAGGGGCTGGGCACGGGTGTTCCTCTCGTCGTCGGGTCTCGTCGTGGGGTCGTTCCGGGCGGGCCGGTCAGTAGGCCGTGCCGGAGGCGGAACGGTCCGGAACGGCGCCCCAGGTGCTCTCCTCCTGGACCAACAGGTGGGCGACCCCGGACCGCCCGGCGGTCTCGTCGGCCTGGTCCGCGTCGGCCGGCACGGCCTCCTCCGCCGGCTCGGCCGGCTCCGGCAGGCCGTCGCCGCAGCCCGTCACCGGCGGAACGGTGACACCCGTTCCGTCGCCCGAGCCGCCGGCCGTGCCGGAGACGAGCCGGTCCGGCTGCCAGGTCGACCAGGGCTCGGCCGCCTCGGTGGTTCCCCCGTCGGCCTCGCCGGCGGACCGGCCGTCCCGGCTCGGTGCCGCCGCCCAGAGCAGCGGGACGAAGGCACCCGCGCCGCGCTCCCAGAGGGCGGTGTCCTCCTCGGCGCCGTCCGCCGTGGGCCGGGGAAGTACCGCCGTCCGGTCCTCGGTGGAGCCCGCCCCACCCTGCGCCCCAGCGGACGGGGCGGCGGCGGTACCGGGGCCGGTGGCCGCGGCGGCGGCTCTCTCCGCGCCACCCCGCGCCCCCGTCCGCGGCGCCGCCGCTCCGGGGCCGGCCGCGGCCGGGGCGCCGAAGCCGGGCAGGACGACGGCCGGGCCGGCACCGGCCGGAGCACCGGCGCTCGCTTCCGCCGGGTCCGCGGCCACCGGCCCGGAGGCCGTCCAGGGGTCGGTGCCCGCGTCCAGCAGGCCCGAGGCCTCGGACCGCGATCCGGTCCCGTCCCCGGTGTCCCGGGCGGCCGCCGCCGGACCGGCCGCCGGAAGGAACGGCACCCCGCCCACGGTGAGCCCCTCGCCGCCGGCCGCCGCGCCGGTGTCCGATCCGGCTTCCCGCTCCTCCTGCTCCGTCCCGGTCTCCCACGGTTCCGCACTGGGCGTCAGCAGGCCGGAGGCGTCGGACCGTTCACCCGCGTTCTCGGACCGGTTGGAAGCGCCTCCCATGCCGGGCATGAAAGGCATCCCGGCCCCGGCCAGTCCGGCCGGCAACGCCGACTCGGTGGCGGCGCCGGCCGGCAGCCCGACGGGCGCGCCGTCGCGCAGCTCCTCGGCGGCTTTCTCCTCGCCGTCGGCGGGACCGGCGGCGCCCACGCGACCGCCGAGGCCGAGCCCGCGCGGGAAGCCGGCCAGGCCGGAGGTGGTGCCGCGGCCAGTGGCGAGGCCCTCGGGGAGGGCGCCGATGCCGCCGAGACCGGCCGTCCCGCCCAGCGCGAGCGGGGGGATCGCGGACAGCGCGCCGAGGCCCGCCCCGCCGAGACCGTCCAGGCCGCGCAGCGAGTCCACGGAGCCCAGCCCGCCGAGGCCCGGGAAGGAGAGCGGGTCCAGTCCGTTGAGGCCGGGGAGGCCGGGGAGCTCGTGACCGGGACCGCCGAGGTCCAGCCCGCCGGGGAACGAGGAGCCGTCGAGGCCCTTGAGGTCCCCCGGGCCACCCACGCCGTCCAGCCCGCCGACACCACCGAGGTCCCCCGGGTCACCGAGCCCGCCGGCGCCGCCGAGGCCTCCGCCGGCGAGGTCGGAGAGGTCGGCGAGGTCGCCGCCGCCCGGGAGCCCCCCGCCGGTCCCCGCCGGGTCGGGCAGCGGACCTGGACCGCCACCGGGGAGGTCGGCGGTGTTCGGGCCGTCGCCGGTACCCGGACCGTCGACGGGCGAGGGCACCGGCTGCGGGGAGACGATCGCGTCCGAGGTGAACTGGTAGTGCGAGGCCAGGGTCTTCAGCACGACCCGCATGTCCTCGCTCATCGCGTGCACCAGCTCCGGCCGCAGGCTGATCGGGATGAGGCCGTTGGACATCGGGGTGATGCCCAGCGCGTGCGCCCGGTTGGCGTACCAGGTGTCGATCTCGACGATCTTGAGCTGGGCGTTCCGGAGCGTGACGGCGTTGTTCGCCAGCTGATGCGGCACCGAGTGCATCCCGGTCGAACCGCCGGACAGCACCTTGGCGTTGGCGAGGACCTGCCGGGAGAAGGTGGTCATCGTGTCGAGGAAGGAGTCCGCCGCCGCGCCCCGCCACGGCCCGTCGTCCCCGGCCAGTGCCTTGGCCTGGTCGACCAGGCTCTTGCCGACCGCCTCCAGCGCCTTCTGCACCCGGTAGAAGGTGTTGGCGGCGTCCTGGAGGGACTGCGGGTCGGAGATCGCCCGGGCGTGGGACCGATTGGCCTCGTTGCCGACCCCGGAGGACATCCCGTTGATGGCCGCCATGATCTGCTTCCAGTCCCACACCTCGTAGTCGCCGCGCGAACCCGTCGCGGAGGGGTCCGGGTTGCCGAAGACCGCCCCGTCGTCGCCCTGGTGGAAGCCGTGGTTGTTGTAATCGGGCACGTCCGCTCTCCTTTCGGTCCTCGGTCAGGACGGGGCCGGGGAGTTCCCTGCGCCGGGACCGGGCTTGTCCGTTCCGGCGCCACCGGCCACGGTGGCGACCGCGTTGAAGTCGCCGACCGCGTCGGACAGGGCGTCGTGGAAGTCCCTGGCCGTCATGCCGTTGGCCTCCTCCACCGTCCGGTACTTGGCGCTCAGCGCCTTGACCCCGTCCCGTAGGTCGGTCAGCCCGGTCACCAGCGAGGCCAGCGAGTCGGTGAACGCCTTCTTCAGCCCGGTGTCGCCGTTGGGTCCGTTCACCTTGTTGCGCATCATGTTGGCGTGGTAGAAGGCGCCCGGCGCGACCGAGACGTCCTCCAGGGCCGTGGCGACGTCCTTCACCGGCTGGATCAGCCGCTCGATGTTGGCGGCGAACAGGTCCAGCGACGGCGTGCTGACCGCGACCGCGCCGGGGCCGGTCGCGCCGTTGCGCGGCACCGCCGGCACCGGGACCGGGCTGGAGTCGCCGAACGTCCCGTGCCCGGCCCCGACGTTGGAATCGCCGTCCCAGTGGATGGAGACGCCGGTGCCGTTCCCGCTCTCGTTGCTGCCGGTGCCCAGCCCGTAGTCGTTGTTGTTGTAGGTCCCGTCGGAGGCGTTGTGGGAGTCGTCGCGGGCGGCGAGGGAGTCGTCGGTGTCCGCCATGTCACTGCGCCCAGAGGCTCACGCCGTGCCGCTCGCCCGCGTGGTACGCCTCGTGGATCTGGCCGAGGGCGGTGGTCGCGTTCTGGGCCTGGAGCACCATGTCGGCGGCTGCGGCGTCCCACTTGAGCTTCGCCGCGTCGTAGGTGCCGCGGGCGTCGCTGCTCCACTCGCTCAGGTGCTGCTTGGTGCCGTCGTCCAGCTGGCTCAGGGTCTCCTGGAGCCTGTTGCTGATCGCGGCCATCTCACCGACGACGTACTCAACCTGGTTCATGTTGACGACGTACGTGCTCATGCGTGACTCCTCTGGTGTGCGGGGCGGCGGGTAAGGCGGGGCGGGGCCGGTCAGAAGCCGGGCAGCGGGTTGGCCATCCCCCTGCCGAGCTGGGCGGCCACGTCCGTGGTGGCCTGGTGGGTGGTCCCGTAGGTACCGGTGTTGGCCTGGAGCTTCTCCAGCATCAGACCGAGCTGTTGGCGGACGGTGCCGAAGTCCTGGAGCCAGGTGCTCATCGCGCTGAGGAAGGTCGCCGAGGCGTCCCCGGTCCAGCTCGACTGGAGCGCCTCGATCTGGCCGGCCATCTGGGTGTAGGTGCGGTTCACCTCGTCCACCGCGGTCTGGAAGCTGCCCTGGGCACCGAGCATCCCCTCGATGTTGACGGAGGTCGTCTGATTGGCCATCGGCCGGTCCCTTCGGTCCTGGTGCCCCTGTACCGCCCGGCTCGCGGGTCGTCCGCGGCGGGGCGGCGGGGTGGGGAATGTCCCGGTCTGTCATGCTGGTCCGCTCCGGGCCGGCCGGGAAGCGGATCGCGGCCGCGCTGCCCCGCCGACCCCCGATCGCTGCCCCGGCCGACCGTCTCACGACCCCGCCGGCACCGCGGCCGCCGGTTCGTGGACGGCGGGAGCCGGTACGTCCGGCCGGCCGACGACCGCCCCGCCCGCCCCTCCCGGCGGCGGCACGTCCGACGGGAGCACGGTGCGGGACCCGGCGCTCCCGGCGATCCGGCGCGCCAGCAGGTGGGCTCCGCGGGCGCCGTGCGCCGGGTCCTGCCCGGCCAGCACCGCACGGGCCTCCGGCGCGACGACCAGGCCCAGCGCCGCCAGCCGTCGCTCCGTCAGCTCGGCCAACTCCGGTCCGCTGTAAGCGGGGAGGCGCAGGTACTCGGCGAACCCGCCCGCCAGATCGGTGCGCGCGACCAGCAGGTCCATCAGGTACGGCGCCCGCCCGGAGAGCACCAGGACGGCGCCGTGGGCGTCCCGTCCGGCCGCCTCGGCCGCCAACGCGTCCACCACCGCCGCCTGTTCGGCGGCGGGACGGCGCTCGAAGAGCGGATCCGCCTCGACCAGCAGCACCCCTCCGGCGGCCTCCCGGAAGGCGTCGGCCAGCCGGGCGCGCGGCTGCTCCGCCCACCGGGCCGGGACGGCGGACAGCGGCAGCCGCTCCAGCGTGCCCAGCGGCACGAGGCCGGCCCCGGCCAACGAGCGGGCATAGGCGGTGGCAAGGGCGCGCCGACCACTGCCGGGCGGTCCCTCCAGCACGACGTCCGCCAGGCCGGCGGCGCCCTGGTCGCGCTCGACGAGAACGTCGAGCCGGGCGGCCAGCGCCTGCCGGACGGTGGTGAGGCCGGTGAGCCCGGCCAGGTGGCACGAGGCCGCGGCCGCCCGTGACGGCAGGGGCGCGGCAGGGGCGGCGGCCGGCGCCGGCGGCGTCTCCCCGGCCGGCCGGTCCCGCCGTTCGGCCTCGCCGGGCAGGGCGGTGAGGTCGGCGGCGGTCAGGCGGCTGAGTTCGCCGTCGTCCGCGGGCGGCCGGACGGCCAGCCGGGACGCCTGGTTGCTGATCATCGTCTCGAAGACCTGGCGCGCGACCCGGCCGTTGCCGAACGTCGGCCCCTTGGGGACGTCCTCGAAGTGGCGGGTCAGCGCCGCCCCCGCGTCCCCGGTCAGTTCGTAGCAGTGCTTGGCGCACAGGCCCCGGACGATGGTGACCAGTTCCGCCGGCTCGTAGTTGGGGAACTCCACCGTGCGCGAGAACCGGGAGGCCATGCCGGGGTTGGAGGCCAGGAACTGGTCCATCTGCTCGGAGTAGCCCGCGACGATGACGACGATCTCGTCGCGGTGGTCCTCCATCAGCTTCATCAGGGTCTCGACGGCCTCCTGTCCGAAGTCCGGTCCGGTGCCCCGGGACTGGTTGGTCAGGGTGTACGCCTCGTCGACGAAGAGCACCCCGCCGAGCGCCTTGGTGAAGACCTCCGTGGTCTTGATGGCGGTGCCGCCGATGATCTGGGCGACCAGGTCGGCGCGGGCCACCTCGACGATGTGGCCCTGGCCGAGGATGCCCAGTTCGGCGAGGACGGCGCCGTAGAGCCGGGCCACCGTGGTCTTGCCGGTGCCGGGCGGGCCCGCGAACACCAGGTGGCGGCTCATCGGGGGCATCGGCAGGCCCATCTCCTGCCGCCGCTGGGTCATCCGGTTGAGGTTGATCAGGCCGGTGACCTCGCGCTTGACGCTCTCCAGGCCGACCAGCGCGTCCAGTTCGGCCAGCGGCCCGGTGCCGGGGAGGCCCGGGACGGCGCCGGTGCCGTCGGCCGGCCGCGCGCCGTCCGCCCCCGCGCCGCGCTCCGGACGGGCGGCGGTCCCGTTGTCCCGGACGTCGCTGTCGTGCACCAGCGCCGAGCCGTCCGGGCCTGCCGACCTGACCCCGTCGCCCGCGTTGTCGACGACCGTGCAGTTGCCGAGGTCGGCGCGGGCCCCGGCCCGCACGTCGACGCCGTGGCCACGCGCACCGCTGATCCGGCAGCCCACGGCGGTGAACGAGCCGCCCTCCAGGACTTGTACGCCGTCGGCCCCGGATCCGGTGAACTCGCTGTCGTGGGCGTCCAGTTCGCCCTGCTCACCGACAACCGCGGGGCAGCCGTCCAGCGTCGAACCGGACAGCCTGACGCTCGCGCCGTCCAGCACGCCGAGGCCCCGACCGCCGCCGGTCGTGCCCAGCCTGACGCCGGTGAGGCGTCCGCTGGTGGACCGGCCGGCCAGGTCCACCGCGTGGCCGCCGGCGAGAGTGATCTCCGCCTCCCGCAGGGCCAGTTCGGCCCCTCCGTCGGCCCGGACGCCGTCGCCGGCCGTCCCGCTGACGGTGAGCCGGTCCAGCTCGGCGGCGGCACCGTCAGCGAGCCGGACGGCCGTGGTGGCGGCGTCCCGCACGGTCAGCCGGTCCGCCACGGCGACGCTGCCGGCGCCGGTCACCCGCAGGCCCACCGGTGCCCCGGTGATCCGGACGTCCTCCAGCACCGGCCGGGCGCCCCCGGTGACCTCCACCCCGGTGTCGGCCGCACCGTCGACCGTGCAGCCGCGCAGCACCGGCGCCGCCCCGCCCGCGACGTGCACCGCCTGGCCGGCCGACCCTTCGAAGGCGCAGCCGGCGAGGACGGTCTCGCCCCGGCTGGTCAGGTAGGCGTCCACCGCGGCGCTGCCGGACACGGTGACCCGGCGCAGCTCGGCCCGGGCCTCCTGTTCGACGGCGACGCCCGGTTTGGCGCTGCCGGTGATGCGGGTGGCCTCGATGACGACCGTGCCGCTGCCGTTGACGCAGACACCGTTGCCCCGGGGACGGACCAGTCGGCAGTCCCGCACCTCCAGGCGTCCGCGCTCGGCGACCACGACGGCCGAGGAGCCGGCGTCGGCCACCTCGGTGTCCTCCAGCACGCTGGCGCCGGTGGAGGTGACCACCACGCCCGCGCCGTGCGGGTTGTCGACCCGGCACCCGCGCGCGGCGAGGGTGGCGTCCTGCCGGACCAGCACGGCGGCCCACGCCTCGCCGCGGATCCGGCAGCCGTCCAGCGCGGACTGCCCGCGGCGCAGGTCCAGCACCGGGGCCTGCCGGTCGGTGCCGGAGAGCACCAGGCCGGAGAGCCCGACCGCCTCGGCGTCCACCACGACCGTGCTGCCGGCGACGGCGTGCACCTCGACGGTCCCGCCGTCGCCGGCGCCTCCGACGTCCCCGGCGGCCACGGTGACCGCGCGGGTGATGACGAGCGCCTCCTCGTACCGGCCCGGGGCGACGGTGATCAGCGCCCCCTCGGGGGCCTCGGCGAGGGCGGCGGAGATCGAGCGGTGGGCGCCCGGGCGGACCGGGGAGACCAACAGCACCTGTCTGCTCACGGGCGGGCTCCTTCCGAAGGGGTGGTGGGGACCAGGCCGGGCGGGTCGGCGCCCTCGGCGTCGTCGTCGGTCCCGGCACCGGCGAGCGCGGGCAGGATCCGTTCCAGGCCGGCCAGGGCCAGCGCGTCGAGCTTCGCCGGGCGCAGCTGCACCCGGCCGTCGGCGGTGATCTCGGACGGGGACAGCTCGCGCAGCAGCACGGTGCGCCCGTCCACCCGCAGCACCTTGAAGCCGGTGCCGGGCAGGAACAGCACCCGGTCGGGCACGGACGGGTCCAGCAGGGCGGTCCGACGGGCCGTCATCGACCAGACCAGCACATCGGTCCCGTCCGACGGGCCCGGGTGCAACGTGGTGCGGGCGTGGCAGAAGGCCCACTCGGTGAGCAGCTCCCCCTCGCGGTAGAGCGCCCGCTCCGACGCGTCCAGCCGGGTACGGAGCAGCGCCGGCCCGCGGTACGAGGGCAGCCGGCCCAGCCCCGCCGCCACGCAGCGGGCCATCGGCACGTGCGGGCCCGGGACCGCGCTCCGGACGGCGGCGTCGGCCCGGCGGCCGTCGCCCGAGAGGTAGAGCCGGACGGCGACCAGCTCGGTCAGCGCCGCCGACCCCCCGGCCCGGCCCTCCCCGCGCAGCCCCGGGGACTCCGACATCACCCGGGACACCGAGCCGGCCATCGCGTTGAACTGCTCGCTGAACGTACGACGCACCCAGTCCCGCTCCTGGTCGATCCCGCGCTCCGACGGCACCGCACAGGCGGCAACCGTCGGCGTCGGCTGGATCCGCACCCGGGCGGGCGCGGGGGTCGGGGGCGGAGTCGGCTCGGGCGGCGCGGGCACCGGGTGGCGCGACGGCTCCGGCGCGGGGTCGGGCACCGGGCGGGCCGCCGCCGGCGCGGGCACGGGCCCGCCGGACTCCAGCCGGAACCGCGGTGCCGGCGCCGGGGCCGGGTTGCGGTTCGGGTTCGGGTCCGGGTTCGAGGGGTCCGGTGCCGGAAGGGTCACGGCAGGCTCGGCGACGGCCGCGTCCGGACCGACGCCGTCCGAGCCTCCCGGACCGCCGGCGGCCGCATCCTCGCCACGGGGCTCGGGCCCGGCCTGTGCAGGGGCGCCGGGGCTCCGGCGAGCGGCCTCGTGGCGCGCCGGCTCCGTGGCCGTTCCGCCGCCGCGAAGGCTCTCCGGCGAGCCCGGCTCCGGAAGGGACGCGCTCTGACGAGCGGTCTCCGGACCAGCCGCCCCGGGAAGGGGAACCTGGGGGTGAGGGGCTTGCGAGCCGTTCGGCCCGGGAACGGTCGCGCCGGCACGCACCGGCGCGGCGCCGGCCGGCGCCGGGATGGCCGGCAGCCGCGTCGTCCCGGGAGCGACCGGAGCCGGAGCCGCGGGGGCGCGGACCACGGTCTGGTGCGCGTCGGCCGTCCGGGGAACGGCGGCCCTGGCTTCGCACCCGGCCGCACCGACCGCCTCGATCGCCCCGCCCGATGGCCGGCCAGGATCCGCCCCCGGAGACCCGGCAGCACCTCCCGGTGCCGGCACCGGTGGCGCGGAGCGCGTGCCGCCCCCCGGGAGGTGCACCAGCTCCGCCGGGCGGCCCGGCCCGGTCGGTGCCGGGCCCGCGGCGACGAGGACGCCCCCGGCGTCACCGACCGCGGCCGGGAGGGCGGCGTACCGGACGACCGGGTGGCCGAGTGCGTCGGCGAGGGCCTGCCCGGGATCGGCGGTGGCGGGGGTGTCCAGGGTGCCGTGCAGGACGAAGCGGACCGCCGGCCGGGCGCTGGGCAGCACCGCGCCCCAGAAATTCGCCACCTCGTCGAGGGTGACCGCCGGGGCGCCGGGGCTGCCGAGCACGACGAGCAGCAGTTCCGGGTCGGCCGGTACGGCCTCGACCAGGTGCCGCCGCTCGGCGTCCGCGGGTTCCTCCCGGGTGCTGCGCAGCCAGACCCCGGCGGGCAGCGGCTCGGCGACCGCGTGCGGACCGGCCGGCCAGGGGCGGACGGGGGTGGAGAACTCCCAGGACGGCTTGGGGAACCGCTGTCCGTCCCGCTCGGCCGCCCGGCCCGGGCGGTACCGCAGCCACCCGTCGCCGTGGTGCGCGGGTACGAAGAGTCCGCCGGTGACGGTGGGCGTGACCTCGCCGTCGGGCGCAATCACCTCCCGGTCGAGCCGTTCGGCGATCCGCGCGGCCGCCTGCCCGACCTCGGTGCGGTCGCCGCGGCCGAAGACCAGCCGCAGGCTGCCGTAGCGGGCGGGCGCGAGCAGCCGGGCAACCGCCGTCCACTCGCGCTCGGCGGCGCCGGCGGGCAGGTCGACCACGACCAGGATGTGCCGTTCGTCGCGGGCGAGGCCGCGGGCGAAGGCGACGGCCCGGCCGTCCGGGCCGCCCTTGGGGTGGATGAGCAGGGCGCCGCCGTCTCCGGCGCGCAGGCGCAGTCGCACGGTCCGTTCCCCCTTCACCGGCGCGCCGCGGCGCGGCCGAGGGCGGGGCCCTCGGGCAGCAGCGCGAGGACGTCGGCGGGAAGGGTCAGGACGCGACGCGCGTCGCCGAGGCCGAGCGCGCGGAGGGCGTCGCCGTCGGTGACCCGGTACCGGGCGCCCTGCTCGGTGACGAGGTACGGAGGGCCGCCGACCGGCCCGGTGGCGAGCACCCCGGTGCCGGGCGGCAGGACGACGGGGCGGGCGAGGACCGGGGCGAGGACGAGACGGACCGTGCCGCCGGGCCCGGTCCGCAGGCAGAGCGCGCCGGCGTCGGGGGCGGGGAGGCCGGTGACGGCGGGGAGTCGGTTGAGTGCGCCGCGGTCGGCCGAGAGCGGGGCCGTGGCGAGGTCGGCGGCGGTGACGGTCCGTGGGGCGGGAGCGCCGGGCAGGGCTGCGAGCAGGGCGTACTCGGTCGGGCCGACCGGGGCGAGGCCGTCGGCGCGCTGGACGTAGTGGTGGGCGTCGGCGCCGGGGCCGGTGCTGAACAGCTGGCCGGTGACGGTGCTCTGGCCGGCGACGGTGCCGGCCGGGGCCCCGGCGCCGGGCGGCGCGCTCGCCGCGAGGGGCGCTCCGGTGGGCACGGCGGCGAGCCAGTCGGCCGGGACGGCGACGGCGGGCCGGTCGTCCAGGCCGAGCGCGATCAGGGCGGAGTCCGCGGGGACGGCGTACTTGGTGTCGCCCACCAGCAGGTGGCGGGCGCCGTCCGGGCCGGCGACCAGCGCTGCCCGGCCGGCGGGCAGGCCGGGCAGCACGTCGGCGGCCGGCCCGAAGACCAGCGTCTGGCCCACCGGGACGGCACCCCCGGCCGCACCTCCCCCTGCGCCTTGGCCGCCTCCCCCGGCGGCTGACCCGGCCGGTGCTCCGCCGCCCGCCGCACCCGGCGCCGGAGCGCCGGTGACGTCCGTGCGCAGGCACCGCGCCCAGGCACCGTCGAGCAGCCCGGCGGCGGCCGGAACGGCGTCGGGGGCGTCCGGGATGCCGACCGGGACGCCGCGCGGGGTGCCCGCCAGCACCTCGGCCGGGACCGTCTCGGGCGCGGCCGGGCCGCCGGCGATCAGCAGCGCCGAGGCCTGGTTGCGGGCCGGGCGGAGTTCGCCGCCCAGGTAGACGTAGCGGTTGCCGGTCTCCTTCTCCACGACGACGGCGCCGTCCTTGCGCCATGCGGTGCTCGCCGGCGGGGCGAGCAGGCCGGCGACGGCGAAGCCGCCGCAGAGCAGGACGGCGACGCCGGCGCCGAGGACGGTGCCGAGCGCGGACCGGCGGGTGGGGCTGTCGCCCTGGCCGGGGTCACCCCCGACGAGGGCGGAGGCCAGTCGGCCCATCGCGAACTGGTAGGACTGCACGTGGTCGCGTCGTGTCTGCACGGTCGCCCCTAGCCGGCCAGGGCCCGCAGCCGGGCGTAGACACCGATCACCTGGAGCACCAGCGGCAGCAGGGCGATCGCGGTGACGGTCTCGGCGAGGTCGCCGAGGTGGCCCCAGATCGGGAGCAGCCGGGCCCGCGGCAGCCGCCAGGCGGCGGCGGGCAGCAGCGCGGCGGCGGCGAGCAGCACCGCGATCGCGGCGGCCTGCCCGGCGGGGCCGGCGGGCGCGACCCGGAGGACGAGCACCAGCGCCGCCGCGTAGGCGCCGCACAGCAGCGCGGGGACGCGCTGAAGGGTGCCTTCCGTGCCACGGGCGCGCAGCAGCTGGGCGGCCCCCAGGGTGAGCGGCAGCAGCCACCCGGCCCAGGAGGGGTCGAGGACGACCAGCAGGGTGACGGCGGCGGCCTGGACCAGGGCGGAGGCCGCGGCGATGGTGTCCAGGAAGGCGGTGGCCAGGGTGACCCGGCGGCCCAGCCGTTCGCCGGGTTCGGGCTCGATGTCGCACTGGAGTTCGTCGGCGTCGCGCGGCAGGTGCGGCACGCGCAGCCGGGCCGCCCGCAGCGCGAGCCGCGGCGCCAGGTGGCCGAGCACGAAGAGCGCGACCGCCAGGACGGCGGCGGCCTGGACCGCGCCGGCCCAGCCGGCCCGGACGGCGATCGCACCGCAGGCCGCGGCGACGCCGGTGACCAGAGCCGTGCCGGGGACGGCCAGCGGCAGCGCGCCGATCCCGAGCAGCAGCGCGGCGAGCGCCACGACGCCGCCGGCGGCGGCCAGCACCGCGGTGGCGCCCGGAAGGTGGCCGCCGGCGGGGGCCCGCAGGGTCAACCCGGCGAGCGCGACGAACCAGAGCGCGCCGACGCCGGTGAGCAGCACGCTGCCCCGGTCGGCGCGCATCCGGGCCGTCACGGCGCAGGCGGTGGTGAGGCCGGCGGCGGCGGCCGCGCAGCGCGCCGCGGTGGCCGGACCCGCGCCGGCGCCGAGCAGGGCGGCGGCGAGTGCGGCCAGGGCCCCGCCGGCGAGCACCAGGGCGAGGGCGCGGGTGAGGCCGGGCCGCCACCGGCCGGGGCCCCGGCCGACGCGGTCGGCGACGCCGTCGGCGAGGTCGTCGAAGTGTGGGACGGGCAACGGCGCCCCGGCGGGGCGCAGGTGGAGGACGTCGCCGTGACGGAGACCGGCCGTGGCTGGGGTGGCCCCGGGGTCGAGGGGCTCGTCGCCGAGGCGCTGGAGGACCCATCGGCCGTCGGCGCGGTCGGGCCCGGCGGGCAGGGCGCGGAGCAGCACCGGCAGCAGGGCGGAGACGGTGGTGGTGACGGGGACGGCGAGGTCGGCGCGGCCGGCCGGGCCGTCGACGGTGAGCCGGCAGACCTCGGTGGCCTCGACCGGGGGCGGTGCGGTGGTCATCGTGCTCCAGTCGGGGCGGGGCCAGCGGGGACGAGGCCGGTCTGGACGAGCGTGACGGTGCGCCGGGTGACGAGCTGGGCGCGTCCGGCGGGCAGGGTGCGGGGCTTGGCCTCGCCGAGGAACTTGCCCTCCTCCTTGGGGTAGGAGAGCAGCAGCGCGGGGTTGCCGAGCTCCCACATCCGGCGCAGCAGCGGGTCCATGACGGCCCGCATGGCGCCGGAGGTGCTGCGGGCGACGACGACGTGCAGCCCGATGTGCCCGCCCTGGGCGAGCAGCGGCACCAGCGGGGCGGTCGGGGCGGCCGTTCCGGGGGCGCCGGTGAGCAGGTCGTAGTCGTCGACGAGGACGAACAGGCGGGGCCCCTGCCACCAGTCGCGCCGGGCCAGTTGTGCGGGGGTGACGTCGGTGCCGGGCACCCGGTTGCCGACGGAGGCGACGGCGCTCTCGGCAAGCCGGGTGAGGCCGTCGGCGTCGACGGCGAGGCCGACCCGGTACGCCTCGGGCACGTCGTCGAGCAGCCCGCGGCCGGGGTCGGCCAGCAGGATGCGGGCCTCTTCGGGGCGGTAGCGGGCGGTGACGGCCCGGATCGCCAGCCGCAGCGCGTTGGTTTTGCCGGTCTCCCCGTCACCGAAGACGGCCAGGTGCGGGGTGGTGCCGAAGTCGTGCCAGGCCGGGGCGAGGCGCTGCTCGTCCCAGCCGAGGCAGAACCGCAGCTCGGGGGTGTCGTCCGGGCCCGGGAGGCGGTGGGCGTCCAGGCGGGTGGGCAGCAGGCGGACGCCGGGGGCGGCGGCGCCGGTCGCGAAGGCGTCGATCTCGGCGACCGCGGCCTTGGTGGCGGCGGTGAGGTCCTCGGTGCGGGCGGAGCTGTCGGTCCTGGGCAGCGCGGCGAGGAAGTGGTGTCCGCCGGCGGTGAGCCCGTGGCCGGGGCGGTGCGGCACGGCGGCGGCCGCCTTGGTGCCGACCTCGGACTCCATGGCGTCTCCGAGGCGCAGTTCGAGTTTGGTGCCGAGCAGGTCGCGCAGCCGGGCGCGGAGTTCGGACCAGCGGACCGCCGAGGCGACCACGTGGATGCCGAAGGAGAGGCCGCGGGCGGCGAGGTCCATGACCCGCTGCTCCAGCTCCTCGTAGTCCTGGCGGAGCGTGGCCCAGCCGTCGACGACCAGGAAGACGTCGCCGTACGGGTCGTCGGGGAGCGGGTCGCCGGACGTGCCGCCGCCCCCGCCGCGGGCGCGCAGCGCGCGGTAGGCGGCCATCGACTCCAGGCCGCGCGAGGTGAACAGCTGCTCGCGGTGCTCCAGCAGCTGGTGGAGTTCCGCGACGGTCCGCAGGACGCGGTCGCGCTCCAGGCGCGTGGCGACGGAGCCGACGTGCGGGAGTCCGGCGGTGGAGACCAGGCCGCCGCCGCCGAAGTCGAGGCAGTAGAACTGGACCTCCGCCGGGGTGTGGGTCAGGGCGAGGGCGAGGATCAGGGTGCGCAGCAGCGTGGACTTGCCGGTCTGCGGGGCGCCGACCACGCCGATGTGGCCGTCGGCGCCGGACAGGTCGGCGACCAGCAGGTCGCGCAGCTGCTCGAAGGGGCGGTCCACCGTGCCGAGCGGGACCTTCAGCGCGCCGCGCAGTCCGGGGTCGGGGGTGCCGAGGCCGCGGTCCGGGTCCGGTACGAGGCCGGGCAGCAGCTGGTCCAGGCTGGGCGGGGCGGCCAGCGGGGGCAGCCAGACCTGGCGGGCGGGCGGTCCGCCGTTCTCCAGCCGGGCGATCAGGACCTCGGAGAGGCTCTCGGCGGTCTCCCCGGCGGCGGGCTCGGCGGTCCGTCGCCGCAGCGCCTGTTCGGCGAGGGAGAGCAGCGCGGCCTCCTCCTCGGCGCGGGCGGAGGCGAGCGGCCCCTGCTGGTCGAGGCCGAAGGCGGTGACCTCCCGGGCGGGCGCGGTGCGGGCCTGCTGGTCGGGGTGCGGCGGCGCCGGCGCGGGGCCGGAGACGTAGGCGGCCTTGAAGCGCACGAGGTTGGTGGTGTCCACCTTGAGGTAGCCGTTGCCGGGGGCGGGAGGGAGTTCGTACGCGCTGGCGGTGCCGATGACGCTGCGCGACTCCATGGCGGAGAAGGTGCGCAGCGCGATCCGGTAGGACAGGTGGCCCTCGACCCGGTGGATCCGGGACTCGTCCAGGCGCTGCGAGGCGAGCAGCAGGTGGACGCCGAGGCTGCGGCCGAGCCGGCCGACGGAGACGAAGAGGTCGATGAACTCGGGCTTACTGGCGAGGAGTTCGGAGAACTCGTCGACGACGATGAGCAGCGCGGGCAGCGGGGCCAGGGTGGCCCCGGCGGCACGCGCCTTCTCGTACTCGTAGAGCGACGGGTGGCCGGCCTCGCGGAGCAGTTCCTGACGCCGGATCATCTCGCCGCTGATGGCGTCCCGCATCCGGTCGACGAGGTGGATCTCGTCGGCGAGGTTGGTGATGACGGCGGAGGTGTGCGGCAGCCGGTCGAGGCCCAGGAAGGTGGCGCCGCCCTTGAAGTCCACCAGCACCAGGTTGAGGAGCTCGGACGAGTGGGTGGCGGCCAGGCCGACGACCAGGGTGCGCAGCAGCTCGCTCTTGCCGGAGCCGGTGGCGCCGATCAGCAGTCCGTGCGGTCCCATGCCGCCCTGCGCCGACTCCTTGAGGTCCAGTTCGACGACCTCGCCGTCCTCGGTGAGGCCGATCGGCACCTTGAGGCGGGCGTCCTGGGCCTGGCGGGGGCGCCAGCGGGCGGCGACGTCGAAGCCGCGGACGTCGCGGATGCCGAGCAGGGCTGCCAGGTCGAGGTCGGACTCCAGGGGACGGTCCCGCAGGTCGGCGCCGCCGCCCGTGCGCAGCGGTGCGAGCGCCCGTGCCAGGGTGTCGGCCTCGGCGGGGCCGAGCCGGTCGGCGCGGGCGGTGACGGTCTCCGGTCCGGCGGGGAACTCGACCCGGCCGTCGCGGGCGGTCAGCCGGAGCACCCGGGGGCCGCCGGGGACGGTGCCGGTGAGGTCGAGGAGGACGACGCCGCGCAGGCCGGCGCCGAGCAGGCGGGAGGTCTCGGGGAGGCGGACGCCCTGGGCGACGACCACCGTGAACGGCTCGGCCACGCTCGGGGTGGAGCCGGTGTCGTGGTCCGGGCGGTCGCGGACGGCAGGGCCGAGGAGGTCCAGCAGCGCGTCGTGGTCGGCGGCGGCGAGCCGGACGGGGCCGGCGGCGTCCTCCTCCTGCGGGTGGGCGTTGTGCGGCAGCCACTTCAGCCAGTCCCAGTCCCGCCGGCCGGCGTCGTCGGCGAGCACGGCGACGCGCAGCTCGTCGGGCGAGTGGAGGACTGCGAGCTGGGCGACCATCGCGCGGGCCAGGGCGAGCGCGTCCGCGTGCTCGCCGGCGAACTCGACGGCGGTGAAGCGTTGCAGGGAGACCGGGACGGGCAGGTGCGGCACTGTCTGGTGGGCGCGGGTGAAGCGGCGCAGCGAGATCGCGCAGAGCGGTTCGAGGTCCTCGACCGGCTTGGTCCTGGGGGGCAGGAACTCCAGGGCGGCGCGGCGCGTGCCGGTGCCGATCCGGACCCGGGCGAAGTCCTGGTCGCCGGGCCGACGCTCCCAGAGCCGGGGGCCCGGCACCAGGGTCCACAGGTCGGCCGGGTCGGGGTTGTCCCAGAGCAGGGCGGCGCGCTGCTGTTCGGCGGCCTGCCGGGCCTGCCGGCGCTTCTGGGCCAGGTAGCGAAGGTAGTCGCGGCGCTCGGCGCGGACCCGGCGGCGGCGTTCGGCACCGGGGCGGCCGATCTGGACCAGGGTCATGCTGACCATGGCGACGCCCATCATCCCGGACATCGTGTACATCGCCGGCCCACCGTTGCCGACGGAGAACATCAGCACCATCGCCCCGGCGCCGAGGCCCATCGGCAGGTACGTCAGCACGGAGCCGAAGTCCGCGGTGGCGGGCTCGCCGAGCACCGGCGGCTCGGCCAGTTCGACCTGTTCCTCCGGCGGGCGGGGGCCCTCGGCGCGTGGTGGGCGCTTGACGACCACGGTGCTCACGTCCGGTTCTCTCCCGTCTCTCCCGTGCCCCGGGCTGCGGAGCCGGGCGGTTCGCTGTGCGTCGGCAGCCTAGGGAGATGCGGCGGGCCCGCCCTGCCGTCACGGCCCTTCGCTGTCCCGGCGGACCAGGAAGCGTGTCCGGTGGGGCAACCGGACGGCGGGCGGGGCCGCGGTGTCCGGTGGGGATCTGCACCTTGAGGCAACGAATCCCGTGCGAAGGGTCCACGTCCGCGCCAGGGGCGGGGCGGGCGGCCGGTCGGGGCGGTTGACTGGCGGCGGCCTCGCCGTCCGTGTGCGCCGGCCGTGCCCGTGCGAGTCGCCCGGGCACCGGTCAGCGGCCGGGCCGGTCGTTCCTCCCCCGTGCGCCCGATCGACCGCCGCGGCACGGACGTGCGGGGCCGACGAAGAGTGGAAGCAGAGACATATGGATCGCGTGACGCCGTCCACCGACCCGCCGGGCGGGTCCGCCGAACTCCCGCCCGGTGGCGCCCCGTCGGCCGGGAGCGGCCCGGGCGGGGCACTCTGGGACCGCGCCCTGCCGTGGGAAGCCGCCGCCGGAGCCGGTTCCGGCCCCGCGCCGGCGAAAGCCCCGGCCGGTCCGGCGGCCGGCGAGCCGGATGCCGGGGAACCCGAGCCCGGGGAACCCGAGGCCGGCACTGCCCGGCCGGAGCGCACCGGCGGCGAGCCCGCCCGGCCGGAGCGCACCCCCGCCGGGGAGCCCGGCACCGGAACCGCCGGTACCGGGCCCGTCACCGCACGGAAGGAGCGGAAGCCCCACGCGGAGTCCGCGCAACGCGCCGGCGCCGAGGAGGAACAGCCGGAGCGGAGCGCCCGGATCGCCGGGGTGCTGGTCGCCGCCGGAGTGCTGGTCGCCCTCGCCGTGACGGCCGTGTCAGTCACCGCCGGTCCCAGAGGCGAGGAGCACCCGGCGAACGGAGTGCTGCCGACCGGTCCGGTCCTTACCGCACCCCGCGTCCCGGGGACCCAGGGCAGCGTCCCGGCCACGGCGGACGCTTCCCCCGGGAGCACCACCACCGCGACCACCGCGGCCTCGCCGTCCGCCACCGGGCCGGTGGACGGCCCGCTGGAGGCCGGACCGTTGCCCGGGACCGCCCCGGCGACGCCTGCGGGCAACCCCGCCGCCGCGCCCGGCGCCCCGGCCGCGCCCCAGCCGGCAAGCGGACCGGCCGCCCCGCCGAAGGCCCAGCAGCCCGGCGCCCCGGCCGCGAACCCGGCCCAGCCGGCCGCTCCGGCGGGCAGCCGGCCTCAGGCGGCGGCCCAGCCCGCGGCACCGGCACCGGCCGCGGCACAGCCCGCGCCGCCGACACCGGCGCCCGCCCCGGCCCCGAGCGGCCGGATGGTCGCCGGCTACGAGTCCGACCGGTGCGTCGAGGTGTCGGCGCGCGCCGCCGTGGACGGCTCCCCGCTGCGGTTGTGGGACTGCACCGGCGGCGCGGCGCAGACCTGGGACTTCCGGCCGGACGGCACCGTCCGCGCGATGGGGATGTGCCTGGACGTCGCCGGCGCCTCGGCCGACGACGGCACGGTGATCCAGCTGGCGCGCTGCAACGGCGGCTGGGCCCAGCAGTTCGGCCTCAACCCCGCGCACGACCTGGTCAACACCCACCTGGGCAAGTGCGTCGACGCCCGGGACCACGGCTCCGGGAACGGCACGGGGCTCCAGTTGTGGGAGTGCACGGGCACGTCGAACCAGAAGTGGTACCTGCGCTGACCGTCCGTCCGGGCCGCCCCACCGGGCGGCGGGGCGGCCCGGACCGTTCGGGGTGCATCCGGCGGTCCGGGCCAGGGGCGCGCCCGACCGGCTCAGAACACGCCCGACCGGATCGCGTGCACCACAGCGTGGGTCCGGTTGCGGAAGCCGAACCGGGTCATCATGCCGCTGACGATGTTCTTGATGGTCCGTTCGGAGTAGCTCAGCTCCCGGGCGATGTCGGCGGTGTCGAGGCCGTCGGCCAGCAGCCGCAGCACGGCGACCTCGCGGGTCTCCAGGCCGGCCGCGGTCAGGCCGCGCGGGCCCAGCACGTCGCGCTGGACCGAGCGGAAGCCGTCCACCAGCCAGCCCTGGACGGCCGGGGGCAGGTCGGTGCCGCCGACGGCCACCCGGCGGACCGCCTCCAGCACCCTGTCGAAGTCGCATTGCTGGCGCCAGAGCACGCTGCGCAGGCCGAGCTCGACCGCGCGCAGCACCTGGTGCTCGCGGATGCTCTCGGTGACCAGGACGACGCCGAGGCCGGGGTTGTCGGACCGGGCCGCGAACTCCTCCAGCCGGGTCATGGTCTCCTCGGTGACCCCGGTGGTGAGCAGCAGCGCGACGTCCGCGAGCGGGAACTCGTCGTCCTGCAGCAGCCGAAGGCCAGGGTGGCGGCGCAGCCCGAGGCTCGTCCCCTCGCCGGTGATCGGGTCGCTCGCGAGCACCGCGACGGCGATCGTCCGGATCACGCCGACGTCCCTCGGGGCGCTCGGGCCGCGGCGGGCGGGGGCCGGGACCGCGACCGGCTCGGGGGCGGTCGGGGTCCTCGGGGTCGTAATGGTGTTCATGGGGTTCGGGCTCGCCTGTCCTCGACGGTTCGGAGATCGATGACGCTAGGCGGGCCCTCTTGGTGGGAACTTGCAAGTGGGTTGCAGGGCGCGCCGCGCACCGCCCGGGGATGGGGACACCCGGACGGTGCGCGGCGCGGTGCACCGGTGACCGGGGGTTCACCGGCGGTCCTCAGGTGCGACCGTGGCGGCGGGTCACCAGCGGTAGTAGCCCGCCGACCAGGCGTTCCCGGTGGTCGAGACGCCGGTGCCGGTCGCGTCGTCGAAGGAGAAGGAGCCGATGACGGCGCCGTTGGCCTGGTGGAGGACGACGATGTCCTTGCTCTGGCCGCTAACGCCGATCGTGGCGCAGGTGCCCGGGTCCACGATCCTGGTGGCGAAGTGCCGGTCGGGGAACTCCGCGTAGGAGGAGTAGTAGCCGTCGGAGCAGAGGGTGAACTGCCCCGGCGTCGCGGCCTGGGCCGCACCGGCCGGGGCGAGGGCGGTCGCGAGGGCGGCGGCGCCCAGGGCGGCGGCAGTGGCGAGGCGGCGCGGGATCGTTCCGTTCGGGCTCATCAAGGTCTCCCGGAGGGGTCGTCGGATCATCTGACCCCGTGAGGTAACCGCGCGCAGGCCGGTCCCGTCACCGGCCCGGGGCGCGCGGTGTCCCTCGGGCCACCGGTCGCTGCCCCGGGGACCCTCGACGGCCCGCGCACCGCCGCCCGGCCACCAGGCCGGGGCGCCCGCAGCTGCCAGCGCGAGCAGGCCCGCGGCGGCCAGCGCCGGGGCCCGCCCGGCGGGCGAGCCGGCGCCGAGCTTGGCGAGCGCCCTGGCCAGCCCGGACTCCCCCCGGGGGCGACGCCGAGATCGCCCTCGGCCGGCCCGGAACCCCACTGCGACCTGCGCATTCGCTCAGGCCGGCGCCTCGACTTTTGGGTCGAGGCGCCGGAGAGTGAGGAAGGCGTGGGCGGCGGTGGTCCGCTCGACTACCCACCGGGTATCGCGGTCTTCGAGCACGGCCAGATCGTCGGTCAGCAGACGATCGCCGCCCGCAACTACGCGATCCTGCGTGAGGTCAACACCGGTTCCTGGATAGGCCTTCGACACCAGGGACGAGGCATCGGCACCGAAATGCGCGCAGCCGTCCTCCACGTGGCAGTCGCAGGGCTGGAAGCAGCCGAGGCAACCTCCGGCGCCTTCGCGGACAACCCGTCATCGTTCCAGGTGTCCAGCAGCCCGGCTACGAGCCAGACGGCATCGAGCACCTCACCGTGCGCGGCCAGGTCACCATCATGCGCCGACTGCGGCTCACCCGCGCGCGGTGGGAGAAACACCAGCAAGCAAGCGTCTCAATCGACGGACTCGACGCCTGTCTGCCGTGCGCGGCCTGACGGACAAGACCGACGAATAACTCGTTCACGCTGCGTCGCGTTCCTCCCGCACCTGGTCAAGCACTTCGTCGCTGCCGGGCGGGCTCGGCATCATCTCGCTTGTTCCGGGTACGTTGCTTTCTTCGAACACATCATCAGGGGGAGCATTGACGGAGCCGTCGTTGGACCTGACCGACCGGTTGGTCAGCGCCGTGATCGCAAGGGACGCCGCCACGGTGCGGGCCTGTCTGGAGCAAGGCGCGGCGCCGGACACCTTGGGCTCCGATGGCTTGCCCCTGCTCTGCACCGCTGTGGCCGGGCTCGATCACCTCACCGCCGAGGTCCTGGTCGACGGGGGCGCCAACCAGGACCGTGAGCTTCCGGACGGCAGCACGCCGCTTGTGCGGGCAGTCGACACCGGCTCCCCCGCGCTGGTCACCGTGGTACTCGGAGATGCTCCTCGGCTCCGTGTGCCCAAAGCTTCGCAACGACAACTGCTCGACCTGGCTCGGCACTGGTACGAGATCGGCGTGGTCGAGGAACTGCGCCGCCGGACCGGAGCTGCCGGCCCGGCCGTCACGCATCGGATCGATGACGCCCACGGCGACACGATCGACGAGGTTTCCCTCGGCGGGCTCACCGTACGGGCCGGACACGGGGCCATCCTCACCCACCTGGAGTGGCGGTTCGGTGTACTACCGCCCCTCGCTGAAGTGATGGCACGCGCCGTCCCGCACGCGGAGGACGGGGACAGTAACTGGTTCGCCGCCTCCTACTATCTGAGCCAGCGCCGGGGCCCACGCATATGGTCCGAGCTCACCGCTCTGCGTCACCATCCCGATCCCACGCACCGTCGTTTCCTGGCGTCGGTTCTGTGGCACCGGGGCTTTCTCGCGACGGCGGACCGCGCATCGGACGTCGCCCGCGATGTCGACTTCCTGGCGTCCTGGGCACAGGACGAGCCCGACGGGCACGTGCTCGCCAACATCCTGGGCGTCTACAACGGTGGGGAGCATCCGGACCAGGAGGCCATCGGCCTGCAGTACACCAACCATCCGGACCCGCGCGTACGCAGCGAGGTGGCGTTCTGTCTGAGCCGGGAGCGGACCGCACGCAGTGAGGCGGCAACGTCCGCATTGCTCGGCATGGTTCGCGATCCCGATCCCAAGGTCCGGGCCGCTGTGGCCCAGGTGTTCGCCCCACGGTTCACGCTCGACAATCAGCTCGCTCCGGCGATCCGGGACGCCCTGCTTCTGCTGCTTCGCGACGACGCCCTCTGGGTACGGCGCCACGCTGCCGAGTCCCTCGCGCTCTCCGATGACCGGACCACCCCCAGTCTGGACGCCTTCCTCACACTCCTCGACGAGGAGGACAAAGACCTGCGCCTGGAGGCGGCCTTCGCGCTCGCCCGCCGCGACGATCCACGGGCCGAGCAGGCGTACCAGCGGATCGGACCGCTCGATGCCTTCTCCGAGCACGACCACCGACTGTTCGCCCTTTGGCGGTACCGCACACGCAACCAACCCGACCGAGTCTGACGAAGCGGAAATTAACGCGAGCCTCGGATGCCGCGGGGGCCGATCACCCGACCCGGTCTGACCGGCTCGTCGCCCGAAACTTCAAGCTCAAGCGGGCGAATCGGGAGATCGCCGGGCACCTGGGAGCTGACGAAAATTTACTACTTGGTCTCTGTGCGCCTCTCCGAGCTCTGGACATGGCCCGCGATCGCGGCGAGTTGGTCGGCTGTGGTCACGGTGATGGCGCCGATGGGGATGGTGTGGTCGAGGGCCTGGAGGACGCGGGTGGCTTCGCGGACGGCGTCGCCGATCAGTGCTTGAGAGGTGCCGAGGAGTGCCGCGAGGGGCGGTTGGGGCATTCTCCAGCGTTTCTTGAGGACGGCGACCAGCAGCCGGTCGGAGGCGGACAGGTAGCGACTGCCGGTGCCCGGCCCGGTCTTCTTGCCCGGGATCATGATGGGAGGGTTCTCGGCGAGGTAGTGGCGGTAGTGCTCCAGGAGGTCTTGCCAGTCGGGTTGATCCATGCCGGTCAGGCTGGGGTGGTGCAGCCAGGCCGGGGCATTGTCACCGACGGGGAAGCGGCCGAACTCCGGTGAGGCTGCCGGGGGTTCGGGGGCGAGCGGCTCGCGACGCAGGGTGTAGTTCCAGGTGCCGTGCCAGGTGTGGACGTCCAGGGGGAGCCGGTCCATGACCCGGTCGGGCACGGTGATGCCAGTGGGGTAGCTGCCGGGATCGAGTTCTGCGTGGACGGTCAGGCCAGTGGTGGTGGTCGCGCCGATGCACGCCGACGACGACCTCGTGGCTGGTCAGCGGGCGGCCTCGCCAGTTGGTTGAGATCCGTGAGAACAGCCGGTGCTCTATCTTGTTCCACTTCGAAGTGCCGGGAGGAAAGTGACAGACCGTCACTGCCAGGCCGGTGGCGTGGGCGAAAAAAGCCGAGGTGCAGTCAACCCGTCAGCGCAACAGGGGCTCCAGCCTATCGGCTGGCGTGTCGAAGTCGAGGGTCTTCCGGGGGCGTGTGTTCAGCTTCAATGCGATCTTGTCGAGGTCGTCCTGGGTCAGGTGTTCCATGCTCGTGCCCTTGGGCATGTACTGACGCAGCAGGCGGTTGGTGTTCTCGTTCGTACCGCGCTGCCATGGGCTTCGCGGGTCGGCGAAGTACACGCTCAGGCCGGTCGCGGCGGTGACGTCCTTGTGGCCGGCCAGCTCCATGCCTCGGTCCCAGGTGAGAGACTTCCTGAGGTCTGCGGGCAGCTCCAGCATCTTGGCGGACAGCCTCGCGGTGACGGTGGCCATGTCCCGCCCGTCGAGCTGGACGAGGACGGTGAAGCGGGTGGAGCGTTCGACGACCGTGGCGATCTGGGTCAGCCCGCGGCCGAGGAGAAGGTCTCCTTCCCAGTGGCCCGGAAGCGCGCGATCATCCGCTTCGGCAGGCCGCTCGCTGATCGAGACTGCGTCCTTGATCTGCGAACGCCATTGCCCCGTAACGGTGTTGTGGATATTGCGGCGCGTCGGACGGCCGGACCTCAGGTGTTTCTGGAGCTCCTTGGCGAGCACGCCGCGGGCCTGGATGAACAGGGACTTGTAGATCGTCTCGTGGCTCACTCGCATCCCCGATCCGGCAGCGTGGACCTTGGCCAGATGACCGGAGATCTGCCCCGGTGACCAGTCCTCGGCAAGCTTCTCAGCCACGAAGTCCCGAAGCTGCGCGTTCGTCGCGAGCAGGCACGGCTGGCGGCGGCGGGCGCGGTCCCAGGCGCGGTCCTCGGCATCAACGGCCCGGTAGCGGGCGGGCCCCTTGTTGCGAGCGATCTCCCGGCTGACGGTCGAGGCGGCCCGACCCAGGGCACGGGCCATCGAGCGGATCGAGTCGCCCCGAGCAAGACCGCGCGAGATCGACTCCCGCTCGGGAAGCGTCAGTTGGCCCGATCTCCGCTGCCGGACCGGTGGCACGTATCCGCCGTTGGACTTGATGATCGTGAAGATCGAGCCTGGTGGCCTGCCCAATGCCCGCGAGATCTCGCTGATCGACTCTCCGGCCTTCCAGCGGTCCCACAACTCTCGCTTCTGTGTGTCCGACATGCCCGGACGCCCCAACCTCGCCATGCGTCACATCCTCCGTCATCTGGGATGTTGCGCTGACGGGTTGACTGCACCAGCTCCTTCTTCCAGGCCCGCACCCGGTAGCCGTTAGCCTCGCGCTTTCACGAGCAGCGCTGTCCGAGGCGTGATCAAAAGAACGAGGAGTGCCGCTGACCTGGGACGATTGGACTTGTCTAGGGTCATGATCGTCATCAAGAAAGCTGCACTCCTCAGGTGAAGAAGCGTAGCGGGTTGTATCCGAGTGTCCGCGTCGAGGGCGATGGTCGCGGGGTGGTCTCGCAGTCCGGCGCCGTGCTGCTGGTCGAGACCGCCCGCAAGGCGGGGCTGGACGCGGCGCTGTCGGCGGCGCTGACGCCGTGGCGCAAGCAGCGGGCGGTTCATGATCCCGGCAAGATCCTTCTGGACGTCGCGCTCGCCGTGGCCCTGGGCGGGGACTGCCTGGCCGATATCGCGATGCTGCGGGCCGAGCCCGCCCTGTTCGGCCCGGTGGCCTCCGACCCGACCGTCTCCCGCCTGGTCGACACCCTGGCCATGGCCGGACCGCGAGCGCTCGCGGCGATCCGCCGGGCCAGGGCCGAAGTCCGCGAGCAGGTCTGGCGGTTGGCCGGCAACGCTGCCCCGGACGCGGGCGGCGAGGTGATCGTGGACATCGACGGGGTCCTGGTCCTGGCGCACTCCGAGAAAGAGCACGCCGCCAAGACCTGGAAGAAGACCTTCGGCCACCACCCGCTGTTCGCGTTCGTCGACCACGGACGCGATGGTTCCGGGGAACCGGTCGCCGGCCTGCTGAGACCGGGCAACGCGGGCAGCAACACCGCCGCCGACCACATCGAAGCGGCCCGTCTGGCGCTGGCCCAGTTGCCGAGGAAGCACCGGCGCGGACGCCGAACGCTGATCCGGACGGACTCCGGCGGGGGCACCCACAAGTTCCTCAACTGGCTCACCACACGCGGCCGATGGCTGTCCTACTCGGTCGGGATGACTATCACCGATGCGATCCACCAGGCCGTGCTCCTGGTCCCGGCCTCGACCTGGACGGCGGCCGTCGAGCCGGACGGCGAGGTCCGTGACGGCGCCTGGGTCGCGGAGCTCGCCGGTGACGTGCTCAAGGGCTGGCCGAAGGGGATGCGGCTGATCGTCCGCAAGGAACGGCCGCACCCCGGAGCCCAGTTGCGCTTCACCGACGCCGACGGAATGCGGCTGACCTGCTTCGCCACCAACACCGCCCACGCCCCGATCGCGCACCTGGAACTGCGGCACCGCCAGCGGGCCCGCGCCGAGGACCGCATCCGCGCCGCCCGTGACACCGGACTGCGCAACCTGCCCCTGCACGACGCCGCCCAGAACCAGGTCTGGCTGGAGATCGTCCAGATCGCGCTCGACCTACTGGCCTGGATGCCGATGCTCGCCCTGACCGGGTCCGCTCGCCGGTGGGAGCCCAAGCGCCTGCGGCTGCGGCTGTTCTCCGCCGCCGCCCAGCTGGTCACCACCGGCCGCCGCTGGCACCTCCGCCTCGCCCGCCACTGGCCCTGGACCGACCTGATCACAGACGCCTTCGCACGCCTGCAAGCCCTGCCGAACCCCGGCTGACCAGCGACAACACCCCGTCCCGACGAGCACCCGCCACTTTCCGGAGCCGTGGAACCCGGCGCCCACCCGACGCGACAGCCGGGCCCTCGCCATACCCGTCGGCAGAACACCCAGCCCAGCCAAGCAGAAACGGCCCGCCAGCCAGGCTGACGAGCCGTCATGCAAGATCGAGGTTAGAGCCGCCCGCGTCGGCGGTGATCAGCAGGCGGGTCGCGCCCGGGTAGCGTGCCCGACCCTCCGCCTCCCACCAGCGGCGCAGGGTCGCGACCGCGAAGGCGGCAGTGTCCCCATCGCAGCCGACCGATACCCACCCGGCATCGGCGTTCAGGTCGTAGATCCCGTAGGGGACAGCCTTTCGGGCGTCCTTCTCGGGATAGTCGTGGGCGCGGACCCGTACCGGCTGTCCGGCCCGGTGCCACTCCCGCCCGGCGACCGCGCAGTGGCCGAGCACCTCGCCAGCAGGGCCGCCACCAGTCCCGGATCACTCTCGCGCAGCCGCTTGCGGCCACCGCCCACGGCCCGGACCCGGTCAGCCGGCTCACCGCCCGCGGCCAGTTCCCGCGCACCGCGCGTCACCGTCGACTCCGCCACCCGCGCGACGCGAGCGACTCGACGAATACCGCCGCAGCCCAACACCTGAGCCGCAGCCCAACACCTGAGCCGCCGCCCCGAGCGCCAGACGCCGCTGCCGCTCATCCAGATGCGGCAGCAGCGCGGCCAGCGCCTCCCCGAGCACAGCCTCAGTCTCCTCCGTCACACCGGGATCCTATGGCCCCAACCACCTGGCCAGAACAATAAGTTATTAATCGTCAGCTCCCTGGCCGCCTCGCAACCCGCAGGAAACCCCCAGTTCATCGGCCTGATCGGAGTTTTGACACCCCTCAGGGGTCGCAGGCATGCCCGCCACCGGCCAGGAAAGCCGAAACGGCCCGCCGGATGAGCCGACGGACCGTCACGAAAGATCGAGGCTAGAAAGCGAGTGAATGTATCACCGCATCAAGAGTTGGTCACCAATTGCAACCTCCGGCCATATCCGAATAAATATTTCACCGGCCATTGAATTCACATCGAAGGAGACCCTGATTGTCGGGCTGCCATTTTCCGATTCAAGTCGGAGAAGAACGGCACCCTCTCGGAATAGATCAACCAGCATTGCCGCCCCTCGGAACCATTGAATCCGAATTGACCTCCCTGGGATGTCGTAGGAAAAAACGATCCTATCGTCATCGCCTGACCGAAGAGTGATAACCCGACTGGAATCGCCAACTTCCGACACGGTCGGCTCCACACCCAGGGCGTCGAGGATCGCAGAATCAGAGGGAACGACGAAACTCTGATATGACATCACCGGCCTCCTCGAGGAATGATGGTGGTAAGGCGAGGTCCATTCTCGGTAATTTGCCAGGTTGACTCTACATGCAGGAATCCACCCGGTCCAGCCAGGAGGCCGTCCCTGACCTCATACTTTCCGTATTGATCGGTCCATTCCTTCAATATGTTGCCGCCGGAGGCAAACTGGCTATTGAAGAAGTCCATCATTATCTGGCGGCCTTCGGGATTGTCATGTATGCCGATGCGTGTCAGCTGCGCCAAATTCTGTGCGGATCTCGGTGCGTTGTGAGTGCCCGAGGTTACTCGACCGAAGAAATAGTCCCACTTTCCAGGATCTACTATGACGCCACAGCCATTGGAGTTATGGACGAGCACCGGCATGTTCCCGGCGAGTACATAATACGTGTGGACGGTGTTGACGGTGAGGTCGTATGCGGGCTGGAGGGTCTTCCAGTGCTGGGTGGCGGTGACCAGCGCGGGCTGGCCGGCGGCCGTGTGCACGGTGTCACCGGTTGTGAGGTCGGAGGCGTTTCGCCAGGCGTGCCGGTTCTCGGCCCAGTACGGGTGGTGGTCGGTGGAGGTGATGGTGGCGGTAGTGCCGTCCGCCGACTTGATGGTGAGGCCGGTGAAGTCTCGGTCGTCGGGAGTGTAAATGGTGGCGTCGACGCGGCGGGAGCTGGTCTCGCCGGACTCGGGGTCGGTTGCCCGCACCTGATCGCCGGCACGGACCCGCTCGATCGGCATGGCTTCTCCGTCGGCCATCAGAACGGGAGTACCAGCCGGGAAGCTGTGAGACCGCTCGCATGCCTCAGCCGCCTCAGCCGCCCGGGCTAGCCGCCGTGCCTTGACCACATCCTCAACGTCCTTGGCTTCCTTTGCTAGTTTTGCGAGTTTTGCCGCTTTTCCGGCCGGGAAGAAGGTGATGGCGACTTCTGCGCAGGCGCTGACGCTCTTCTGATTGATGCATTCTTCGGCGCTGTCAACACCGAGGATGGCCTTGACGACCTTCTTGACGAGCAGGGCCTCGTCTTGGAAATCCTGAAATTGGGATCCCCACTGGGCGAGAAGTCCTGGTACGCCGCCGACGAGTGGAGGTGTCCCGTTCGGTCCGGGTAGCGTGCATTTCCAGGCATCGGCAATCGTGACCGCATTGCAGATTGGCTGACCGCTGCGCTCGCGCTCGTACTCGGCCCTCCAGATTTCTGCCCGGATCTGTGCTTCCAGCTCCTTCGTGAATTCTTCCTCGAGTTTCTTGGTGTCGGCCTGGATGCCCGGATCCTCGGCGTTCAGTTCGGCCTGGCGTTCCTGGATCTGCTTCTCCGCGGTGATGCTCCAGGCTTCGTCGGCGGCCTGCTGGGCAGCTCCGGCGTCCTGTCCCGCCGCGACGGCGGAGGTGTAGGCCTGGTTCGCGGCGTCGCGGGCCGTGTTGGCGGACCGGCGGGCCTGGGCGGCGGAGGCGCGTGCGCGGTTGGCGGAGGCGGTGGCCTTGCCGGCGTCGTGGGCGGCGGCCTGGGAGGCTGTGCGGGCGGTGGTGGCGGACTGGGCGGCGCGGGTGGCGGAGGCTTCGGCGTCCTGGGCGGACTTGCCGGCGTCAGCGGCGAATCCGGCCGCCTGGTCGGCGGAGGCGCGGGCCTGGTTGCGGGCGTTGTCGGCGTCGCCGGAGGCGCCGGCGGCGACGGCCGCGGCCTCGGTGGCCTCCCAGGCGTCCTGCTGGGCCTTGGCCGCGGTCTGGGAGGCCTCGGCGATCAGGCGGCGCATCTGCGCGGCGTGGGCGGTGGCGAGTTGGTCCTTGCGGTCGGCCATGTACTGGCCGGTCTTGAGGAAGGAGCTGACGAGATCGGGCGTGCCGGCGAGTGCGAACTTGGCTGCGGCCTGGACCTCCGGGCCGCCGCTGGCGAGCAGTTGGGTGGCCTGGACGCGTTCGTCGATCTGGCGGGCCGTGTACTGGCCGGTCATCAGGAAGGCGGCGACGGCCTTGGGCGAGCCGTCCCGCAGGGCCTTCTCGCCGGCTTCCTTGACGCTGGTGCCGCCGGTGGCGATCAGCTGATAGGCGCGGACGCGGTTGTCGGTGACCGCGGCCTCGTGCTGGCCGGTGGTGTAGAAGGCCTCGATCTGCTGGGCGTCGCCCTTGAGCGCGGCGGTGGCGGCGGTGCGGACGGCTTCGTCGGGGCTGTCCTGGGCGATCTCCTGCACGTTCTGGCGCATGTCGTCCAGTTCGGCCTTGTGCCGGCCGGTGCGCACCCAGTTCAGGACGGCGTCGTCGGTGCCGGCCAGGGCGACCGTGGCGGCTTCCTGGCTCCAGGGGCCGCCGGTCTTCATGGCCTGGAGTGCGGCCTTGCGGCCCCTGGCGGCGAGTGCTTTCGGGTCCGCGCCGGGACGAGCGGCCTCGGCGGCCAGGGCGGCGGCTTCCTGGTCCTGGGCCCGCCAGTTGGCGAGGAGGGTGCCGATTCCACCGATGGCCTCGTCGTCGGCCCTCTTCGTGTCCCGGGCGGTCTCGACGGCAGCGGCGGTGCGGGCGGTCAGGTCCTCGGCCTCGGTCTTGCGGGCGAGTTCGTAGACGCCGCTGGCGGTCTTCACCGCCTCGCTCGCCGCCGCCGCAGCCGTGCGTGCTTCGCCGGCCTGCCGGGCGGACTCGGCCGCCGAGACGGCGGACTGGCCTGCGTGCTCGGCGGCCTGGTCCGCGGCCGTCGCCGCGTTCTGGGCGTGCGTGGCCGCCGTGTGGGCGGCGTCGCGGGCCTGGAAGGCGGCCTGGGCGGACTGGCCGGCCAGCGTCGCGGACGCCTCCGCGGCCCGGTTGGCCTCGTTCGCCTGGCGGCGGGCCTGTTCGGCCGCGGCCTGCGCACGGTTGGAGCCGGCACCGGCGGCGCTCGCCAGACGGCCGGCCTTCTCCGCCGAACCGGCGGCCGCGTTCGCGTTACCGCTGGCGCTCTTGGCCGCAGCCGAGGCCTCGCCCGCCGCTTGGGAGGCGGTGCCGGCATTGTTCGCGGCGTCCGCAGCCCGCTGGGCGTCGTTCGCGGCGTTGCGTGCTTCTTCGGCTCGCTGGCGGGCCTCGGCGGCCTTGCCCGCGTCCGAGGAGGCGGCGGCGGCGGCCTTGCGGGCGTTGCCCGCCGCGAGGGCTGCGCCACTGGCCGCGCTGGCGGCCTGCGCCGCGGCGCTGGAGGCGATGCGGGAGGCCTGGTTGGCGGCACCGGCGGCGGCGACCGCCTGCTGGGCGGCGGTCGCCGCGCCCTGGGCCGCATCGGCCGCGCGCGTGGCGGCTTCCGTGGCGCGGGTCAGGTCCTGGCCGGCTGCCTCGGTCTCCTTCGCCGCGGTCTCCGCGGATTCCTTGGCCTGCTGTGACGCGTCGACTGCGCGCGCGGACGCGGCCTTGGCGGCGTCCTTGGCGGCCTGCGCCTGGGCGCCGGCCTGTTCGGCCTGGTCGGCCAGCTGGGAGATCGTGGCGCGTTCCTGGTCCCGGGCGCGGGCGACGAACTGGCCGATGTTCAGGAACTCGGCGATGTCGGAGGGCGTGCCGCGCAGAGCGACCTTGGCGGCTTCCTTCATGGCCGGGCCGCCGGAGCCGAGGAGCTGCATCGTTCGTGCGCGGTTGTCGACCTCGAGGGCGTCGTACTGGCCCTGCTCGAGGAACTTCTTCACGTCCTCGGGCGTGCCCTTGAGCGCGGCGGTGGCCTGCTCCCTGACGCTCACGCCGCCGGTGGCGACGAGCTGGAAGGCCTCGACCCGCCGGTCCTGCTCCAGCGGGGTCCGCCAGCCGTCCCTGAGGAAGGCGCGCAGGTCGTCCGTGGAACCCTTCAGCGCCTTGGTGGCGGCCTCGCGCACCCCGGGCCCGCCGAGGCTGAACATCTGGAACGCCGACACCCGGTCGTCGTGGTACTCGGCGTCGTCCCTCTCGACCTCGAGGAAGCGCTTGACGTCCTCGTCCGAGCCAGTCAGCGCGGCCTCGGCAGCCGCCTTCACACCGGGACCACCGGTAGTCCAGAGGCCAACGACATAGCCGCGGTCAGTCAGTCCGGCTAGGTCTGAGTCATGGTCAGAGGAGGCTGCGAACGCGGGTGTTGCACTGAGCATGCTGGTGGCGAGGGCCACCGGCAGCAGGACCGCGCATGCACGACGCAACCCCGCTATCCGGCTTCCCGGGGGCCGCTTCCTCCCGGCGCCTCCCGGCGCTCCCGAGGAGCGCGAGGGGTGTTTCACAAGACATTCCTCTCCTGGGGCATGCGTCAGCACGCGTCCTGGATCCACCTGGCGCCCCGGCACCGCACCCGGAGGCGCGGGGGACACTCGCGAGGTGGGATCCGGTCGCGGCAAATGCCCATGTCACCGCATGCCACAACCTGATACTGCACGAGCCGGCGATTGGTTCGCGGGCGAGTTAATGCTGCTATCTTACGCACGCCTAATCGTGAGTAATAATCATGTAGTCACCCAGCAAACCATAGTGACGTAGCATCAAGAAGAAGGATCCCAACCATGCTGATATCCCGCTCCCGGACGGCAGTCCTGGCCTGCGCCGTCGGCGCCCTGACCGCAGCAGGCATCGGACTCACATCCCTCACGGCCGCGCAGGCCGCCCCCGGTGCGGACTCGGCGGACATTGCCATGCCCTCCGCCGTCGAGGACTTCCAGTACCCCGGGGCCGACCGCATCCTCAAAGAACGGAAGATCTCACTGAAGCAGGGCGACGGGCACATCCGCCTCAAGGAGGGCCCGGACAACAGCGTGCCGACCGACTGCCAGGCGTCGAACGAGATCTTCATCGAGTCCCGACTCGACAAGCGCGGCTACTGCTTCACCGTCTCCGGCACGAGCGGCTACCTCGCCATGGAACTGCCGGACGTCTACGGCATCTGGACCGAGGAACGCGCCGTCAGCGCCAGGCTCGTCGCGGGCGGCGAGGAGAAGAAGGTCGACGTCAGCCCGAACTCAACCGCGCCCGTCGGTGAAAGCCTGCCCGGCGGAAAGCGCTCCGTCCTCGTCGAACTGCGCGTCACTGGCTGATCCCCTACGAACCTCTAAGTATCGTCTCTCTCATTCTCCCAAGGACTGAACTCTTGCCTGGCACCACTCCACGCTCATCGTGGAAGGCGGTACTCCTCACCCCCGCAATAGCGGCCGGTGCACTCACGGTCTCGCCGGCCAGCGCCACGACCGGCGAGATAGCCGGCGACGGTGCGTACGCGTCCATCTACAACCGCGACGCCGACTACAACGCCGGCAGGTGGACCCCCTGGGGCGAGGTCGCCGGCGGCGCCACCAACGCCAAGGCCATCACCGCCACCACCACCAGCTGACCCAGTCAATGCGCCCTGCCCCCGGGGCCGGGGCGCCAACTCTCACGCGTTCCAGGAAGAAACTAACCAATGCTATTCACCTCGCGGCCGGCACGGACGGGCAGCCTGACTGCCGTTCTCGCCGCTGGCGCACTCACCACCTTCGCCTCCGTCCCGGCCGGCGCCGCCGTCGGTGACAGCGTGCCGAACGGCACGTACGCGTTCACCACCAAGCTGGACATCGGCGGCCAGCGCTCGTGCACCGGTTCGCTGGTGGACCCGTACTGGGTGCTGACGGCGAGCAGCTGTTTCGCCGACGACCCGGCGCAGCCGCAGGCGCTGCAGGCCGGTGCGCCGAAGCTGAAGACGGTCGCGACGGTTGGACGCACCGACCTGACGACCAACGCCGGGTTCACGTCCGAGGTGACCCAGCTGGTGCCTCGTGCCGACCGCGACCTGGTGCTGGTGAAGCTCGCCCAGCCGGCCCAGGGCATCCCCACCGTCAAGGTGGGCGCCGCGCCGACCGCCGGTGAGACCCTCACCGTGGCCGGCTACGGCCGCACCAAGGACGAGTGGGTGCCGAACACGCTGCACAGCGCCTCGTTCACCGTGCAGTCCTCGACCGCCACCACCGTCGCCGTCACCGGCAAGACGGCCGGCAAGGACGCGATCTGCAAGGGTGACACCGGCGGTCCGGCGCTGCGCGCCACGGCGGGCGGCGCCGTGGAGCTGGCGGGCGTCAACAGCCTGTCCTGGCAGGGTGGTTGCCTCGGTTCCGGCGCGGAGACCCGGACCGGCGCGGTGGAGACCCGGGTGGACGACCTGGCGAGCTGGGTGTTCGACACCCGGCTGCACACGGCCTCGCTGAAGAACAACTACAGCGGCCTGTGCGCCTACGTGCCGTGGCAGACGCCGCAGGACATGGCCAACCTGGTCCAGGTCGGCTGCGACCGCCAGTACGTCGACCAGATCTGGGACCTCCAGAAGGTCGACGGCGGCTACTCGCTGCGCAACGTCAAGTCCAACAAGTGCGCCTACGTGCCGTGGCAGACGCCGAACAACGGCGCCGAGGTGGTCCAGATCTTCTGCGACCCGCAGTACGCCGACCAGGTGTGGAAGCTGGAGCCGGTGAACGGCGGCGGCTACCAGCTGCGCAACGTCAAGAGCAACAAGTGCATGATCGGCTGGTCGCCGGAGGCGGCAGCCGGCCAGAAGCTGACCCAGTTCGACTGCATCCCGGAGTACGCGGACCAGGTCTGGACGATCTGACTGTAAGTCACCACCGAGCGGCGTCCGACAGTCCCAGGTTGGACGCCGCTCCGCTTGTCGTGGGCCTCAGTTACGCGCCGGTCACCTGCTGGGACCAGCTGATGAGGGTGACGCCCGGGTTGCTCCGGTGAAGGACGCCACCGGCTCGAACGGCTCCGAACCCGACCTGTAGCCGTCACGTGACGCCTCCACCTCACAGATCCCGGCCACCAGGGTGCTGCACAACGAGCCGGCCCACACCTGGCGGCGGGCAATCCAGCGGTTCTTCCAGGAGGCCGAACGCGGCGACGTCCTCCTGCTCCACCTCCCCTGCCACGGGCGCAAGGATAACCGCAACCGGCTCTATTTCGTCGCCCGCGACAGCGAGTTCGACATGGTCGAGGCCACCTCGGTGAGCGCCGAATTCCTCGCCGACTGCATGGACCTGAGCCGCAGCCCGCGCTGCCTGGAGAAGCTCGCCGCGTACCTGGAGCAGGGGCCGGCCGCGCACGGCTGGATGGAGGACCGGGTGTGGACCGCGGCGAGGGTGGCCACGCTGATCGGTCGGAAGTTCCAGGTGTTCTACAGCGTCTCGGGTGCCACGAGCTGATGCACCGGCTCGGCTTCAGCCCGCAGGTTCCCGCGCGGCGGGTCGCCGAGCGCGACGAGCAGTCCGTCGCCGCGTGGAAGGAGCCTCATGAAGCGGTGAGCGGCGACCGGGGAAGCCCTCGGCGGCGCCTACTTCTCGTGCTCGGACGGCCTCATCGTCCGCGACGCCGGCATCAGCAATATGACCCCAGGTCCTTGTCGGCCTGGTGGAGTCCGGCGACTTCACGCACATCCTTCAACGCATCGACGAATGACCGCAGCCCCGGTCCACGATGAGCTGATTCTGAACCACCAGTGAGCTGCCCTGGCCGAGCCTGGGACATCCATCCTGAGGACACGATGCTCTCCGAATACCAATGACGTCGTCGGCCTCGGCGTCGTCAATCTCGGCCCACCGGATCCCGGTCGCGCTGCGGGGTACCCAGGGCGGATGGCCACGCTCCAGGGCGGGCAGCGGCCGGGATTCCGGTGCCTTGTGGTGCGAGCAGCCCGCGATCACGAGGTCGCCGATCACGCCGCTCTCACCACCCGGAAGCCGATGCCGGGCGAGATGAGCTCGGCGGGGGCGGCGTTCAAGAACGTGCATCTGGCGTACAGCGGGAGCGAGTTGTAGGAGCCGCCCCGGATCGCGAAGCCGTCGCCGATCGTGGCCGACGACGTCCACTCCCAGCAGTTGCCCGCCATGTCCCACAGACCGTCCGGGGTTCGCCCGTCGGGGTGGGAGTTCACGGGGGTGAGCCGTCCGCGTGTGCCACGCAGGTTCGCCCGCGTTTGGTCCGGGTCCTCGCCGCCCCACGGGTACGGACGGCGCTCGGCCCCGGAGGCCGCCTACTCCCACTCCTTCGACAGCGGCAGCCGTCCGCCCAGGTCGGCCGCGATCCGGGCCGCCTGCGCATGGGCCACTGCGACCAGTGGCCGGTGATCCGGCCCGAGCCCGAGCTGGAAGGGCGTCAGCGGTGCGGCCGTCCACTCGAGGTCGGCCACCTTCACCGGTTTCCGGCGGTCGCCGAACAGGCACGTCCCGCCCGCCACCGGCACCCAGGCGAGCAAGCGTCCGGTGCTGCCCGCAGCTCGGGCCCTCGGCGCACGCCGAGCACGTCGCGGTCGCCGCGATCCTCCATGACGTCCGAAGCCTGGCGCCCACCCGACGCGACAGCCGGACCGCAGGCGTGCCCATCACCAGCCCGAGCAGCCGAAACGGCCCGCCGAATGAACCGACGGGCCGTCACGAAAGATCGATGCTAGTACAGCGTCAGGCAATTTCTGCGCGACAGGGCGAAGGATTGCCTGACGCTGTACTAGGCATTGTCAGGCGCCGAGCCCAAGGCCCCAACCCGCATTGCTGGGACCGTAGGTGTACGGGCAGGTGATGGAGTAGGTGTAGTGCTGGGGACCATCCAGCGTGCCGGTCCACACCTTGGTGAAGTCACCGATCCAGGGAATGGCCCCCTTGCAGTCCACGCGCAGGTAGTACGTGGCGGTCGAGTTCACGTCGCAGCTGAAGTTCATCGTGCGTCCGTTCTGCGCCGTCGTGCACGAGATCGACGGCGAATCCGCCGAAGCAGGGCCCGCCAGGGCAAGGCTGACGCCCACCAGTGATGCGCCAGTCAGTGCCACGGCGGCACCCTTGCGAGCTATTCCAGAAAACAGCATGGTTACTCCCCCTGTTTGATTGTCACCTTGCTATAGGATTCCAACAGTGCCAATGGCAATGACCTTGGAGTTGTGCGCCACACGGCTCTGCTGCTCACCCAGCTTTCCATCGACCTCTCTGACCGGAAAGGGCATCCGAGAATAGGCTCATGGACCCGATCTCTTCCGCGCCCTCACGTGATACCACGATAGTTCCGAAGTCGCGTGAATAGATTGGCACTGGGTCGACAGTTCCTTGGTTGTGCATCTACTCGGCTGTCAGCGCGAACGCCTGGTGCCGGTGCTCGCTGGGCGAGATCCCGTACGCGGCCCGGAAGGCTCGGCTGAAGTCGTCGGCCCGGGGGATGCCCCACTGGGCGGCGACGATGTGGATCGGCACGGCGCGCAGCGCAGGATCGGCCAGGTCGTGGTGGGCTTTCTTCAGCCGCTGGCTGCGGATCCAGGCGGCGACAGTCTCGCCCTGCGACTCCTGGGTGAAGACACGGTGCAGGTAGCTGAGGGAGATGTGGTGGGCGGCGGCGACCGTGGCCGGGGTCAGATCCGGGTCGTGGAGGTTGTGGCGGATGAACCTGCGGACGCTCTCCATCAGGGCCCGCCGCCGGGTTTCCTGCGGCAGGGCGGGGAGGGCGTCGAGTTCCCTTGCGATCCAGGCCGCCACCAGGTCGACCACGACCGTCCCGAGGCGGGCCGCCTCGGCCGGCTGCAGGGTGTGGGCCTGACGCTCCAGCCCGATCAGGAAGTGCGCCAGTACTGCGCCCGAGCCCACGTTCGCCGACAATCCACGGCCGAGCAGGTCGCGCACCAGGCAGCCAGGCACCGGCAGCAACGGCTGGGGGATGTCGATGCCCAACCCGGCCGCGTGGGCGTCCTCCGGACCGGCGCCGAAGACCCTCACGTCGTACGGGGTCGTGTTGTCCACCAGCGACAGCTCCCCGGGGCCGATCTTGTCTCGCTGGTCCTCCCCGCGCCGTAGTGCCTGGGCACCGGAGGTCAGCAGGGTCAGGTGATACAGCTCCGGACTGTCCGCGCGCCGCACCATTCGCTCGTTGCGGACGAAGCGGACGGACCGGAACGATGTCCAGAACATCGCCACGGGACCCAGTTCCGACCACCGCAACTCCGCGTCGAAGCTGTCCGCGTGCGCACTCGTCGCATCGCAATCCCGCGTTTTGCCCAGCACGTCCCGCCAGTACTCGAAACGCTCCTTCGCCGGCAAACCCTCGTCCCACGGAGCCCCCGGGACATCAACCGCCATCTCCACCCCTCCAGCAAGCACTCCCCCGCCGAACCGGCGAGGTTCCCCGACGACATCATCATCTACAGCAATGTCCACGCCAAGTACGCACCCGAAGGAAACCGGAGTGCCAACGGAACCGGCCCCGTGACGGCGGCCCACAGGGGGCCCCGATCAAGTGACCTGTTGTGGGTCCGCTCGGAGAGACGGGCAGGGGGCGGGTTCTCGCAAGAGGCGCTGATCGCGGGCTCGTGACCGCGACGGCCCGTTCCTGCTGGCCATGTCTGTAGGCCGGCTCGGCAAGTGAGGTTCCCCCGGGGTGCGGAAGGTTGCCGGATATGGCCTGATTGGCCGTGAGAAGGGAGCCTCTGCCATGGCTGCACCGATGAAGTGAGCTTGCTCCGCTTTGACGGACACCGTTGGTGTGGTGGCCAGGTCGACGGCGGCGACGCCACCTTCGAGACCGCAGCCCCGACCTGGGAGGCCTTCGACGCCTCTGCCTGGACGTTCACCACCCGCGAGCGTGCGGGGACACCGGTGGAGGTCCCCGTCACCGCGGCAGTGCGCAACTGGGTGCCGGGGAGATGGCATCACCGGAGTGCTCCGCGTCCGGGTGCCCCATCACGCCCGTCCTTCCGCCGCGACCGACCGGTGCTGTCCGGAGGGCGGCTCAGGAAGGAGATCCACCTCCGGGGATGCGAACGATACCGGTCGGCCGCCGTCGAAGTCGTCGATGGCGGCCCAGGGGACTCCGGCGGTGGGTCAGCCGACCCGGTGCAGGGCGGCGGCCTCCGTGCGGTGGCTGAGGTGGCTGGTGACGTCGACGACGCCGTCCACGCTTCGGCACAGGCGCTCGACCACCGGCGCCTGGCCATGGTGGTCGAGCGTGCCGGTGAGGGTGACACGGCCGTTGTGGACCTGGACGTCGAGCGCGTCCGGGTCGATGCCGAGGACGCGGCGCAGGACCTCGGCCCGGATCTCCTCGCGGATCGCCGTGTCGTGCCGGAGGAACACGCGGAGCAGGTCGCTGCGGCTGACGATGCCCACCAGGCGGCCGGCCTCGTCGACGACGGGCAGGCGCTTGGCGCGCTCGCTCTGCATCAGGCGGGCCGCTTCGACGACCGTCCATTCCGGGCGCGCGCACACGGCCGGGGCGGTCATCAGGCCCACGGCGGTGGTGGCCCGGCTGCGGGCGCGCTCGCGGGGCGGTAGGTCCGGGGTGAGGAGCAGTCCGGCGGGGTCTTCCTGGGCGGCCTCGTTGAGCAGCAGGTCGGCCTCGGAGACCAGGCCGAGCGGCCGGTCCTCCTGATCGAGGACAGGCACGGCGGTGATGTCGTGCTCGGCGAGCAGCCGGGCGATCTCCTTGAACCCGGTGTCAGGCCGTACGTGCACGACGGCCGACGTCATCAGTTCTCCCACGATCCGGTGTCGCATGGTCGGTTCGCTCCTCTTCGATCGGCGGCACGGCCGCGCGTGTGGGTGCTGGGTGTGCGGGTCGCTGGGTGTGCGGGTGTGGGCCGGCGGGCCGGTGCGCCGGCCGGGTCAGTCGTTCCGGTGGCGAACCACGATGACCGGGCAGGGCGCGTGCTGGACGCAGTGCTGGCCGACCGAGCCGAGCAGGGCTCCGGCGAAGCCTTCGTGGCCCCTGCTGCCGACGACCAGGAGTTCTGCGCCGTGGGCCGCCTCCAGCAGGCACGCCGCGGCGCCGCCCTCCTGCACCCGGGTCCTGATCCCGACCGGAGCGCCGGAACCGGTCACCTCCCTGACGCTGTCGTCGAGGACCTTCCGCGCGAGGCCCGGAAGGTCCTCGTAGGCCTCGATCGGCACCGTCCACCCGGTGGCCACCGGGTGCTGCCACGCGATCAGGGCCTCCACCACGGCACCCTGCATGCGGGCCTGGCCGACGGCCCACCGGAGTGCGTCAACCGACGCCGGCGATCCGTCTACACCCACCACGATCCGCTGCTCCGGTCCGGTCTGCTCGCTCACGTGCCTTCTCCTTCGTGTTCTCGTTGGTCACAACCATCGGCACTGCCGGCGAAGTTGCGAAGGACCGAACGGGTCCCGAAGGCCGGGACCTTCAGCCCGGCCCTTGCCCGGCACAGGGATGCGAGTTCCTTGCCGAAGGCAATGCCGTTCGGTGCGGTCTCGGGCCTGCCGGTCCCGCCCGGACCGCGTGAGCGGCCGAGGCCGGGATCCGCGCCATGCCCTCAGCGGGCCCCTTGCGCGGGGGACGACGATCAGCGGACACTTCGCGTGCTCGACCAGGGCATGGCTCACCGACCCGAGGAGCAGACCCCGGAAGCCGCCGAGGCCCCGCGAGCCGACGACGAGACACCGGGCCCGAGCGGCCTCGCCCAGCAGTGCTCTCACGGGGCGTCCGAAGACCACCTCGTGTTCGACCTCGACTCGCGGGTCGCGCTCTTGCGCAACTCGCGTGTTACACACGGCAGTTCGGCCTCATCCCAGCCTGCAGCCTCCGCGCGTGCGGCGGAGGTCCACCCCGGCCGAGACCGGCAGACCTGGACCACGCGCAGCACGGCCCCGTGTGCCCCGGCCTGCGCGAAGGCGAGTTCCAGAGCCACCAGGGAGCCCGGCGATCCGTCCACTCCGACGTCGACCAGCGGCCTGGGGGCATTCGCGGCGGTGTCTGCCGCCTCGCGGACGACCGCCACCGGGCAGGGGGCGTGGGAGCTGAGCGGGATGCCGATCGGCGGGAGCGTGAGCACCTGCTCGACAACCGGCCTGCGCTTGGCTCCGACGACCAGGAGCGAGGCGTCCGCGGCCTGCTCGGCAGCCCGCGCGCCCGCGGCCCGTCGACCACACGGGTCCCGGTCTCCAGGCTGGGGTGCCGCTCCTCGACGAGCTTGCGTGCCTGTGCCAGGACGATGTCGCCCCCGCCCCGGACGTGATCGTCCAGCAGGCGCGGGGTGTCCTCGTCCGGATCGGTCCGCGGCCACGCCAGGACGTGGACCAGCCGCAGTGCCCGGCCGGTGCGGGCGGCCTCGTCCGCCGCCCAGCTCACGGCTCCGCGGCCGGCCGCGGAGCGGCCGACGCCGACGACCAAGGGCCCGGGCACGGGCACGACGGCCCGAAGGTCCCGGTCCGCCGGTCCCGCGCACCCGGGATGCCACCGGGACCGTCGTTCCGCCACCGGTGACCAACGGCCCAACGACCCACCAGCCGGCCCGGCAGCAAGCTGTCGTCCACACCCCCGATCGATGGACTCGATCGCCCGGCACCAACCGCCGGGATCGCTGGTCATCCAGCCGATGACGGTTCGGCGCACGACAGTTGAGGAGACATCCGATGCCCAAGGCCCACCTGGTCGGCGGCGGCATAGCCGCCCTGTCCGCAGCAGCGTTCCTCATCCGGGACGCGGGTTTCGCCGGCGGCGACATCCACCTCTACGAGGGCCAGGACGACGTCGGCGGCAGCCTGGACGCGGGCGGCACGCCTGAAACGGGGTACACGATGCGCGGCGGCCGGATGTTCGAGGCACAGTTCCGCTGCACGTACGACCTGCTGTCCGGCATCCCCTCGCTGGACGACCCGTCGAAGTCGGCCACCCAGGACATCCTCGACTCACACGAGGAGTCCCCTTGGGACGACCCCGCCCGACTGGTGCGCGCAGGCGGCGAGATCTGCGACGGACACGCCATGGGCTTCTCCGAACGCCACCGGCTCGAACTGGTCAAGTGCCTGGCCACGCCCGAGCGGCTGCTGGACGGCAAGCGCATCACGGACTGCTTCGACGAGGGGTTCTTCACCACCGACTTCTGGTACATGTGGTGCACCACCTTCGCGTTCGAACCCTGGCACAGCGCCATCGAATTCCGGCGCTACCTCAAGCGGTTCGTCCACCTCTTCCCGGAGTTCGAGACGATGTCCGGGATCTACCGGACCCGCTACAACCAGTACGACTCGATCGTCCGCCCGCTCACCGCCTGGCTCCTGGAGCAGGGCGTCCACCTCCACACCGGCCACCGGGTCGCGGACCTGGCCTTCCGGCACGGGCCCGGCACGAGCGTCGAACGCATCCACTTCACCGGCGCGCAGGACGACATCCCGGTCAACGACGACGACCTCGTGTTCGTCACCAACGGCTCGATGACCGCCGACTCCGTCCTCGGCTCCCACACCGCCCCGCCGGAGGACCCGGACACCTCCCTCAGCCCCGACTCCTTCCTGTTGTGGCACCGGATCGCGCGCGGCCGCGAGGACTTCGGCAACCCCGCCGTCTTCGACCTCCACGCGGGCGAGTCCACCTGGGAGTCCTTCACCGTCACCGCCAAGGACCCGGCCTTCCTCGACTGGATGGAGAAGTTCACCGGCCGGCCGACCGGCCGCGGCGGCCTGCTCACCCTCACCGACTCCCCGTGGCTGCTCACCGTCGTCGTCAACCGTCAGCCGGTCTACCAGCAGCAGCCCGAAGGCGTCTCCGTGTGGTGGGGCTACGGCCTCTTCCCCGACAAGCCCGGCACCTTCGTCAAGAAGCCGATGCGGGAGTGCAGCGGCGCGGAGATCCTCCAGGAGGTCCTCCAGCACCTGGCCCTGGACCCCGACACCGCCGAGAAGATCGCCGGGACCTCGACCGTCATCCCCTGCCTGATGCCGTACATCACCAGCCAGTTCCTGGCGCGCGGCCACGGCGACCGGCCGCAGGTGGTGCCGAAGGGCTCCACCAACCTCGCCTTCATCGGCCAGTACGCCGAGGTCCCAGACGACGTCGTCTTCACCGTCGAGTACTCCGTGCGCACCGCCTGGACCGCCGTCGCGCAACTGCTCGACCTCGACCGGCAGCCCCCGGCCGTCTACAAGGGCCACCACGACCCGCACGTCCTGGCCCAGGCACTGCACACCATGCACCGGAAGTAGCCCGACCGGCTCGCCCCGGGGAGGCGGGCACCGCCCGCCTCCCCGCTCCACCCGCACGACCCGGCCCGGCGCCTCGGAGCCCTGCACCTCGGAGCCCGGTGCCTCAAAGGCCGGCCGACGGTCCTGTCCCAGCGCCGCAAAACGACCGATCCACCGCGAAATCGACAAGGAGAGCTCTCCATGGCCGTCCACCACCCGCACCTCCCCCGGTTCACCCACCGTCTCGCCACGCACCGGCGACCGGTCGCGGCCCGGCACGCCCAAGAGACACCGAACGCCATCGCCCTGACCACCGGGGCACGGCTCGCAATCGCGGGCGCCAGGATCACTGTCGGCTTCGTCTTCCTCTGGGCCTTCCTCGACAAGACGTTCGGCCTCGGCTACGCCACCAGAGAGGCCGGATCCTGGCTCAACGGCAGCTCCCCGACGAAGGGCTTCCTCAGCCACGTCTCGGCTGGCCCGCTCCAGTCCACCTTCCACCAGTGGGCCGGCCAGGCCTGGGCCGACTGGCTGTTCATGCTCGGCCTGCTCGGCATAGGCCTCGCCTTCGTCGGCGGCGTCGGGATGCGCGTCGCCGCCGGTGGCGGCGTCCTGCGTGCTTGAAGCGGTGCAGCAGCTCGCCGGTGAAGACCGGCTGGAGCGGAGGCTCGCCACCGCCGCCGGTGGCGCCGCCGCCGGAGGCGCGGATGAACTCGACGCACTTGGCCGCCTCGCCGTGTTGGTGAGCGAGATGCCGTCCTCGGCCTGCTCGTACGGCAGCTTGGCGACGGACATCGAGCTGGCGACGTAGCCGTGGGCGTCGCGTCCGTTCATCGGGTTGGCGCCCGGGGAGAAGGGCTCGCCGGCCCGGCGGCCGTCCGGGGTGTTGCCGGTCTTCTTGCCGTAGACGACGTTGGAGGTGATGGTCAGGACGGACTGGGTGTGCTCGGCGCCCCGGTAGGTGGGGTGCCTGCGCACCTTCGCCATGAAGTCCTCGACCAGTCGGACGGCGATCTCGTCGGCCCGGTCGTCGTTGTTGCCGTAGGCCGGGGAGTGCCGCACGGGGAGGCGGCCGATGGGGTATGCCTGCGGGCCGAAGGTCCCTCACCGCAGGCTGCGACACCCAAGAACGCCCGGGGCCGAGCACGCCAGCGGCCGTGGCAGGACCAAGTGCCGGTCCTGCCACGGCCGGCGTGGCATTGTCGGTCAGTCGTGCGGCACCACCGCGACCGGGGCGTGTGAGTGGTGCACCACCGCGTGGGCCACGGCGCCCAGCCCGGGAACAGCCAGCCGGCCCGCCGGGATCCGCCGGCCCACCACCACCAGCGAAGCGCTGCGCGAGGCCTCCACCAGTGACTGCTGTCCACCCCGACCACGACGTCACCGTGCACGTCGCCCTGGCCGTCCGTACCGGCCCCGACCAGGACCACCGGGCAGGCGGCGTGCGCCGCCGCGCGCAACGCGACCGACCCGAGCAGCAGCCCGGCGAGGCCGCCGATCCCGCGCGAGCCGAGCACCAGCAGGCCTCCGCCGTCTCCGGCGGCGACCAGTGCCTCGGCCGGACTGCCGGGCACGTGCTCGCAGGAGACCGTGAGGCCCGGCAGCACCTCCACGATCTGATCCCGCAACGCGAGCACCGGCCGGGGCAGCAGCTCCACCGGGTCCGCGGCCTCCACCGAGAACTCCGGCCGCGCGCCGACGTGGATCAGCCGCAGGGCCCGACCGCTCCGATGCGCCTGGTAGGCCGCCCACTCGGCCGCCGCCGCGCTCTGCGCCGATCCGTCGACTCCCACCACAACCGCGTGAGACATGATCACGTCCTCCTCCGCTCTCCGGTCGCGGCACCGATGTGCGCGAACCCCGTGTCTGATGGACAGGCTCACGGCTGGTGAAGGCCTGCCACAGAGGCCGAGCAGCCCCTGGCCGGTCCCAAAGGTCCCGGTCAGGGGCTGAGCTCATGCCTCGGGCACGACCGCCACCGGGCAGTCGGCGTGGTGCAGGACCGCGTGGGCCACCGGGCCGAGCCAGGCGACCCGATCACCCGGGCGGCGGCCGAGCACCAGCAGCCGGGCCTTGGCAGACGACTCCACCAGCACCCGGCCCGGCGAGGCACACTCGGTGTCCGCGACCACCTCGACATCGGGATAGGTCAGCTGCCAGGGCTCCAGGACTCGAGAGAGCAGCGTGCCCCCGCCGTTCCGGCCCCGCTCCGCTCCTCCAGCTTCCGAACCTTCGTCGGCATGCACCACAAGCAGCGGCAGGCCATGGCTTCGTGCAGCCAGGAAAGCGAACTGGAGCGCCTCCTCGGCCGGGCGGCGGGCGTCCAGCCCCACCACCACCTGCTCACGCGGATGCGCGCCCGGGCCGTCCACCGGAAGCAGCACCGTAGGACAGCCGGCCCGCGCGGCGATGTGCAGGGCAGTGGAGCCGACCCGCAGCTCCGGGAAGCCGCCGCTGCCACGCGCCCCGAGGACCAGCAGTTCGGCGTCCTCTCCAGCGGCGACCAGCGCCGAGGTGACGGCGTCGTGGACCTCGTCGGTGCGGACCGGCACCTGCGGGTGGCGCACCGCGAGGACGTGCCGGACCTCGTGCAGCAGGTCACCGCTGGGACGAGTCTGGCGGCTCCAGCTGGGGAGCAGGTGCGGCATCAGGGGCAGAGCGTGCAGTACGCGCAGCGGTCGGTCACGCAGCAGCGCCTCACGTGCGGCCCAGTCGGCGGCGGCCAGGCTGGCCTCGGAGCCGTCGACGCCTACGGTGACAGTCAGGTCCATGGTGCTCATCTCCCTCTCGTGGGGCGCCCCGGCCCGGGTCAGCTGCCCGGCTGCCAGTCGGCGATCTCGGGCAGGTCGGTGCCGTGCTCGCGGATCCAGTCGTGGTGCCGGCTGCGCTGGTCGGCCATCGCCTGCCGGATGGCGGCGGCGCGCACCGCGAGGCCGGGCACCCGGTCGATGACGTCCATGACGAGGCGGTAGCGGTCCAGGTCGTTGCGGACGACCATGTCGAAGGGGGTGGTCGTGGTGCCGGACTCCTTGTAGCCGCGCACGTGCAGCTGCGGGTGGACGGCGCGGCGGTAGGCGAGGCGGTGGATCAGCCACGGGTAGCCGTGGTAGGCAAAGATCACCGGCTTGTCGCGGGTGAAGCGGGCGTCGAACTCGGCGTCGGGCATGCCGTGCGGGTGCTCCTCGGCGGGCATCAGTCGGGCCAGGTCCACCACGTTCACCACCCGCACCGCCAGGTCGGGCAGGTGACGGCGCAGCAGCTCAGCCGCCGCGACCACCTCCTGGGTGGGGACGTCTCCGGCGCAGGCCAGCACCACGTCGGGCTCGCGGTCGCCTTCGTCCGTACCCGCCCACTCCCAGATCCCGGCGCCCCGGGCGCAGTGCCCGCGGGCCTCGTCCAGGGTGAGCCAGTCGAAGCAGGGCTGCTTGCCGGCGACCACCACGTTCACGTAGTCCCGGCTGCGCAGTACGTGGTCGGCGGTGGCCAGCAGGGTGTTGGTGTCCGGTGGGAAGTAGACCCGGACAGCTTCGGGGCTCTTGTTGAGGACGTGGTCGACGAAGCCCGGGTCCTGGTGGGAGAAGCCGTTGTGATCCTGGCGCCAGACGTGCGAGGTGAGTAGGTAGTTGAGCGAGGCGATGGGGGCTCGCCAGGGGATCCGCCGGGTGGTGCGCAGCCACTTGATGTGCTGGTTGACCATCGAGTCGACGATGTGGACGAAGGCCTCGTAGCAGGAGAAGAGACCGTGCCGGCCGGTGAGGAGGTAGCCCTCCAGCCAGCCCTGGCAGGTGTGTTCGGAGAGGATCTCCAGCACCCGGCCATCGCGGGCCAGATGCTCGTCGACCGGCAGGGTGGCGGCCTGCCAGGCCTTGCCGGTGACGCCGTAGACGGCCTGGAGCCGGTTGGAGGCGGTCTCGTCCGGGCCGACGATCCGGAAGTCGCGGCGTTCGGCGGTATCGTCCATCACCTGTTCGAGCAGGTCGCCGAGGATCCGGGTGGGTTCGTGCAGGGTGGCGCCGGGCTTGTCGACCGGGGCGGCGTAGCGCTCCAGCTCGGGCAGGGGCAGCTCGCGCAGTAGTAGGCCGCCGTTGGCGTGCGGGTTCGCCCCGAGCCTACGGCGTCCCTCGGGAACACACTCGAGGACCTGGTCGGTGGGCTGGCCCTGCTCGTCGAAGAGCTCCTCGGGGCGGTAGGAGCGCAGCCATTCCTCCAGCTGTGCGAGGTGGGCGGGGTTGTCGCGGACCTGGTCGAGCGGCACCTGGTGGGCGCGCCAAGTGCCCTCCACCGGCACGCCGTCCACCTCGTGCGGGCCGGTCCAGCCCTTGGGGGTACGCAGCACGATCACCGGCCAGGCCGGACGCTCGGTGGCTCCGTCCTCGCGGGCGGCGCGCTGAACGGCGGCGATCCGGTCGAGGGCGGTGTCCATGGCGGCGGCCATCGCGCGGTGCACGGCCATCGGGTCGTCGCCGGTGACGTACAGCGGATCGTGGCCGTAACCGCGCAGCAAGGCGTCCAGTTCGTCCTCGGGCAGGCGGGAAAGCACTGTCGGGTTGGCGATCTTGTAGCCGTTCAGGTGCAGGACCGGCAGGACCGCGCCGTCGTGCACCGGGTCGAGGAACTTGTCGCTGTGCCAGGAGGCGGCCAGCGGCCCGGTCTCCGCCTCACCGTCGCCGATCACGCAGGCGACCAGCAGGTGGGGGTTGTCGAAGGCGGCGCCGTAGGCGTGCGAGAGCGCGTAGCCCAGCTCGCCGCCCTCGTGGATGGAGCCGGGCGTCTCGGGCGCGACGTGGCTGGGGACTCCGCCGGGGAAAGAGAACTGCCGGAACAGCTTCGCCATGCCCTCCTCGTCGCGGGTGACGGACGGGTAGGTGTCGCTGTAGCTGCCCTCCAGCCAGGAGCCGGCCAGCACCGCCGGCCCGCCGTGTCCCGGGCCCCAGACGCAGACGGCGTCCAGGTCGTGCCGGGAGATCATCCGGTTGAGGTGGGTATAGATGAGGTTCAGTCCCGGCGAGGTCCCCCAGTGGCCGAGCAGGCGGGGCTTGATGTGCTCGGGACGCAGCGGTTCCCGCAGCAGCGGGTTGGCCATGAGATAGATCTGACCGGCCGCCAGGTAGTTGGCGGCCCGCCAGTGGGCGTCGAGCGCCCGCAGCTCGGCCTCGGTCGGCTCTCCGGGCGTTGATGCGGCGGTCACGGTCATGGCTGCGGTCTCCTCGGAGTTCGGTCGACTTCGCTGGCCGCCGACGCGGACCGCACCCATCGTCACGCCGCGTACCCGCTCCAACACAGGGCCGACCGGGTCATAGTCCAGCGGGTGGGAAAGGGACCTGCGGCCCAGCCGAACCTCCCGTGCGCCGCCGCGGGGCCCGACGGGCCAGAAAGCCGGGGACCAACGACCCCGGAGCGGGGCCTGTCGGCCCGCGCGCGCTTCCCCGGCGCTGCCGGAGGCTGGCGGCACCCCCTGCCGACCGTCGCAGGGGCGGACCCGGCGGACGAATGGAACACGACATGATCGACAGCGAGCGCGAGGCGAAGGCGTACCTGGTCGGCGGCGGGATCGCCGCCCTGGCCGCCGCGGCCTTCCTGATCCGGGACGGCGACGTCCCCGGCGAGAACATCCACATTCTGGAGCAGCTCCCGCTCGCGGGCGGCTCGCTCGACGGCCGGGGCTCACCGGAGGCGGCGTACGTGACCCGCGGCGGGCGGATGCTGGAGGACGAGGCCTACACCTGCCTGTGGAACCTGTTGGAGACGATCCCCACGCTGGACGACCCGGAGGTCTCCGTCAGCCAGGAGATCACCGACTTCAACCGGGCATGGCCGACCGACGCCAAGGCCCGGCTGATTGACCGCGACCACTGGATCGTCGACGCCGCCTGCCTCGGCCTCAACGCCCACGACCGTCTGGAGCTGACCCGGCTGCTGGTCCTGCCCGAGTCGGTGATCGGCGCGCGCCGGATCGACGAGTTCTTCACCGAGCACTTCTTCGGCACCAACTTCTGGGCGATGTGGCGCACCACCTTCGCGTTCCAGAACTGGCACAGCGCCATCGAGCTGAAGCGCTACCTGCTGCGCTTCCTCCAGGAGTTCCCGCGCATCCACACCCTGGCCGGTGTACGCCGCACCCGCCTCAACCAGTACGACTCCATCGTGCGGCCGCTCACCGCGTGGCTGCTGGAGCACGGGGTGCGCTTCGAGCACGGCGTCACCGTGACCGACGTCGACTTCACCGAGCACGGCGGCATCCGCCGTGCCAAGCGCCTGTACCTCGAACGCGAGGGCCTCCGTGAGCAGGTCGAACTCGGCGATCTGGACCTGGCGTTCATCACACTCGGCTCGATGACCGCCGACGCCTCCTACGGAGATGACCACACCGCACCCGAGGTCATCCGCGACAAGCGCGACGGGAGCTGGACGCTCTGGGAGACCCTCTCCCGCAAGGCTTCCGACTTCGGCCGGCCCGCCGTCTTCAACGGCAGCATCCCCGAGGCCGCCTGGGAGTCGTTCACCCTCACCATGCGCAGCCCCGCGCTGCTCAAGCGCATCGAAGAGTTCAGCGGCAACGCCCCGGGCACCGGCGCGCTGATGACCTTCAAGGACTCGCCATGGCTGATGTCGATCGTCGTCCCCCGCCCCCCGCACTTCGACGGACAGCCGGACGACGTCTTCACCCTGTGGGGCTACGGCCTGTTTATCGACACCCCGGGCGAACACACTGCCAAGACCATGGCCGAGTGCACCGGGCGAGAGATCCTCACCGAACTCCTGGGACAGCTCGGCTTCGAGGACCTGACCGAGGAGGTCCTCGCCACCACGACCGTCACCACCGTGATGATGCCCTACATCACCAGTCAGTTCGCCCGCCGCGGCGCGGGTGACCGCCCGCGTGTGATCCCGCACGGGGCGCGCAACTTCGCCCTCCTCGGCCAGTACGTCGAGATCCCCGAGGACGTGGTCTTCACCGTCGAGTACTCCGTGCGCGGCGCCATGCACGCCGTCTACCAACTCCTCGGCCTTGACCTGCCCGTCCCTCCGGTCCACCACGCCCTGGCCGAGCCTGCCACGGCCCTGCGGGCCCTGCGAACCGCCTTCGCCTGAAACACGGGGATTCAGCCGGCGCCCGGCAGGGGGACCTTCGGGCCGCCCGCCGGGCGCCGGTCGGCCCTGTCCCGGAAAGCCCGTGCCCGCGAAAACTTGCCCGGCACCATCACCGCACTCGCCCATCCTGGAGAGGAAACATCCATGGCCGAATACGTGCTCGCCGCCATTGACGGCTCGGAGGAGAGCATCGCCGCCGCTCGCTGGGCGGCCGACGAAGCCACCCGCCACGGCCTGCCGCTGCGCCTGGTCCACGCCCAGACCTGGCTCGACGACCTGCACAACGACCGCAGTCAGCCGGCCGACGTCCGTGCCCTGACCACGCGCATGCTCTCCGATGCCAAGCGAGCGGTGGACGACACCCACCGGAGACTGGAAATCCGCGCCGAGCTGATCGGGGGCGGCGAGCCTGTCGACGTGCTGGTCGACGCGGCGGCCGACGCCCGCATGCTGGTCCTCGGCTCCCGCGGGCTCGGCGGCTTCGGCGGACTCATGGTCGGCTCCATCGGCCTGGCCGTCACCGCGCGCAGCGAGGTCCCGACCGTGCTGGTCCGCTCCGGCGGGACCGAACGGCCCGACGGGGCCGAGGTCGTCGTCGGCGTCGACACCCGCGAGGCTGCCCCTGACGTCATCGACTTCGCGTTCCGCGAGGCCGAGCGGCGCGGGGCGGTGCTGCGAGCCGTGCACGGCTGGACGCCCCCGCCGGTCTGGGGCTACGCCGGCTGGGTGGCCCCGCAGCCCGAGGCCGAGCAGTTCCGGGAGATCGAGGACGAACTCTTCACGCTGGCGATGACCGGCTGGCAGGAGAAGTACCCCGAGGTCACGGTGGTCCAGGACAGCAGGATCGGAAGCGGCGCCGCGGCCCTGGTCGACGCCTGCGCCGACGCGGACCTTGTCGTGGTGGGCCGCCGACGCCGCCCACAGCACCACGGCGGCATGCGGCTCGGGCCGGTCGCCCACGCCGTGCTCCACCACGCGCAGCCCCCGGTCGCCGTCGTCCCGCACGACTGAACCCACCCACCGCATCGAGGGCGGTGGACCGCGGCACGCCCGGCGTCCACCGCCCTCTTCCCGTGCCCAGGCTTACGCCGAACATCCGAAGGCGTCCGCCGGACCCGGCTCGAGTTCCCGGCCGCCGACGCGGCCGGTCAGCTGTTCCTCCTGACTGCCCCGGCCCGCTTGGAATGCGACGTTCTCTGAGCACCCGACCGGTGGAGAGCGCCGTGTACGGCTCGTTGCCCCGGGACAGCCGTACTGGTCCAGCCGTCGCGCAGACCGCGCATCACGACCCCGCCGAACATGGACCGACCCCGGCCTTCGACACCTACCGGACAGAGAGCTCAAGAACTCCACCGGCACGGGGCGGACGGCAGCCGGGACGGCGCCGGCCAGTGGGTAATCAACCGCCCCCGCTCCGCCCCCGGGGGCCGGGCCCTCCCGGTCCCGCTGGAGTGCCGCCCGCTGGAATGCCACAACGTCGTCCTCACCCCGGCAACACCACCGCGGTGGCCGCCGAGGCCGAGCGCCTGGACGCCCGGCTCCGATCCCGCCCGGTCTGTCACCGCTGCTGCACGCCGACCTCACCCGGCGCCGCGACGCGATCCACGCTGCGCTGTTGTCACTTGGTGTTGGCCTCGGCGTTCTGGGGGGTGGAGGTGGAGAGGGTGAAGGCAAGCAGGGCTGTGGCGGTGAAGTCGTCCGCGGATTCGACCGTCTGCCAGGCTCCTACATGGTCCATGTAGCCGCTGCCGCGTCCGTCGAAAGCCGCGAAGGGGTTGCCCTGGTTCGTCGGGCACTTGCGCATGGCGGGGAAGGAGTTGAGGTCCTTGAGCTTGGCAGCGGCGTTGGGGCCGTTGACGACACCGCCCAGCAGGATGTCGCCTTCCCCGTCGAGGTCACCGGCGAGGTTGGCGGCCTGGTGCTCGGGGCAGTGCGGGAAGGTGGTGCCTGCCCCGATGACGAAGGAGGAGCCCCAGGCGTTGGCGCCCAGCGTCCAGTTGCGCTGCTGGGTGGCGAAGGCGTCATAGCGGGAGTCTCCGGTCACGCGGTGGTACAGCTGGGCGGTGGCGGCCAGACCGAAGGTGTGGGGCACGGAGTCGAAGTCGGTGTAGACGGCGCCGGCTCGGAACGGGTCGCGGGCCGCGCGGGAGCTGCCGTCGTCGAGCTGTCGCTTGAGGTCGGCGACAAGCTGGCTGCTGGTCACCTCTGTGTTCGGGGCGCCATAGTTGAGGAGCTTGGCGAGGTCGGCGTGTGCGAGTGCGCTGACGTCGCCAAGCCCCAGGGTGCCCTTGGTGTCGGAGTTGATGTACTGGTTGGCCCAGTGGCCGGCTTGCTTGATCCAGTCGGCTGCCCGGTTGTCGCCGAGGGCCTGGCCGGCGAGGGCCAGCTCGCTGGCGCCGAATTCCATGTCGTCCTGCCAGGATGCCTCGGGATAGAACCCGTGGGGGAAGGCAGTGACCAGCTGGTCACCGGGTGCCGTATTGGCGAGTTCGTAGATGTGTGCGGCCTTTTCCAGCTCCGCGTGTGCCCGGTCCGGGTTGTCTGCCGCGTCCAGCTGGGCGGCCAGGGCGAAGGTCGCGGCGACGCGCCCGGCGAGGTTGGGGCTGATCTGTTTGCCGGGGGGTGCCGCACGGAAGACCGGTCGGTGCTTGATCAGGTAGTTCGGGTCGCCGGGCTTGACCTGGAGGGCGTCGTCGGCCTCGGGCAGGCGCCAGATGTCGTGATCGGAGCGGATTTTGCCGCTGCCGTCGTCCGTGTCGCCCTTGCCGAGACCGACCTGCACGTAGAGGGTGCGGGACTCGTCGTCCCACATCTTGTCGAGCCAGTCCAGCCCGTGGCGGCTCTCGGCGGCCAGCTCCTTCCCACCGACGGGCATGGCCCGCTGCGCGAGCAGCAGACTCGCGGTGGAGTAGGAGGCGGTGTGCGTGAACTTGAGGAAGTCACCGGCATCGTTCCAGCCGCCGGAGACGTCGACCGGGCCGTCGACCGGCTTGAGGGGCGCCAGCAGAACCTTCTCGTCCGCGTCGTAGGCGGGGGTGTCGTACACGGTGGCCTGGCGGTCCGCCAGGTGTGAGGGCTTGCGTCGCAGCTCGGTGGGAACGACGTTGGCTCCGTCGCGCTGGGCCTGAAAAAAGCGGACGTTGTCCTGGATGAGCTTGCCGAACAGTTCGTCCGCGGGAGCGATGTGGAACTGCGGGGAGGTCGCACTCACGGGCCCGAACACCTCCACCCGGTAGTCACCGGGCTCGGTGAGGCGGGACAGGTCCAGGGTGTGAACGGCCTTGTAGGTGCTGTTCCACCCGCCGGTGGAGGCCCCGACCTTGCCGCTCAGCACTTCCTTTCCGGAGGCGTCCCGCACCCGGAAGGACGCCTTGGACGCGGAGGCGGAGGTCATGAGGTAGGCCTGCTTGGCCTCACCGGACGTGTAGCCGACCTGGTCCACGCGCACTACGGCGCGAGGTGCTGCGGACGTGGAGGCCGCTGCGGTCGTTCCCTGGGCGGACTGGATGCAGCAGACCGCGAGCACGGTGGTCGCCACGCCGACAGCGGTCATGCCGATGACGCCGGCACCTATTTTTTCCATGCCCGCAGGCTGCCAGCGGCTTCATGAGGCGATCATGAGGAAGGCAACAGCACCTGGAGCTCCCATGCCACGTCGACGCTCGTGAAGCCGCCTTCGACGGCATCCTGGTGCTTCAGTACCGGTCGAGTGAGGCCGTCCGTCGGCTCGCCGTCCCCGCGCCGCACCTTGCTCCGGTGACCGGCGCTGCTCTTCGGGCCTCGACGGCCTCCCGAGCGCGAACCGGCATCCACCGGTCCACTTCGGGGATGCCTAGACCCATCAAAGCCGCATAATCTACTCCCATCACCGTGACCCAGTCTTTCGCGATCTTTCCGACCAAGTCGGCTCCCCGGTCATGCGCGTATTGGTCCTTGAGGACGACCCAGAGCTTGGCCCGGCGATCACCAGAGGCCTGCGCGAAGCCGGCTTCGCCGTCGACTTCGCCGGCGATCTCGCCGAGGCTGACTTCAAACTCGCCGTCCCTGATCGCCGACCGCACTCTGCCCGATCGCCCGTATCAGCGGCCTAATCGGGGTTTTGACACCCTTCAGGCGTCGAAGGCGGCCGTGCGTCGGCAGGCCGGGGGCCGTTCTCGACGACCCGTTCTTGATGGTGAGGCAGTTACTCCCGGCAGGTCACTTCTTGACGAAGCTCGCCCAGTCCGGTGCCTGGCCCGGATCCAGGGTGCGCAGCCGGGCGAGCACGCTGGGGTCCTGGACGTCCAGCCAGTCGGCGAGTTCCTTGAACGAGACGCAGCGCACGTCCGGCTTCGTGCAGGCGGTCCGCATCACGTCCTCGACCGCCTTCATGTAGATGCCGCCGTTCCAGGTCTCGAAGTGGTTCCCGATGAACAGCGGTGCCCGGCTGCCGTTGTAGGCCCGCTCGAAGCCGTTGAGGTAGCCGTCCCGGGTCTCCTTCTCCCAGCCCGGGTACTTCGACGTGTCGTCCGACGGGTTGTCGCCGGACTGGTTGGCCATGAGGTTGAAGTCCATCGAGAGGAACTGGAAGTTCTTTTTGGGGTACGGGAGTTGCTGCAGAGGGAAGTTCCAGATGCCGTTCGTCCTGGTCGGCCATATCTGGAACTCGCCCGGCGAGCTGGCGTCGTAGCGCCAGCCCAGCTGCTTCTCGACCGGCAGCAGGTTGGTCTGCCCCTCCAGGCACGGCGCCCGGCCGCCGACCAGCTCCTTCTGGTAGTCGAAGGGTAGCGGCGGGATGTCGTTGTATCCGGTGTTGGTCTTCCAGTTCTCCACGAAGGAGTAGGCCTGCTGGGTCTCGCTCAGCCACTCGGAGCTGCTCCAGGTGTCGCCGCCGCCGGGGGCGGGCTTGCAGAAGTGCCCGTTGAAGTGGGTGCCGATCTCGTCGCCGTCCGCCCAGGCCTGCCGCAGCTGCGCGAGGGTGTCCTTGATGTGCTGGTCGGTCGGGAGGTCGATGGCCGAGGTGCCCACCGGGTGCTGGGGCGGGTGGTAGAGGTAGCGCTTGGATTTGGGCAGCAGGTAGATGCCGGCCAGGAAGAACGTCATCTGGGCGTTGCTCTGCTCCGCCACCTGGAGGAAGTGCGAGAACAGGCGCTCGTCGCCCTCCAGCGCGCCGTCCCAGGAGAAGACCACGAACTGCGGCGGCTTTTCGCCCGGCTTCAGCTTCTGCGGCACTAGCTGCTTGGGCTCCGGTCCGGTGTCGGAGGTGGACCCGTCACCGAGCACGTGGACCGTGCCGTCCCACGTCTGGCTGGCCGAAGGGCTCGGACGGCCGGCCTCCGGGCTGCTCGGCACGGCACTCTCCGGCGTCGCCCCGGCGGCCCCCGGATGGCCGCCCGGGCCCGGCGTGGCGGGAACCAGCGCGAGCACGGCCGCTAGTCCGATGCCACCGCTCAGCAGCAGCGTGGTACGACGGGTGGTCTTCATTGTCAACCTCGTTCCTGGAAGTGATCTCCCTATGGGGGAGACGCCGATGGCAGTCACATCCGTCGCCCGCACGGATGGTGACGACTTTTACTCGTACGGATCGCGCGGCTGGGGAACTGCCGTCACCTGGGCCGCGTTGAGGGCCGGCACGGCATCAGACCGGGCCTGCGCCGGGTCCGGCTGCCAGACTCCGGTCACCTCCACCCAACTGTTCGTCGGCGGCATCGGCATGCCGCGGATCTCGACCTTGTAGGTCACCGCGTCGGCCGCGCAGCAGCTGATCACCAGACGGGTGACGTACCAGCCACCGCCGCTCTTCGGCATGACGAAGCCCAGCAGCTTCACCCGACGCCCCAGCAGCGGTTCGGTGGTGTCCCACGCGGCCCGGACGTCGAACTCGGCCAGCGGCAGCGGGAGCGGATCGCCGGTCGGCAACGGCGGGAAGCCGGTGGCGGCCGTGTCGGGCTTGGCCATGGTGTTCCCGGCGTGCTGGGCGGTGTAGGGGCCGAGGGCGGGCGGGGAGACCAGCAGGATGGCGATCACCGGGAGGATGAGCAGCCAGGCGATCCGCAGGCCATGGCTGTGGCCGTGGGCATCGTGGCTGTTCGCGTCGTGGCCGTGGACGTCGTGGCCGTGGACGTCGTGGTCCCCATCCGCACGCCGGGCCGCGCGCAGCGCCACTGCGGCGGTCAGCACACCCAGCAGCACGACCACCACTCCGGCGGCGATCAGGTACGGCCGCAGCGCCGCCCGTACGTAGCGCAGATAAGCGTCGCTGAGGAGCGAGATCCGCAGCACCGCGGTGCCCAGCAGCACCAGCAGGATCGCCTGCGCCTCACGCCTCATCACAGCCACCACCCCGCCACCGCCGAAGCCGCGACGGCCACCGTGAACGTGGTCCCCGAGAAGCGCCAGGCGAAGGACCAGCCGAAGGTGCCGGCCTGCATCGCCACCAGTTTCACGTCCACCATCGGACCGACCACCATGAAGGCCAACCGAGCCGCGAGCGGGAACACGCTGAGGCTGGCCGCGACGAACGCGTCCGCCTCCGAGCAGACCGCCAACAGCACCGCCAACAGCGCGAGCACCAGCACCGAGACGCCGGACAGGTGGGCGACGCCACCAAGCCACTCCCGGGGAACCACCACGTTCAGCGTGGCCGCGGTGATGCCACCGATCACCAGGAACCCGGCCGCGCGCAGGAACTCGTGCGCGAACGCCGCTCGGAACGCCGTCCACCGCCGCTCCCCGGCTCCCCGCTCCCGCCGCACCGAGGGCCGCAGCCATTCCGGCCGACCGAACCGAGCCCACAACCAGCCCACTACGACGGCGGTGACCAGCGAGGCACCGAACCGGGCCAGCACCATCGCCGGCCGGCCGGGGAAGGCCACCGCAGTCGCGGTGAGCACCACCGGGTTGATCGCCGGCGCGGAGAGCAGGAAAGCCAGCGCGGCGGCCGGCGCCACCCCGCGCGCGATCAGGCCGTCCGCCACCGGCACCGAGGCGCACTCACAGCCCGGCAGCACCGCCCCGGCCAACCCCGCCGCCGGCACCGCGAGCGCCGCCCGCTTGGGCAGTGCCCGCTCCAGGAACGAGGTCGGCACCAGCGCGGTGATCGCCGCCGAGAGCACCGTCCCCAGCACCAGGAACGGCACAGCCTGCACGCAGATGGCCACGAAGACCGTCGCCCAGGCCTGCACCCCGGGGGCGGTGAACCACCCGGCCAGCCACTGCCGCCCCACGAGCAGCAGCACCATGCCGGCCACCAGCAGCTCAAGCGAGCCGATCCGCTGCCTGCTGCGCCGCCTGCCGGGTGGCGCCGCCACCGGCTGCGCGACGGCGCTGCCCCGCCCCTGCTCCGTCATGGCCGTCCGCCACCCCCGCACTCCCCGATCACTGTTCCTTGGACCTCTTCCTCAGGCGCATCTACGTCTTCTTGGAGATCAAAGACCCGCTGTGTCCACGTCCCTGGCGTCACCGCCCGTCCGAGCGGCATGGGATCCCGATTCCAGGCTCGTGGACTCACCCCGCCGGCAGGTCCTTCTCGTAGCTGCTCCAGACGTCCTCCGGGAAGGCGGTTGCCGCCGCGGACTTGGCCGGGTCGCCCTGCCCGTCCAGCGGCAGCGTCTGCACGCTGCGCGCGTCCAGCCGGAACACGGCGACCGCCGTGGACACCTTGCCGCTGTAGCCGACGAACCAGCCGGCGGTGTTGTTCTGGGTGGTGCCGGTCTTGCCGGCGACCGGGCGGTCGGGCAGCCGGGCTCCCTGCCCGGTGCCGTGCTGCACCGCCTCGGTCAGCGCCGCGTCGACGTGCTGCGCCACCTGCGGGCTCAGCACCCGGGTGGCCGTCGGCCTGTCGAGACCGACGCCGGACCCGTTGCGGGTGATCCGCAGCACCGAGTACGGGTCGGTGTGCATGCCGCCGGCGGCGAAGGTGCCGTAGGCGTCGGCCATCCGGACAGCGCTCGGGGTGGAGTTGCCGAGCGAGAATGCCGGCACCTGGGGGCCCATGCTGTCCGGCAGCAGTCCCAGCGAGGTGGCGGTCTGCCGGACCCGGTCCAGGCCGACGTCCAGGCCGAGTTGCTCCATCGGGCTGTTGGCCGACTGCGCCACCGCCTCCTGCAGGGTGATCGTCCCGAAGGACTTGCCGCCGTCGTTGAGCCCCTTGACGATCTTCCCGTTGCGGTCCCAGTACGGGCCCTCCGCGGTCTGCATCGGCGCCTGGTCGTCGCCGTTGTAGGTGGTGCTCGGGGAGACGGGCGTGCGGCCGCCGTCCACCTGCCGCTGCACGCCCTGGCCGAGCCCTGCGGCGTACACGAACGGGGTGAAGGCGGAGCCGGCCTGCACGATCGCCGAATTGGCGTTGTCGTAGCCCTGTTTGAGGTAGTCGGGGCCGCCGTAGACGGCGAGCACCCGGCCGTCGGTGGCCACCGAGGCGGCGCCCACCCGCAGCTGGTCGTCGGCCTTCAGCCGGCCCGACGCGGCCTGTACCGCGGCGGTCAGCGCGTTCTCCGCGGGCTTCTCGAAGGTGGTGTAGATCTGGTAGCCGCCGAGGTCGAACTGGGCATCGGTGATGCCAGTGCGCGAGGTCACGTACTGCCGGGCCATGCCCACCAGGTAGCCGGTCTGGCCGCTGAGGCCAACCTGCTTGGGCGGCGCCTGGGGCTCGGGGAAGGTGGTGTAGGTCGCCCGCTCGGCCGGGGAGAGCTTGCCGATCTTGACCATGCGGTCCAGGATCCAGTTCCACCGGTCCACCGCACGCTGGTGGTTCGCCGGGCTGATCGCCGGGTCGTAGAGTCCGGCGCCCTTGAGCAGAGCGGCCAGGAAGGCGCCCTGGCTCGGGTTGAGCTGGGAGACGTCCTCGCCGTAGTAGGCCTGGGCCGCCCGCTCGATGCCGAAGCCGCCGCGGCCGAACCAGCTGGTGTTGAGGTAGCCCTCCAGGATCTGCTGCTTGCTCAGCTTCCGGTCGAGCTTGACCGACATGAAGATCTCGGTGAGCTTGCGACCGATGGTCTGACGCTGGTTCAGGTAGGCGTTCTTCACGTACTGCTGGGTGATGGTGGAGCCGCCCTGCGTACCACCACCACTCGCCATGTTGTAGACCGCCCGCAGCATGCCCTGGAGGTTCACACCCTGGTCCGAGTAGAAGGTCTCGTTCTCGGCGGCCAGCGCCGCCCACTGCACCCCCTGCGGGATCTGGCTCAGCGGGATGTCCTCCCGGTTGATGTCGCCGGTGCGAGCCATCTCGGGGCCGTCGGCCCAGAAGTAGACGTTGTTCTGCTGGGTGGCGAAGGCCTTGAGGTCGGTGGGGATCTTCGTCTCGTGGTAGGCGTAGCAGGCCAGGCCCACCAGGCAGGCGAGGCCGAGCAGTGTGATCCGCAGCAGGTGCCGCCAGGACGGCAGCCAGCGGCGCAGCCCGGTGCGGTCCGGCCGGGGGTAGCCCTTGGGTCGCCGGGGCTTGCGGCGCTCGGGACGGACCAGGGCCCGGGCCAGCCGACGCAGCCGCAGCCCGGCCCTCCTGCCCTGGCTCGGACTCCGCTTGGCCTGGTGGCGACTGTTGGCAGGCAATGCGCGCCCCTCCATGATCTGGACTCTCGTTCGAATTCCTCCCCTTGAGGCGACGTCGGGGAGGGATTTTGGTTACACGCCGACCGCCTCGGATGCCGGCCGACCGCTCAGGTGTCGAGCCGGCGGTCCCGGCGGGCGCAGCCATCGGCCTCGAGCGGCTCTCCGCGTCGGGCACGGGTCGACGGATTGAGCCTCACTCATGTCTCCTTGTGATGGGACGTTGCCGGATGGGGTGTTGCGGGCGTGGTCGTCCCGCACGGGGTTCGGCGAGTCGGGCTCAGGTGGCGGGCGGGCCGGTGCGAGGACGGATTCTTCTCGGCCATGGCGGCTGCCTTCGGTTTCGGGAGGGTGGGAGCGCGCGAACGACCCCGGCGGCACGGCGGGGGACCGTGCCGCCGGGGAGCTTGAGCTGGTCAGGCCGTTCGCCGCCGGGCGGGGATCCGATGCTCGAAAGTGCTTGCGCGGGAAGGCGAGTTCGACGTGATGTGCTCACAGACGTTCAGGCTGGCCCGCGTATGTGATCGAAACCGGGCTGGGAATATGACCGAACCGCAACAGCTCCCGCATTGTGATCATCAGGTAACAGTGTTCGGGCCGACCGGCGGCCTGCACCGATACTGACCTCATGTCTCGTGTCCTACTGGTTGAAGACGACCCCGCTGTCCGCGAAGGCGCCAGGCTTGCACTACGCCGCCAAGGGCACGAAGTCGCCGCGGCCGAGACCGGGGAGGACGGGCTGGCCCAGCTTCGGTCGTTCCAGCCGGATGTCATGGTGCTCGATCTGATGCTGCCCGGAATCGGTGGCCTTGAGGTCTGCCGCCGCGTCCGCGCGGACAGCCAGCTCCCGATCATCATGATGACGGCCAGAGGCGACGACGTGGACATCGTGGTCGGACTGGAGACCGGGGCGGACGACTACGTGGTCAAGCCCGTCCAAGCCCGCGTCCTGGATGCCAGGATCCGCGCCGTACTGCGCCGCGTCGAAGCCGGTCCGTCGCCCGAGGGCGCTGCTCCGGCAGCCGAGACGCACGGCGAACTGCGCATCGACCGAGCCGCACTCACCGTCACCTGCGGGGGAGCGGCGGTCCCGCTCGCCCCGTCCGAACTGCGGCTGCTGCTGACACTGTCCGCCGCCCCCGGCCAGGTGTTCAGCCGCCAGCAACTCCTGGAAGCCGTCTGGGAACACAGCTACCACGGTGACGCCCGGCTGGTGGACGCCTGCGTCAAACGACTTCGGACCAAGATGGGCGAGCCCCCGCGGCAGCCGCGCTACATCCAGACCGTCCGGGGCTTCGGCTACCGGTTCCACAGCCCCCGGTGACGGCCCCCTTGTCCCCACACACCTCCCCTCCGCGCCAACGGTTGCGGCATCGACTGCTGCCGGGCGGCCTGCGAATCAGACTGGTCGCGGCCTTCGCGCTGGTGGCCGCCCTCGCCGCGCTGTCCACGGGCGCTCTGACGTTCCGTGAGGCCCGCACTGGCATCCTCCAGCAGAGCCAGGACACCGTCATACGCCTCGTGCGGAACCGAATCGACACCCTCGCCTGGGGCCTCACCTTCCCGCCCACGCAGCAGGACCTGGCAGCCCTCGCGGCGAACGTCGCCGAGGCCGATCCCACACGGCAATGGCGGGTCATGGCCACCTATCGCGGCTTGAATGCCACCTCCGCACCACAGGACCCGTTCACCGAACTGACGCCCGCCCTACGCACCGCCGCCACCACCCACACGCCGACCGTCTTCCAGCGCGTGACCGTCGCCGGCCGCTCCGACCTGGTCGTCGGCATGCCGATCACGTTCGCCTCGGCGGACCACAAGCGCGCGGCCACCGGCCTCACCGTCTTCGTAGTTGTACCTCAAACCGCCGAACAGGCCTACGTCCAGGCCCTCGTCTCAGCCGCAGAACGGGCCACCCTACCGGCCTTGGTCCTGGCCGTGCTCCTCGCACTCCTCGCCGCCCGGGGCGTGCTGCGCCCGGTACGGGACCTGCGCCAGGCCACCCGGCGCATCGCCGAGGGACGACTCGACACCCGTCTGGCCGTCCAGGGCTCCGACGAACTCGCCGACCTGTCCCACACGTTCAACGAGACCGCCGCCGCCCTGGAGGAATCGGTCGCCGAACTGCGCCGCATGGAGACCAAGGCCCGCCGCTTCGCCGCGGATGTCTCCCACGAACTGCGCACCCCCCTGGCGGCCATGTCGGTCGTCACCGACATCCTCGACGAGGACGCCGCCGGGCTCGACCCCGACACCGCCGCCGCCGTCCGGCTGATCAGCCAGGAGACCGCCAACCTGGCCCGACTGGTGGAGGATCTCATGGAGATCTCCCGCTTCGACGCCGGCGCCGCCGCCCTGCACCTGGACGACATCGACCTCGCCGAGTCCGTCCAGCGCACCCTCATCGCCCGGGGCTGGCAGAACCACGTGGACACCCGGCTACCCGAGCCCGCCGCGCTGCGCGGCCGGGTGGACCCCCGCCGCCTCGACGTGGTCGTCGCGAACCTGATCGCGAACGCGCTGCGGCACGGGGCACCGCCGGTACGGCTCTCCTTGCATGCGGACCCGCGGCCCGCCCGCGACGGCGCGCACGGAACTGAGAGGTGGGCGGTGATCGAGGTGCAGGACACCGGGCCCGGCATCCCCGAGAACGTCCTGCCGCACATCTTCGACCGCTTCTACAAGTCCGACACCGCCCGCACCCGCACGCAGGGCAGCGGCCTGGGCCTGGCTATCACCGCCGAGAACGTGCACCTCCACGGCGGCACCATCCGCGCGGCCAACCACCCCCACGGCGGCGCCCAGTTCATTGTCGAACTCCCCCTCCCCGAGCTCCGAGAGGAGGAGCGGTCATGAGGCGCACGATGCTGCTCGCCGCCGCAGTCCTGCTGCTGTCCGGCTGCGGGATTCCCACGACCGGCGTGATCCAGTCCGGCGACCCGGCCACCGGGATCCAGCCCAGAGCGCTGATCTTCTTCGTCACCGACGGCCGTGTGGTCCCGGTAGTCCGTGAGCTCACCAACCCGGTCGATGTACGCACGGCCATTCAACTCCTGCTCGCGGGCCCAGACGTGCGGGACCGTCAGCTCGGCTTGACGACCGCGCTGACCCGCATCCCCGCCCCGACGATTAGCGCGAGCGGCGCCGAAGTGAGGCTACAGCTTGCTGCGGGCACCGGACCGTTGTCGCCGCTGGCCACCCGGCAACTGATCTGCACGGCCGCCGCGGCACGCCAGACCGAGGACCCGGACACCGCGACGACGGGGGTCACGGTCGTGGTGGCCGGACCCGACGGGCGGCTCACTCAGGGCAGCAGCCAGTGCTCCATCCCTCGGCCCGCCGCCTACTCGACCGAGACACCGGCGCACCCGCCAGGCGGGTAACCCCTGCCAAGCTCGAACCGACCGCAGTCACGGCGAGATTCCGTTCCCCAGCTCCAAGTCCGACCTGGCCGTTACTGACGTCGGCGCGTCAGGGTGATGTCGGGGTGTCGAGAGTCAGGTCGGTGCCGGCTATGAAGCCGTCGAGGGTGTCGGGCCGGTACTGCAGGCGTTTGGGGCGCCGTCCCCGTCTCGCAGGAGCCTGATTGACCCACCTGGCCCGTCTGCCCGGCCCGCGGGGCTTGCACCGGCGCTGCAGCCGGGGGCTCCGCTCCGGACCAGCCGTAGCCGGACGGCGCTTGGCCGGGATTCCCGGCCAAGATCAGGGATGGTCGTCAGTCCTCGGCCTTGGGCCGCCAGTCAGCGGCCCACGCGTCGAGCTGGGCGAGACGTTCGAGAAGGGTCCTGCCTTGTCCGGTGAGCAGGTAGCCTTCGCCGGCGTGCTCGACGAGGTCGGCCTGTCCAAGGTCACGAAGCCGGTCTGCCAGGACGCTTGAGGAGATGCCGTCGCATCGCTGCTGGAGCTGCCGGAACGTCGGCGTCGAGTCGTGCCGTAGCTCCCACAGGACTCGCAGCACCCAGCGCCGACCCAGGAGGTCGAGCAGCGCCATGATCGGGCGCCCCGTCTGTGAGCCGCGGACCCGTCGGCCCGGGAGGGGTGTTGGTCGAGCCATTTGCTTCCCTCATTTGCTTCGCTTTCCGAAGCATCAATGTTAGCGTGCCGCCATGCCTCTAAAACCGAAGCACTCGCGGATCGAACCTCTCTCTCCGCCGTACGACGAGGAAGCCGGCGCAGCCCTCGAGCTCCTCGGGCATTCGCCTATCCAGCTGTTCCGGGTGTGGGCGCGCCGGCCCGAGCTCGCCCGCGCCATCGCGGGCTGGGGAAGCTACTACTTTTCTCGGCGCTCTGCTCTCACTCTCCGTCAGCGCGAGCTGGTCATCGACCGGACGACCGCGCTCTGTGGCGCCGACTACGAGTGGGCCGTGCACGTCGCGGGCTTCGCCGAGAAGGCGGGACTCGACGCCGCGCAGCTCGCGTCCCTCGCGGCCGGAAGGCCGGCGGACGGCTGCTGGGACGCAACTGACCGTGCGGTGCTTGAAGCCGTCGACGAGCTCCACGCGACCTTCGATCTCTCCGACGACACCTGGGCGAACCTGGTCGCCGTCGCCGATGAAGACGCCGCGCTCGAGCTGGTCCTGATCTGCGGTTGGTACCACGCCGTCTCGTTCGCCGTCAGGGCGCTCCGTCTGCCTCTTGAGCCCGGCACCAAGCCAATCGCCGCGGTGTGATCCGTTGCCGGCTTTCGCGCGTCAGGGCGGTGTTGGGGTGTCGAGGGTCAGGTCGGTGCCGGCTATGAAGCCGTCGAGGGTGTCGGGCCGGTACTGCAGCCGTTACTGACCTCGGCTCGTCAGGGTGAACCTTCTCGAAGTCCCTGATTGGTGCGGTGCGGTGGCTGTATCTGGTGGTGGGTGAGATATGCGGATGGGGGCGGGCTGACCGCCGCGGGACGGGTGCGCCGGGAGTCGGTGCGGATGCAGGCCGCCGAGCTGTTCGAGCAGAGAGTCAAGCCGCCGGAGGTCGCGCGCCGTCTGCGGGTGAGCCCGAAGTCGGCCTACCAGTGGCACCAGTTGTGGCAGGAGGGCGGGGCCCGGGCACTGGCCTCTCGCGGCCCGAGCGGATCGCGGTGCCGTCTGTCGTCGCGCTGCTTGGAGAAACTGGCCGCCTATCTGGAGGAGGGTCCGGCCGCGCACGGCTGGGTAGAGGACCAGGTCTGGACCGCGGCAAGGGTGGCCACGCTGATCGGCCGGAAGTTCCACGTCTCCTACAGCGTCTCGGGCGCCACGAGGCTGATGCACCGGCTCGGCTTCAGCCCACAGGTCCCCGCCCGCAGGGTGGCCGAGCGGGACGAGCAGGCCGTCAGCGTGTGGAAGGAGGCGACCTGGGCGGAGGTAAAAGAGCGCGGGCGGCCTGCGGGGGCTACATCTGCTTCGAGGACGAAGCAGGCTTCACCCGCCGTCCGCCCAGAGGACGCACCTGGGGCTGGCGAGGCCGCACCCCGGTCGTGACGGTCAGCGGCCGCCGATCGGGACGCCGGCGTTGTGGACCACGACATCGATCCGTCCCTGCTCCGCCATCACGTGGTCGACGGCAGCGTCGACCGATTCCTGTTTCTGGACGTCCATCTCCACCGCGGTGATCCGCACGCCGCGGTCCTTCTCGACCTGGGCGAGCGCGGCGACAGCCGGTGCGTTGCGGCCGGTGGTGGCGCGCATGCCGGCGTAGACAATGTGGCCGGCCTCGGCCAGGGCCCGTGCGGTGAGGTTCCCGAAGCCGCTGGACGCGCCGGTGATCACCACGACCTTCGGTCGCGCACTCACACCATGCCGCCGTTGGCGCGCAGGATCTGGCCGTTGACCCAGTGCCCTTCCGGGCCGGTGAGGAACGCGACCACGTTGGCGATGTCCTCAGGGGTGCCCAGCCGCTCCAGCGGCGGGGTCTTGGCGAGCTGGTCGATCTGGTCGGGCGTTTTGCCGTCGAGGAACATGTCCGTGGCCGTGGGGCCGGGGGCGATGGTGTTCACGGTGATGTTCCGTCCGCGCAGCTCGCGGGCGAGGATCAGCGTGATCGACTCGACGGCGCCCTTGCTCGCCGCGTACGCGCCGTACCCGGGGAACTGGGTGCCGACAACGGAGGTCGAGAACCCCACGAAGGAGCCGCCCACACGCAGGCGCCGGGCCGCCTGCTGGGCGACGACGAAAGCGCCGCGAATGTTGGTGCGGTGCACGGCGTCGAGCACGGCGAGGTCGAGGTCGGCGATGGGCGACAGAGCGAGTCGACCGGCGCAGTTCACGACGACGTCCACGCCGCCGAACTCCTGCTCCGCCCGGTCGAACGCCGCGGCCACCGCGCTCTCGTCCGCCACGTCCGCCTGCACCCGGATCGCCCGCCCGCCGGAAGCGGTGATCGCCGCCGCCGTCTCCTCGGCGGCAGCCGCGTCGTGGGCGTAGTTCACGACGACGGCCAGGCCGTCCTGGGCGAGCTTGCGGGCGACCGCCCGGCCAATGCCGCGTGATCCTCCGGTGACGACGGCAACCCGCGCGACGGGCGGTTCATGAGTTCGAGCTTGGTGGTTCGTGGTCATGTCCTCCACGGTGCACCGCTCCCACCCGCGCAACCAGGGGATGCCATCCCCTGGGCCAAGGTCCCGGCGAAGCGCAGAATGGCGGTCATGAGTCCTGCGAAGTACACCGAGCTGGGAGCCTTCCTGCGTTCGCGACGTGAACGCATCCGCCCGGCCGACATCGGGCTCCCGACCGGGCTCCGGCGCCGGGTCCCCGGGCTGCGCCGCGAGGAGGTCGCCCAACTCGCCGGAGCATCGGTGGACTACTACAACGAGCTCGAGCGTGGAGCCGGGTCCCAGCCGTCCGAGCAGATGATCGCCGCGCTGGCCAGGGCCCTGCGCCTGACCGCCGACGAACGCGACTACCTCTTTCACCTGGCGGACCGTCCGGTGCCCGTACAGGGCGGAGCGGCCTCGCACGTGCACCCCGGCATGCTCGACCTCCTCGACCGGCTGGCATCGACACCAGCACAAGTCATGACCGACTTGCACGTCACCCTCGTGCAGAACCCTGCCGCGGTGGCCCTGATCGGAGACCAGACCGGCTTCCGAGGGCCTCGGGCCAGCTTCGTCCACCGGTGGTTCACGGAACCCGACGCCCGACGTCTCTACCCCGAAGCCGATCACGAAGCCCAGTCCCGTTCCTTCGTCGCGGATCTACGGGCCGCTGCCGCGCGCAGGGACGCGAGGGACACCGAAGCCCCCTCGATGATCCAGTCGCTGCTCGGCACCTCCTCCGAGTTCGCCTCGCTGTGGGCCGACCACGACGTGGCGGTCCGGCGGAACGACCGCAAGCGCCTCAACCACCCCGTGCTCGGTCTGGTCGAGGTCAACTGCCTCAACCTGTTCAGCGAGGACGGTCGGCAGCGCCTGCTGTGGTTCACCCCAGCAACCGGTACGGACAGTTCCGGCCTGCTCGACCTCCTCGCGGTCATCGGCACGCAGGAAGTCGCCGAACCGACACCTTGACGACGCAGCCGGCCCGAACGCAGGCGGCTCGTCTGACGCGGCCGGCCTCCCCGCATCCAGCATGCGGGGAGGCCGGCCGTCTGGGGTTCACATCGCGCCGTGCAGGTCATTCGGCGCAGGTAACGTCCGTCACCACGGCACGACACCGTTGTCGTCGAACAGCCGGCCCGTGGGGCCGTCGTCGGGCAGCGCCGCCAAACGGATGGCGATCGCCGCACCCTGCTCAGGGGTCCGAGTGCCGCTGAACCTGTTGAGATTGGTCGCCACGTAGCCGGGGCAGGCTTTGTTGATCAGAATGTTGGTGCCGCTCAGCTCCTTGGCGTACTGGATGGTGACGGCGTTGAGGAAGGCCGGGCGAGGCGCGGCAGTGGTGTTCCTGGCCCACCAGCCGACGGCCCAGGGCGGTGAGAGCAGGGAACACACGTCGTCGGCCGCCTTTCTACGGAAGGCTGGGTCATGGTTTCCGGGGTCTTCCGTGTGTCGCCTCTCGCTGGGGAGACGACCTTCTCGCTTCTTGACCGGGTCGCCGCCCGCTACGGCCTGGACGACGGCGCTCTTCTGACGTACTGGCAGTGCCGCGGCCAGCGGCCGCGGCACGAAAGCGGTGCGGTGCGGGCCGACGCCGAGGTGCTGCTGGACGCGGCCGGGCAACGGGTGCTGGCCGGGACTGCAGCCAGGGCGCAGCAGCAGGGGCGGCGCGGGCAGTGGGGAGCAGCCGAGGCCGGCGGCCCGGCGCGGAGCCGCGCGCACACTGCTTGTCTACGGCAGGCCCTGCTTGATGAGGCGGTTCAGATGACACTCCAACGCGGCGAGGTTGAAACACGTGGTGATCGGCAGGGTGGGGTGCGGTCGGCAGCTGGCCCTGAGGGAGTCGGACAGGCCGTCGAAGGTGAGGACTCTTTCGTGAGCGACCCGGTAGAGCGCGTACTCGGAGCCGTCGATCTCCTCGATGGGAAGGTCGCCCTCCCAGGCGTCCTCGTACCACCTGCCGGAGACACGGGAGATGAAGAGGAGCGCGCGTTGGCCCACGGCGAGTGACCGCTGGCCCCAGTGAGTCGGTTTGCCGACGAAGCGGATCTCCGATCCCACGTTGCCCTCGAAGACCCGTGCCGAGTACACCTCTTCGACGATCGCGGTGAACTGCTGCGGGGCAGGCGAACCAGTGATCATCACCCTGATCAGATCGTTCCGCTCCACCTTCTCCTGCAGAAAGCTCATGAGCCGATTGTCATCCATGCCAATGGCCGGCGAAGGACCAGCCGAGGCCGGCGGACCGGCGCAGCCGGTGCAACACGGCGCTGCAACACGCCCCACCTGGTCCCCTCCCGGCCACATAACGCCTGGTCAGACCCGCAACACGCCCTTGTGATGGCCTGGGCGCCCCGAACGAGGAGAGCAGCGCGGGCCGAGGCCACCGCCGCTGAACGCCGAGGGCCGACGGATCAGGCACTGGAAGGCGCCCTCAGCCGAGGTCCTGGATCACCAGCCCAGCGCATCCGGGGCGGCAGGCACCAGGCAGCCGAGATGAGCATCAACTGTGCGCCCATCAGACCGTAGGCAGCGTCGTACTGCAGGCCCCAGTCCCGCCCACAGGCACCCCGCGGCATGCACTGGTCGACCTCGACCGCGCGCACCAGCACGAAGTACCAGTAGAGGATCTGGCAGAGCGGCAGCAGAACCGTCGCGACAAGCGGAAACTTCCACGCATCGCGGTCGTGCGGCGGCGATCCGGGCGCAGCCCCTGGTGCGGCGCGAGGGGCGTGGCGGGGTCGACCGGCCATACCACCGGTACGAGCCGGGCTTCGGCGCGGTGCTCCTGAAGCTCGCCCACAGCCGGAATCTCACCTGGACGTCCACGGCCAAGGCCCTGTACGCGGTCACCGGCGGACGGATCTACCTGTCACCGTCCACCATCGGCGGGATCGGCCGCGGCACCGTGAAAGCGACCCCCGAGCTGGTCGCCGGCCTCGCCGGCGTGCTCGGTATCCCCACCCCCGACCTCGCAGCGCTCGGCGGCATCCACCTACCCGACGACCTGGCGCCCCTCCACTCCCGAGCCGCGGACCTGGCCACGGTCATCTGGGAAACCCGACGCCTGACCACCGCCCAGCTCCAGGACATCGAACTCACCTCCCGCCACCTCGCCGGCCGCTGCCCCCCCTCTTCCACCAGGCCTCCCAGCCCGACCGAAGCCAACAGGAACGACACCCGGCCAGACAACGGCGGCGCACAACAGCCAGGCCGAGCCGGCCCGGGCGCAGCAGCAGGCGGCCCGAACGACAGGCCCGGTCCGGACGGCGACCAGCGGGCAGACCGGGCCAGGGCTCAGCGGGCAGGCCCGGACGGCGACCAGCGGGCAGCGCCCGCAGCCCTCGGTCATCGCACGATTTCCGCAGGTCAGAACCGATACCAGTGACCGAAGCGACCGAAACCGCAGATCAACACGACAACGAAGCCCGAACGAGCGCGGCCAGGACGGCAGATGCCCACCCACGAGTACGGCGACTAAGGCCGAACACCAAGCCCGCCACCACCCCCGGCTCCCCGGTCCTGAGCCTTGTCGCGGTCCTGTCGGACTGAAGTGCGATGATCCGCACATGATCGACCCGCCGAGCCGAAGGTTCCGAGCACCGTCGCCGAGGTGCACGGGTTGTATCCGGTAGCGTCCTGCAGCTGCGCGAGGACCTTGTAGTCCGCCTCGGCAGCCGTGCAGGACACGCGCTCCAGCTTGGGCGAATCCCTGTCACCGAGGTCACGCAGGCACTCGCCCGCCCTCCCGCCGGTCGGCTCCGGCTTACCCGCCCGGTCAGCGATCAGCGGGACGGCGGTCGCTGCCGCAAGGATGCACAGGAGACCCAGCACCCACCAACCGCGCCGGCGCCGGCGCGTCCCGGACCCCTGACCACGAGGGGCCACGGAGTCCCGCTCCTCGTCGACGAACGGCACCACTTCGAGCAATTGTCAAGACCTGTGGAACGCCACCGTGGTCCGGAAGCCGCAGGCTCCCTGTCGCGGGAGAACGGTCCTCCGTACGATGCCGTGTGTGATCAAGGAAATGCCTGCTTGTCTGGTCCAGACGCCATGGCCGTCTGATGCTCTTCCCATCGACCGCGTTGACTACGCGGGAAACCGTCGGGGACGGCGATGAAAGCCGCCGTCTCTCCGCCGCGGCCGTTGGATGTCACCTCGGTCTTTCCCGAGCTCGCCGCCCATGCGAGGACAGCGGTCCGGCTGCATCCTGCGCCGGCGATTCCGGGCCCGCGCGACAGCTCCGTGGGAGGACCGCTGGCCTGGCCGGAGGATGAAGCATGGCCGACCTGCCCAGGCGGCAGTCATCTGTTGCACCGGCACCCCCATCGCCCCGCCAACGTCCGAGGTGAGCGGTCGACAAGGTTCACCTACCACGGTGAGATCACCTGGGACGAGATACCCGCGGACGCGTCGTGGCCTCTGCTGCCCGTGATGCAGGTGTATGCGCATGACGTGCCCTGGTACGACGGTTTCCCGGAGGGCATGGATGTCCTCCAGATCCTGTGGTGTCCGTTCCAGCACGTCTACGACGATCAGAGGGCGCCCTACAACGGAATCGCCGGCCCGTGGGTCCAAGTCCGCTACCGCCACACCGGTGACCTGGGAGACCGCTTCCTGACCCCGCCGGAGCCGGTGGCCATCGGTGAGCCCGGCTATCTGCCCACCCCCTGCCTGCTGCGGCCGGAGCCGGTGACCGAGTACCCGCACCCGGGCGCCCTGGGCGAGGAGTTCGAAACCGGGGTCGAGGAATGGGAGATGGCAACCTTCGGTGACCCCGACGACCCCGAAGAGTACGACCCCCGCTACTCCTGGGACCTCTCGACGGCCCCGGGCTGGAAGCTCGGTGGCCATGAACCCTGGAACTACCACGGCTACCACGGGCCGGTGCGGTGCGGCACGTGCGGCAGCGGGATGCGCTTCGTGGCCGCGATCGCCAGCGACGAATGGGACGGGGGCACGGAGACCTGGGCGCCTGTCGGCTTCCTTGAAGGTAGTCCAAGCGAACGGCTTCGGAACCAGGGGCCGACCGACGTCGTACTCGGGGGACGAGAAACCATGCGCGTCTTCACCTGCCCCCTCTCCACGGATCACCCGGTCATCAGCGACCTGATGTAGCCGCCTGGCCTTGTCACTGCTCGTTCAGGCCGCGGCCGCCGCGGGGCGCTCGACCAGCTGGCCGCGTTCGAAGCGGGCTCGGCGGGGACGAGCGGGACGAGCTGGGAGCCGTTGACGGCCCGCCAACGGGCCTGACGGACTCGACGAGCTTGAAGACGATGGCGAGGGCGGCGTGCAGCATCGCGCCGGCCTCCCACGCCTCGGCGTGCACGACGGGCTCCGGCACGGCGAGGCCCGGGCGGGCACCGAGGATGACCCGGCTGGCTGCGTAGGTCATCTCCAAGAACGGTTGTTTGCGGCTTCCAGGAGCGCTTGTCGGCGAGAAAGAGGAGCACCCGCCACGGGAGCGTACGAGTGTTGTAGGGCGTATGGGACCCGCACGACCGGACGGCCAGGACGCCAACATTGTTGCCCTCAGTCAGCGGTTGTTGGGGCCCAGCAGGGTGGCGGCCGCGGCGATCAGGGCGATGGATGCTTCCTTGGCCGCATGCCGTCGGGTGTCCAGCTCGGTCCGGTCGACGGCCTTGCGCAGCGCGTACGTGGCATCAGCGGCCTGCTGGGCGGGGGCTGCCAGCTCGGGGACCAGGACCTGAAGGCGGATGTGGGGCGCGGTGATTGCCGCCCGGGTGTCGTGGGACCTCGTCTGGGCCTCCAGCTGGTGCTCGGGGCCGGCCTCGGTCAGGGCCAGACGCTCCCGATGGAACATCGCCGAGCGGTGCGCGTCCAGGGCGGCCGCGAAGTCGGTGACGGCGCCGAGCTGGTCCTGGCGGTGGTTGTCGGCGCGTTCCTCGGCGCGTGCGGTCCGTGCCGAACGGTGCTGGAGGAGTCCGGCGGTCAGGGCACCGGCGAGGGTACCGAGTACTGCAACGATCGAAGGCCATATGGACATTAGGTGCTGGGTCCTCTCGGGTGGTGGTGAGGTCGGCGAACAGCGAGGTACGGGCGGCGCCTTCGGTGGCGGGGTTACGCCCGCGGCGCGCTCCGGACCTACCCTGGCGGTCAGTTGCGGCTGGGGCCAGAGATTAGGCGTCCGGAGCCGTGATCACTTGCTCCGAGCCGACCAGGACACGAGACGGCCGGAAGCAGGTACCGGCGCGCTCCCAGACTCAGGTTGTCGCTGACAGAGCGTTTCCAGCGGGTACCGACAAGCGTTGCTGGCTCCCGGCGCTAAAACCACCGGGATCGATGTGACCAGCACGCCCCTGTTCACCGGAGTCCGCGGCGCCCAACTCGCCGCTCGCGCCGGCCTCGTCGACACCGGCGCCCTACCCCCCGCCTCGGGTCCCGCCGCCCGTTCACCGACCTCGTCACCGACTGGAAACAAGCCCTCGAGGCGCGCTGGGGCGACTCGCCGTCCGTGCGCATCGACTTCAGCAGCCGCTCGTACAGGGCCTTCCTGTCCACCACCTCGTCGCCGGTTCCCCTTGTCTCCTGCCACCAGTTCAGGAGATTGCTCCAGCGGAGGCCTCCCGGTCCGATGGGACGGTCGTGCTCCAGGTGCGTGTCGTCCTTCGATGGCGCCGCCGAGGGTGCCGAACCAGCGGCGGGCTTCGGTGAGGTCGTCGGTGGCTGGCAGCGGCTGGATCGCTGCGGGGCCGTCCTGCAGGAGTTCCAGGAGGTGGGCCCGAGACCGCCAGCCCGGGTTCGACGTAATTCGGGGGCTATGGAGGTTCTGTGGGGCTGAAGGTGCAGGTCACGGGGTTGGAGGTCGTTCCACGGGCGAAAAGTGCCTAGAGACGCGATTTTCTTGATTCGCCTGCGCTGGCCTGGGCACAGCTCGTAGGGTCTGGAGCCGTGTACGTGAAGACGACGAAGCGGGAGAACAAGTCCGGCACGGTCCGGTACCTGCACCTGGCCCACAACGAGTGGGACCCGGTGAAGGGGCGGGCGGTGCCGAAGGTGCTGTTCACCTTCGGCCGCGAGGACCAACTCGACCGCGACGCGGTCAAGCGCCTGGTCGTGTCTCTATCGAAGCTGCTGGAGCCGGGCGACGCGCTGGCCGCGACCGCCGCCTCCGACCTGGAGTTCGTCTCCTCGGTGCCGTTCGGCGGCACCTACGTGCTCGACCACCTGTGGCACAGGCTGAAGATCGATCAGATCGTGGGCCGGGTCGGGCAGCCCAAGCGCGGCCGCCGCCGGGACATGGCCTCCACCGAGCGGATGCTATTCGCCCTGGTCGCCAACCGGGCACTGGCACCGTCGTCCAAGCTCGCGGCCGCCGACTGGATCACCCATGACGTGCACATCGACGGGCTGACCGAGACCGGCGAACAGCCCTGCTACCGGGCGATGGACTGGCTGCACGAGGTGACCGACGACCTGGAGAAGCAGGTGTTCGACGAAGTCGCCAACCTGCTGAACCTCGAAGTGGACCTGCTGTTCTTCGACACCACCAGCACATACTTCGAACTGGAGGAGCCCGACGAACCCGTCGCCCGGAACGAGGAGGGCCGACGGCTGGACGACGGCCAGAGCGACGGTGACGCGACCACGGCCGGGTTCCGCACCTACGGCAAGTCCAAGGACTCCCGCGACGACCTGCCGCAGATCGTCATCGGCATGGCCGTCACCCGCGACGGCATCCCGGTCCGCTGCTGGTGCTGGCCGGGCAACGCCTCCGACCAGAAGCTGATCCGGCAGGTCAAGGACGACATGCGGGACTGGACCCTCTCGAAGATCGTGTGGGTGACCGACCGCGGCTTCTCCTCCGCCGAGAACCGCCGCTACCTACTGACATTCCCCTCGTAGCGTGGAGTCGTGACCAGAGGGGAAGTTGAGGGTCATGGCGGGGAAGAGGCGCTCGTACGACGCGGAGTTCCGCGCGGGGGCGGTACGCATCGTGATGGAGACCGGGAAGTCAGCCGCGGAGGTCGCGCGGGACCTGGGCGTGCAGACGAGCACATTGCAGAACTGGGTGCACCGCGCCCGGGCCCGGGCGGATGCCGAGGCGGCCGGAGGCCTGAGCGAGTCCGAGCGCGACGAACTGAGGCGGCTGCGGGAGGAGAACGCCCGGCAGCGCAAGGAGATCGCCGAGCTCGGGATGGAGCGCGATGTCCTCAAGCGATCGGTGGTCCTGTGGGTGAAGGAGGCGATGAAGTGACGGTTGCGGGCTTCATCGCCGAACAGAGGACCGAGCACGGCGTCCCGCACACGACCGCCTGCCGGGCACTTGGGGTGTCCGAGTCCTGGTTCTACAAGTGGCGCCGCCGCCCGGCCGAGCCGACCAGCCGCGAGGTGCGAAGGGCTGAACTCGCCGAGCGGATACGGCATTTCTTCGCCGCGTCCGGCAACACGTACGGGTCGCCGAGGATCACTCTCGACCTGTGGGCGGAGGGCTGGCAGGTCTCGGAGAACACCGTCGCCAAGATCATGGCCGACCTCGGGCTCCAGGGCCGAAAGCCCCCGCGTCGACGCCGGTCGCTGACCAGGCAGGGCAAGCGGAAGGCGGCCCGCGACCTGGTGCATCGCCACTTCGACGCCGTGGCGCCGAACGTGCTCTGGGTCGGTGACATGACCGAGATCGACACCGGCGAGGGCAAGCTCTACCTGGCCACGGTGATCGACCTGTTCTCCCGCCGCCTGCTCGGCTACGCGATGGGTGCTCACCATAACGCCGCCCTGGTCAGCGCCTCGCTCAAGATGGCCGCGGCCACCCGGGGCGGCCAGGTGGACGGGGTGATCTTCCACTCGGACCGCGGCAGCGAGTACAGCAGCGCGGCCTACAACGAGCTGTGTGACCGCCTCGGCGTCGTCCAGTCCATGGGGCGCGTCGGGTCGGCCCTGGACAACGCCGCCGCTGAGAGCTTCCACTCGACGATCAAGGTCGAGTACATCCACCGGCACCGCTTCGCGACCCGGACAGAGGCCCGGTTGAAGATCGCGACCTGGATCACGGACTTCTACAACACCCGGCGCAGACACAGCGCGGCCGGCGGGCTGCCACCGGTCGAGTTCGAACGGATCATCAGCAAGGCACGAGCCGAGGCCCATCAGGAGGCCCAGGCCGCATAGCGGAGGACTCCACGGTTACAGGGGATTGACACTGAGGAAGTTTCATCGTGATTCGTGCAGGTCACCGGTCCTGGTGTGACGAATAATTGGGGTGCTCGCGCAGCTCATCACGGTGATCACCGCGCGGAGATCATCCGTCACCGTGCCACCTGGTGGTGCGTCAGCACCAGCAGGGCCCGCACGAGTGCGGTCGCGTGCCGCGGATGCATGCGCACCTTGGTCAGGATCCGGAAGGTCTTCAGGTTCGCGAAGCCGTGCTCGACCGGCGCTCGCAGGCTGCTGACCAGCCGGTTCACGACCTTCTTCGGGGACGAGAGGCGCTTTCCGCCGCTCGCCTTGAACCCCGTGATGACCGCCGGCTGCTCCTGGTCCCCGTCGTCCAGGCCGACGAACCCCAGGTCGGCCACCGCACCCAGTCGAAGTTCCCGCAGCCGCGCGCACAGCTTCTCGTAGCGGGCGGCCGTGATCTCGCTGCAGGCGCCCCGGCGGGCCGAGGAGATCCACAACAGCCGCCCCTTCGCGTCGGTCAGGGCGAGGAACAGCAGGCCATGCGCCTTGTGCTTGCCCGAGTAGTTCTTCCGGTTCGCCCGGCCGGTCCGCCGCCGGGTACGGATCAGCGTGCCGTCCAGAAGCACCACGCACCCGCTGTCCTTGGCCACCTTCGCCAGCGCTCGGTCCAGGCGGGGAGAGCGTGCGGCCAGCAGGTCGATCACCTCCAGTACCCACCGGCGCACCGTGGAGGCCGAGACCGCGTTGCCGCCGGCCAGGTCGGCCAGCCGCTCGTCGTTGCGCAGGTGGGCCAGTGCGATCACGGCGATCCGCCCGGCGTCCAGCTTGCGCCAGCGGGAGCGGATCGTCTTGCGGTGGGCGCGGATCAGGCCGGCCACGTAGTTGACGGTCCGGCTGGACAGCGGCAGGCGGACGGAGTAGACAAGGCTGACGGTGTCCCCGGTGGGGCTGGTCCTGGTTTTCACGAGCTTCCCAACTCCCGCCGGGGTAAGCCGTGTTGCGGCGGGAATCGGCCGTTATTCCGGGACCGCGCGCCCTACCGGGGCAGGTAGCGTCCGGCCGCGGTTCGGGTGATCCAGCCGCGTTCGGCCAGCTTGCGCAGCTTCCCGCGCACCGGCTCCACCTTCGCCGGCACCGGATCCAGCCCCAGCTCACGGGCCACGTCCTTGGCCTGCAGCGGGCCGTCGCCGTCCGCGACGATCCCCATGATCGCCTGATAGTCGGCCGGCAGGTCCTGCGGGCCGCTGTCCTGGCCGCAGTGCGGGATCAGCAGCTGGCCTGCGGCGCCCGGCGTCACACCGGCGCCGGGCGCGGGCGCGGCGGGTTCTCCGCCGGTGGCCTCCTCCAGGGCCTGCTGCCAGGCCTCGGCGTCGGGATGCCCGGCGTCAGCGTCCTCCTGGTACTGCCGGTAGACGACCTCAGCGGCCTCCAACCGAGCCACTTCGGCCTCGGTGTCTGCCAGCTGCTTGCGCAGCCGCTCAACGCGTTCTTCCAGCACCACGCGGCGCTCCAGCAGCCACACCATCAGGTTCTGAGCCATATCCCCTCCCGCGCGGGCCCACCACAGCCCCTGCTCGCACAGTAGGGGACCGGCACACAGCGTGCAGGAGATCCCGGGAAGACAGCCAGAAAGGCTGACGGATGATCTCCGCGCGACGATCACCGTGATGAGCTGCGCGAGCACCCCAACCACTTGTCACACCAGGGCCGGTGACCTGCACGAATCACGATGGAACTTCCTCACTGCAGCGACCCCCACCTGAGCGCCGAGGACATCGCCCTGGGCTACAAGCAACTCCTGGAAGTCGAGCGCGGCTGGCGCGACATGAAGCAGATCATCGACCTGCGGCCGGTCTACCACCGGCTCGAAGAGCGCATCCGCGCCCACGTCGTCCTGTGCTGGCTCGCCCTCCTCCTCCTCATCCGCATCATCGAGACCCGGACCGGGACGACCTGGCCCCAGGCCCGTCGCGAGCTCCAGCGCCTCCACGTTGGGACCTTCGCCGGCCCCACCGGCACGTTCCAGCAGGTCACGGGCCTGACCAAGCCACAGACCGACCTGCTGGCCAAGCTCGGCATCCCTCACCCGAAGCAGGTCATCGACCTCCAGCCCGCACCCCGCTGACCAGCCGAAACGCCACCTCCTAGAGAAACGCTCTCCAGGCGGCCACACCCATGTCCGCCCAGGTCAGAGCCCAGATTCGACACTCCAGCGCACCGAATTACGTCGAACCCGGGGCCAGGCAGGCCACGCCCCGGCCACGGCCTGAACGGCGGCCAGGGCGCAGCAGCGGGAAGAGCAGGGGCACGGCCTGAACGGCGGCCGGGCGCAGCAGCGGGCCGGGGGCGGCACGGGCGGCGGGGAGCAGCCGAGGCCTGCAGACCGGCGCAGGCCGGTGCAACACGACAGGCGCAACACGCCCCGCCAGGCCCCTCCTGGGCTGCATAACACCAGGTCAGACCAGCAACACAGGACGCGCGGGGCTCCCAGAACCGGCCGGAGGCGGGTGGCTGCTGGCAGCCACCCGCCTCCTCGCTTCCTCCGGCGGCTATCGGCCGTTAGCGCAAGCGCGCGTCCAGTCGATCAACTTCTGCACCACCTCGATCATGACCCTCTGCTTTCGTTCCGGCATGAAGGGCCAGCAAACCCACGCTGGCGCCGACAGCAAGACGAACAGCAGCAGGGGCAGGAGCGAGAGTGCAGGGAGGAAGACCCTCAACACACCAGGAGTGGGCACGACGTGTCCTTTTACTCGAAGGAATCGAAGTGCGACACCGCGGCCCACCCCTTACCTACTACCTTTGCCGCAGCGACAAGCCTAGCGCCTGGAGGACCACCCGACCGCCTGACGGACGACCAGACCACCACCCCGCCCGGCGCGCAGGACCGGACGCAGCAAACCCCCAGCCGGAACGAGGCGAGCCCGAACGGCGACGAGGACGGCAGCTAGGCGCAGGCCGGTGCGCCAGTGGAGCCTCATCAGTGAGCGTCCCGGAACCGGACAGTGCGCTGCCAGAGCAGCTCATTGCTGAGAGCCCCCATTGGATCGGAGTCGTCGGGAACACGTCCGGGACCACGGTGACCGTCAAGTTGTCGGCTCTGTCTCGGCCGTGGCGCCTTGGCCAGCAGCTACCGGAGCGGGCCGGCTATACAGCGACGCTCGATCTGGCCCACGGCGTGTGGCATCTCGCCGCCGGTGAGTCATAGGGGTGCGCCTTCAGCGCCGCCGGTGACAGCAAGTGACGATGCGAAGCCCTGGCCGAACCCACTCAGATCACCCGATCACAGACTCCTACCAGTACTGGACCCCTGATTGGCCTCGTTGACATTCCCCAGCGAGAGCCACCGAATCACCACGCCCCAGGGGCCGTTGATCAGTAGGCTGGCTCACCGACTATCAGATCGTGTTGCTACGACGAGGGCGGGGGCTTCGTGTCGGATGCAGTGCTGAATGTCGTGATCGGGCTAATCACGAGCGTCGTCAGCGGCGGGTCCGTCTGGGCCTGGAAGCGTGTGAGCACCGCTCGCATCCTGCACCAGAAGCAGGCACTGCTTGGCCTGCGGCCCGGTGCACCGTGCGTCATCATCCTGAACAGCCACTGGCAGATGCCCACCGTCACCGAGCACGGTGATGTCTACGCGATCATCGAACTCGCGATGCTCGCCGAGGAATCAGGGTGTGCATTCTCTCTCGTTGCCGCAGAAGCACCTGAGCTGAACGGGGATCGTACCGAACTCAGCATCGGTGGTCTGGGATCGAACCGACGCAACGTCGAGTACTTGGCGAGGCACCTGCCCGGTGTGAAGGTCAACCAACGTGGCGACTTCACCGTCGATGGTCAGCGCTTCCTTCACAAGCAGGGACGAACGGACCATGCACTGGTCGCGAAATTCACCCCTCCCCAGTCGGCACAGCCGGTCCTCATGATCATGGGGCAGTCGGCGATTGCCAATCGCGCGGCGGTGCACCTGCTCAAGCACGACTACAAGCGTCTCGCCAAGGAGGTCGAGTCCCTCAATCGATTCTGTCTCATGCTGCGCGTCGATGCGGCGGACACCTACGGCTACCAGGCCGTCGAAGTCGCTACCGACTTGTCGGCAGTCGCGTTCTAGCGCAGCCAAACTCCTGCACAGACCGGGTTCGGTCAGCCAACGCCCTGGCGGGCTGACCCTGGCCTTTCACGGAACTCGCGCCAGAGCCATTTACAGCTGCCCACTAATATTCCAGCTGTAGTTCTTAATCACTGTTGCGGGGCGACCTGTTGTTGCCGCCGCCCGTCGTCGATTCTTGGTGGCCTCATCCGTGCCGCTGCGCGCGGGCGGACTGGAAGGCTGACCTCATGGCTTCGAGCATCGTCGTCCATTACACCGAGTACCTGCGGACTGGTACGAGCACCCTCTGGGTTCGGTTGCGGGAGCTCCTTCAGGACCAGGGCTTGACCCTGAGGTGACGGTCGTCGTTGGCCTCTTGCAGGAGGGCCCGATCACGAGAATGGCCAAGTCTCCGGCGACGGCAGGGTCTACAGGTTCAGCCTCTTCTTGATCAGAAACGGCTCGGGTTCTCATCAACAGGAGGGGTCTTCACCGGGGTCGCCTGATCCGCCTCGATGGTCCTGGCCCCCTCGGCTGCTTCCCTGAAGGTGACGACCGCCTCGCCGTTCTCCCGCGCCCATGCGGTGAGCATCCTGATGGGCTCCTCCAGGGTTCGCCCGAGATCGGTCAGGCCGTACTCCACGCGCGGCGGCGCCTCGGCGTACGCGTGCCGCTCGATGAGCCCGTTGGCTTGGAGCCGGCGCAACGTCTGGGTCAGTACCTTGCGCGAAATGCCACCGCTCAGCTCGACCAGCTCGCCGTGGCGCAACGGGCCGTCGGTCAGCGCGAAGAGCGTGACCATGGACCACTTGCTGGCGATGATCTCCATGGCCAGAAGAGCGGGACAGTCGGCGAGGAAGGCAATTCCGGGTCGCAGGCTCATGCCCCGAAGGTTACCTGGAGGTACCTTATGGCCGCCTATCGTCGTCGAGGTGCGCACGCCCCTTACTCGCATCTCGCATGATTGAGGTTTCAGCCATGTTCGTCTCCCTTGCCGTCGTCACCGTGTTCATGTCGGCGCTTCTCCTGGTATCGGCCGGGGCCAAGTCTCTGCGGACGCGGCACATCACCAAGCAGATGTCCACCCTCGGAGTGCCGCAGAGCATGATGGCTTTCCTGATCGGCGCTCAGATCGCGGGCACGGCCGGTGCGATCGCCGGACTCTGGTGGGGACCCATCGGAATCGCCGCCGCGATCGGCCTGACGCTCTATTTCGCTGGGGCGGTCGCCTTCCACCTGCGCGTCGGCGACCGCAAGGGCGCGTCTCCGGCGGTGGTCCTCACCATAGCCTCCGTCGCCCTGATCGTGCTGCGTGCTGCCACCCTCTGACAGCGGACAGCCGGTCTGACGCTGGCCTTGATCGTGCTGAGTGAGGTTGGTCTCCTCCGAGGGCGGCCACCGTTGATCATCGTGAGTTGTGTCGACAAACGAAGATCAGCCGGTGGCCGTGGGTCACAGCGTAAAATGCACCCGCTACGCGCAGTTGCACCCCGGACAACGGTGGCTGCTGGGCGAGTTGGGCATCGACAGCACGGCGGCGGCCAACGCCCGGCCCCGGCGCCGCAATATCCGGGCCGCAGCCGAGGAAGCCCTCGCACACGCCCGCGCCCTGGGCTGCCGAACACGGCTCCCTGGCCGACATCAGTGCCTCCACCGTCCACGACGGACACCCGCTCGGCAGATGGATCGTTGGCCAGCGGGGCCGTGCAGGACTCAGGCGCGATCCGCATGACATGCGGCTCCGTTCTCGTCGACAGGTGGGGGGACTACTTCCAGACCGCCGCGAAGTGCCTGGCGTAACCGTGCAGGCCGTGGACCAGCGAGACCCCCACGACGAGTCCCGGGTTGTTGATGAACCTGGCCGACGCGGCGTCCGGCTGGCACAGCACGGTGGTCGTCCCGTCGGGGTTCCAGCGCAGCGCCGTCTGGAACTCACGGGCGGGGTCGGCGTACCAGGAGTACCCGACGACGGTGCCACTGTCGTTGATCGCGGTGGCGTCAGAAAAATCCGAGCCCGATGTCTTCGGCCCGAGCGCTGTCGCCGTACCGTCCGGGGTCCACTTCATGGCGTACCCCAGCGTGTCGAGCGAGGCGGCCGACGTGCCCGCCACCGTGCCCGAACTGTTGACGGCCGCCACCCGGACGGAGTAGCCCAGGTCCGTGACGGAGCCGTCGGCACGCCAGATCAGGCTGTGCAAGGCCGCGGGGTTGGGCCCGCCGAAGCCGATCACGACACCGGCGTCGTTGATCCTGACGGCCAGGCTATCGGCCCAGCCCGTCGCGTTCAGGGCCGTGGGAGTCCCGTCCGGGCTCCAGACCACCGCGTGCCGCGGGCCCAGGATGTCGTCGCCCTGGGAGTACCCGACCGCCACACCCGAGCTGTTGATCCCGGCCACGACGGTGCGGACGTCGTCGCCCAGCGGCTCCAGCGCGACCGCCGTCCCGTCCGGATCCCAGGCCACGGCGTGCTCGTGCGCGGTGTCCGCCCACGAGGAGCCGATCACCACGCCGGTGCTGCTGACCGCGGTGGCCTGGGAGTTGGTGTTACCGGGCAGCGGAGCCAGGGCGGTGGCCGTGCCGTCGGGAGCCCAGCTCACCGCGTGCGTCCGGACCATTGGCGGGAGAACCCGACCACGGTGCCCGCGTCGTTGACACCGAGGGCCTTGTCCTCGGTGTCACCCGCCAGCGGGGCGAGGATGGTGGGCGTGAGGTCCGCGTTCCACCGGATCGCGCGGTACGTCAAGGTGGGACCTTCCCCGTACAGCCACCCGACGACGACACCCTTGTTGCTGACCCCGGTGGGCTCGCTGAACTGCGTGCCGGCCGGGGTCGCCAGCACCAGGGGTGCCAGGGCCGCCGGGGCGGTGTCGGCCACCGCCGCCGGTGCCACCCCGGCCGCAAGGCCGGCGGCCAGGACCACGGCGGTGGCGACAGCGGTCGAGCGCGAGCTGCGCTTGCTCATAATGTGCAGCTCCTGTCTTTAGAACGGGCCCTTGTCGGGGTTGTAGTGCCAGAACTGGTTGTCCCCGGCGTGGAAGTCCCATTGGATGACGGGGGTGCCGTCGGCGATCACGCCGCCGGCGACGTCCAGGCTGAGCCCGCTGTTGGCGTTGACGATGTGCCGGGGGGTGCCGGAGTGGCTGACGTTCGGGTCGGTCCAGGCCTGGTTGGCGCCGCTGTTGCAGGTCCACTGGTCGGCCTGGGTGCCCGGGGTGGTGCTGAAGGCGGGGATCTCCAGGCACTTGCTGCTGTGCAGGTTGATCCAGCCGTTGGCGCTCTGGGTCCACTTCTGGTTGTCGCCGCCGGTGCAGGTCGCAATCCGGACCGGGGCGCCGTCGTCGGTGCGCGAGTCGGCGACCTCTAGGCACAGGTCGTCCGGGCCCGCGTACATGCCGGTGCGGATCTCGGCCGGGCCGAAGTCGGAGGCGGTGTTCGTGGTGGCCCCGGCGGACGGCGCGGCGAGCGCCAGCGAGGCGGTGGCGAGCAGGACGGCTGTGAGCTTCGTATGGCGTGTCATCAGGTGATCTCCCTTGGAGTCGGATTCAGTGTGGACGGGCGAGGGAGCCGAGCAGGCGTTGCCAGGCGTCCCGTGCCGCGTCGAGTGTCGGGCTGCCCCGCGGGGCAATCCCGGATGGGTGCAGATCTTGTAGGGGTGCCTCGTTGGGGTGATTTGCTGGGGTTCGGTGGGCGGTGGGGTGGTTGGGGTTCCTAGCGTCGGTGGTGATGAGCCCGCTGTGGTGCGCGGGTGCCGAGCGAGGGGTGGGGGTCATGCCGTCGTTGTTGGCCGTGTTGGAAGCCAGGGAGGATCGGGCCCGGAGTCGGGCCGCGGGGCTGCGCGAGCGGATCGCTGAGCTGTCCGAGGAGTTGTCGCAGGTGGAGGCCGAGCTGTCGCGGCTGCGGATCACGCGGGAGACCGTGGACGAGGTGCTGGCCGATGGCCCGGGTGCGGCTGCTTCGGAGCCGATCGGGGACGTCGAGTCCGCGGTGGTGCCGTTGACGGAACTCGTGCCGGTGCTGCTCGCGGCGGAGGCGGCCGGGGACGCGACGGTGACCTCGCCGGCCTACCGGCGGGTCCTGGTCGCGTTCGCCGAGGCGCCGGGCCCGTTGCGGTGCAAGGAGGTGTGCACCGCGGTGGGGCTGGGGACGGAAGCCAACCACGTTGAGGGCATGCGCTCGAAGCTGAAGCGGCTGGTCGAGCGCGGCATCCTCGTCGAGGCCGCCTCGGGGCTGTTCGCGCTGGCGTCGCGGTCGGGTGCCCGGTGAGCGACCAGGCGGCTCTGGCCGCCGCCGAGACCGCGTTCACCGCCTCCCGCCACCTGTTCGACCAGGTCACCGACGAGCTCGGGTCCGCCGAGACAGCCGCCTTGACGCACTCGCAACTGGAGGACCTGCTGAGCTCGCGGATGCGTGAAGTGACCCGGCAGCTGTTCCAGGACCATGTCCGGCTGCGGGAGCTGACCGAGCAACGACTGCCCGAGGTGGTGGACGCCAGCGGGGTCGAACGCACCAGGATCGAGCGGGGCCGCTCCCGGATCCTGGCTACGGTGTTTGGGAAGGTGACGGTGACCCGGATCGCCTACCGCGGCAGCGGGGTGGCCGATCTGCACCCGGCCGACGCGGTGCTGAACCTGCCCGCGGGGATGCACAGCCACGGACTGGCCAAGCTCGCCGCGATCGAGGCATCCCGCGGCTCGTTCGCCGAGGCCACCGAGCGGATCAACGCCGTCACCGGCGCCGGGATCGGGCCCCGGCAGGTTCAGGAACTCGCGGTCGGCGCCGCCTGTGACATCGACGACTTCTACGACGCCCTGGTGCCGACCCCGTGCACCGACACGACCACTCTGGTGGTCTCGGTCGACGGCAAGGGCGTGGTGATAAGGCCGGAAGCACTGCGCGAGGCTACCGCGAAGGCCGCGCAGGTCAAGGGCGGCAACAAGATGAAGTCCCGACTCGCCGCCGGCGAGAAGCACGGCCGCAAGCGCATGGCCACCCTCGCAGCGGTCTACGACGCCGAGCCCACCAAGCGCGGCGTCGACGACATCATCACCGACCCCGACCCCCGTGAGGACGGCGACAGCGACGACGGCGGCCAGGGCGAGGGGCGCGAACGCCGTCCCGGGCCCAAGGCCAGGTCCAAGTGGCTGACCGGCTCCGTCGACGACCCCGCCGCCCAGGTCGTGGCCGCCGCGTTCGACCAGGCCGAGCACCGCGACCCCACCAACCGCCGGCCCTGGGTCGTGCTCGTGGACGGCGCCCGCCACCAACTCGACCTCATCACCGCGGAGGCCGAACGCCGAGGCGCGCGGGTGCACATCGTCATCGACCTCATCCACGTGCTCGAGTACCTCTGGGACGCGGCCTGGTGCCTGCACCAGGCCGGCGACCAGGCCGCCGAAGCCTTCGTCGCCCGCCACGCCCGCACCATCCTCGGCGGCGGCGCCGAACAGGTCGCAACCTCCCTCGAGAAGGCCGCTCGCGCCGCCCGGCTGAAGAAGAACCGCCGCAAGGGCATCGACGACGCCATCGGCTACCTGCGCAACAAGGCCCAGTACCTGCGCTACGACACCGCGCTGGAACACGGCTGGCCCATCGCGACGGGCATCATCGAGGGCGCCTGCCGCCACCTGGTCAAAGACCGACTCGACATCACCGGCGCCCGCTGGGGACTCGCCGGCGCCGAAGCCGTGCTCAAGCTCCGCGCTCTACGCGCCAACGGCGACTTCGACACCTACTGGACCTGGCACGAGAAGCAGGAGTTCGCCCGCAACCACCAAGCCCGCTACCGCGACCACCTCACACTCGCGGCCTGATCAACAGCACCCTCATCAGATCTGCACCCATCCCGGATAGCCGCGGTAGGCGTCACAGGCCTGCAACAGGCTGCGCGCCGGACTTCAAAACTCCTTTGGAAAACCAGGGCGGTTAAGCGACCTCCGAGGACCCCCTTCCTGACAGAGTTCCGGGCGCTTGCTGGCCAGTTGAAACCGCGGCATGTCCGACTGGATCTTCGTCAGCCGAAGAGCAGCTCGCGGTCGGCTCCGAGATGGCCGCGCAGCGTTGCCAGCGCGCGTGTGCTCTGCGACTTCACCACGGAGACGCTGACGCCGAGGATCTGCGCCGTGGTCTCCACGCTGTGGTCCTCCCAGTGGCGCAGCAGCACGATCGCGCGGTCTCGTGGGGGCAGCAGGGCCAGTGCGTCGAGCAGGGTGAGGCGGGTCTCGGTGGGGTCGCTGTTGCCTGGGCGGTCGGGTAACTGATCGACCGTCAGCTCGGTGGTACGGCGGAGTTTGCGGTGGTCGAGGAGTGTGTTGAGGAGCACTTTGCGGGCGTAGGGGAAGGGGTCGGTGTCGTTGCGGCGGATGGCGCGGTTCCAGGAGAGGTACATCTTGGTGAGGGTGGTCTGGGTGAGGTCCTGGGCCAGGTGCCAGTCGCGGCACATCAGGTACGCGATTTGGCGCAGCCGCATAGCGTTGGCGTCGGCGAAGGCCGTGAACTCTGCTTCACTGCGCATGTACTGGTGTCCTGCCCTGGTGTCGTCGGATACGGGAGGGGCCTCGCGGTCCTGGGCGGGGCCGCGAGGCGGATTCTGTCCTCAAGATCGTTCGGTGGGGGGCAGGTCGCGGGACCGGTCGGCTGCCGCCTGGACGAAGCTGAAGTCCATGTGCCGGCTGTGTGCGGGGTCTCCGGCGATGGCGACGGCCTGGTCCTCGGTCAGCGCGATCGTCCCGGGCGGGTGGGTGTCGCCCTTCTTCGCGAGGCAGTCGGGCATGGAGATATGTACGGCTGTGCCGTCAGGGTGGTCGGTAAGAAGCAGGGCGTGGAACTGGTCGGCTGCCGCTTGGACGAAGCCGGCGTCCATGCGCAGGCTGAATGCGGGGTCTCCGGCGATGGCGACGGCCTGGTCCTCGGTCAGCGCGATCGTGCCGGGCGGGTGGGTGTCGCCCTTCTTCGGGAGACAGTCGGGCATGGAGATATGTACGGCCGTGCCGTCGGGGTGGGTGACGGTCACCATGACGTACTGGGTGCATGTGCCTTCGACTTGGCCGTAGAAGATCCTGACCTGCTGGCCGTGGCCGTCGCGGAAACACCGGCCGGACGCGTTGACAGAGCCGGCGCCAGAGTCGCAGGGGTTCCCGGCGTCGGAGCTCAGGGAGACGGTGATCCTTCCGGTGCCGCTGTCATCGGTGAGGTCGGCCTCGGCCCTGGGGTATTCGCCCGAGTCCGCGGCGAAATGGCTGGCCTTCTCGGTCGGCGGCAGCGTCTTGAGCAGTACGGCCAGGAGCGCCGGACCGGTCGCGGGGACGAGCTGGCCGGTGGGGGCGGCGGTGGCCGTGGTGGTCGGCACCGCGGTCCCTGGAGCAGGTGCCGGGGCGGGGCTCGCCGCGGTACCTGGAGCACGGTAGCCGGCGGACGGCACGGAACCGTCCCTGTCCGGGGCCGCCGCCTGCAGCTGCGCTCGGCCCGTTCCCGGCACGCCACACACCAGCGCAGTCACGACGGCCACCGCCGCGGTCAACGCGACCGCGGCGGCGACAGCCCGCCGACGACGTACCCGCCGTCCCTGCCGGGTGGCAGCCGCGACCAGATCACCCAACGGAGGAGCGTCGAGTTCTGACAGCTCGTCACTCAGGGCGGTACGGAAGTCGTCCATGACGGTGGTGTCCTCTGCTGTCGCTCACACGCCGGCCAACACGAGCCCCGCCCGCAAGCGGGGCTCTGCCCACCAAGACGGATCAGACCCCCGGTTCCGTCGCACCCCGGGCGAAATTTTTTCACCACGCCCCTGACCAGCGGAAACGGTCCCCCGGACCGGCGGTACCGACGCGGCGCCGCCCGACCACTCGCCGCCTCCGCCGTCCTCGAACCGGTCTTGCGTATCTGACGGATCGTCTGCATAGTTGCTCGCATCCCGCCGGGCCACGCCCCGCAGGACTGTTCACGCACTATTGGCATATGCATGACCACGAGCGGGCTCACGGCAGGTGCAACGAACCGGAGCCCTGGGGCAACGGGCGACCTGACGAGCCGTTGACAAGCAGCGCGAGCTACCTGGCAGCTGGAGTCAGAGGCAGGACTACGGGGCCGATCGTCCTGTTGTTCTTCCTAGTGTTCCTGCCTGGCTCGATGCTCTGCGCACGCGGTCAAACGATGGAGATCCGCTGCGGGTCTCCACACAGCTCTACGGCCTGCTCGTACCGCCGCGGCCGTCCTCTGATCGAACACAGAAAGGTGCTGCCAGTGAAGGAACCCGGTTCCCGGACCCCGCAAGAGGTCTTCCAGAGCCACGGCAAGGCGCTTGTCGCCGAGGACCTTGACGGGATCGTCGCGAACTACGCACCCGACGCTTCCTTCATCACCCCGGCCGGTGTCAGGCACGGCCACGACGGCGTCCGCGAAGGCTTCGCCCGGCTGTTCGCCGACCTCCCGCACGCCAGGTGGGACCTGAAGATCCAGGCCTTCGAGGGCGAGGTCCTGTTCCTGGAGTGCTCCGCCGATTCCGACACCAACCATGCCGAACACGGTGTGGACACCTTCGTCTTCCGCAACGGCTTCAGCCAGACCCAGACCGTCCGCTACACGCTGACGCCGACGAGCTGAGGAGGTCAGACCATGAGTACGCTCTTGCGCACCGCCTGTCCCACCGTGTGGCGCCTGTGGACCGCCGCCGTTGCCGCCAGCACCGCGTTGGTCGGCCTGGTCGGACTGCCGGCGACCCATGCTTCCGCGGCCACGTCGGCGCGTTCGGCGACCGGGCCGATGTTCCTCACCAACGGAGCCTGGCCAGACCACATCCTGTGTGCCAGCGCTGACAACGACAATGTCCGGCTCACGCTGTTCGACGCCTCCGACCCGTACTGCCAGTGGATCCGGGTCGGGGACCGCGGCCAGTTCCTGCTCTTCAACCCCAAGAAGCAGAAGGTCGCCACCTACCTGGGCGGCAACGAGGGCGCCGTCGTGATGGAGAACCAGAACTCCCCCACACCCAACCAGCAGTACTTCTCCTGGGGCGGCGCCGAGGCCTGGGGCGCCTACGCCCTGCAGTCCTTCTGGGACAGCGGGCAGAACGTCGATGCCAAGGACCCCAACAGCGACAGCCCGCGCACCGACGCAGTACACACCCGGGGTTGGCGGCACGGCTACCAGCAGGAACTGACCTGGTACGAGCTCCCGGTCGCCGCTCAGCGCCCGACCTACGTTTTCGCCCACAACCTGAACTCCGCCGACCAGGTCGACAACGCCCTCGACGCCGGCTACAACGCCATCGAGGTCGATGCCTCGTTCGACACAAAGAAAGGCGACTGGTGCTACTCCGGTACTCACGAGTGGATCTCCTGTGACCCCGGCAACCCAAGCTCGGAGATGGTCCTCCCGGAAAGGGTCTCCCGGAAGACCACTGCTGCGATCCTCAACGCAATGGTCAGGGCCCGGCAAAACGGCAAGAGCCTCGCGGCTGTATGGGTTGACATCAAGCCGGACGGTGAAGGCGACCAGCCTGCCCGGATCAGTCTTCTGCGGAGCATGGTCCGTCACACGCTGCTGGCCGCCGGGATCCAGGTGATGTACGAGGTGCCCTACTCGGCCGACAACAACGCCGCCTGGAACGCACTCAAGCAGAACCTGGATCCCCTGGAGTCGGTGGCCGTGACGGGCACCTACTCGCACGTGCGCGACACCTTTGCCAGGCAGGGCAGCGGCATCGACAACAAGCACCGGTTCGCCACCGATGGCTCGGCGGTCTTCGCGACCTTTGTCGGGGGCTGTACGCCCGGCCCGACCCTGACCGACAGCGACAAGGTCAAGGGGCTCAAGGAGAGCGTCGCCAACCGTGAAGCGGGGAACATCAACGGCGTCTTCGCCTGGACCATCGGCTCCGCGCCCGACAGTGAAGACTGCGCGGCACGGATGCTCGGCGAGACCGGCGTGAACGGTGTGATCGCCGGAAACCGGATGTCGGACTACAGCAAGGAGCCCGATACCGACGACTCGGTGAAGATCATCAAGGACTGGGTCCGCAAGCACCCCAACCAGGCACGGATGGCCACCGTCCACGACAACCTCTTCCGCTGAGCCGAAGCCAGGGCCGATCGCCCTCCATCGCACAGACATGCGGCACCGAATAGCGGCGCCCTGAGCTCACGGCAGCAACTGCCGGCCGAAGGCGTCCGCAGCCCAACCCGCCGAGACCACCATCCCCAGACCCGCCCTCGCGGCCCGCTGATCCAACCGGGCTCATCACCTCGCGCGGCCCAGGCGGCGACCACGAACCCGCACCCGGCTGTGCCCCTCCGGTAAACCGATCCCCCCGCCGCAGGGGCACTGCCACCACGCGACACGCTTCCAGGCGAGGTTCCACGAGCCCCCGCACAAGGCTGACCTCAGCATGACCGCCCTGCCGCGAGCGGCCCCTTGTACCGCTCGCGGCAGGGCACCCCGGATCCCTCGACGAGACGAGCCCGCACGATGTACCTCACCGGCGTCCGCGCCGAGGCCTCCCTCACCGGAAAACCAGCACTTCGGATACTCACCGGCAATGTCCTCGCCCTTGGCCTGGTCAGCCTGGTCACCGACGTCTCCGCCGAAATGGTCACTTCGGTGCTACCCGCGTACCTGGTACTTGGGCTGCATCTGTCGGCAGCTCAGTTCGGCGCTGTGGACGGGCTTTACACCGGCGCAACCGCGCTCACCCGGCTGCTCGGCGGCTACCTCGCCGACCACTTCCGGCAGCGCAAACTGGTCGCCGGCATCGGCTACGGCCTGTCCGCGACCGCCAAGCTCTGCCTGCTGTTCACCGGCTCACTACCGGCACTGATCGGCATGACGATCGCTGCCGACCGCACCGGCAAGGGCCTGCGCACCGCACCGCGCGACGCCCTCATCACCCTCTCGGTCCCCGAGGACCGGCTCGGCCGCGCCTTCGGCGCCCACCGGGCCCTGGACAGCCTCGGCGCGTTCGCCGGTCCACTGATCGCGGTCGCAACGCTCGCCCTCGCGGGAGGACCAGGCCGCTCATACGACGCGGTGTTCATGGTCAGCCTCTGCTTCGCCGTCCTGGGCGTGCTGCTGCTGGCCCTCTTCGTCCGCGACCGGCGCGACCAACTCCCACCCGGAGCAGTCTCGTTGCGAGCCGCCCTCGGCCTGTTGCGCCGCGGCCGGTTCCGCATGGTCTGCGCGGGTGCGGCCCTGCTCGGCGTGGCAACGGTCGGCGACGGGTTCGTCTACCTCACGCTGCAACGCCGGGACGACCTGCCCATCACCACGTTCCCGCTGCTCGCCGTCGCCACCGCACTCGGCTACCTGCTCCTGGCCGCACCTCTCGGGCGCCTCGCCGACCGGATCGGCCGACGCCCGGTCGCACTCGCCGGCTACGCCGTACTGCTCGCCGTCTACCTGCTGCTCGCCACCGGGCACGGTCCGAGCTGGCTGGTCCTGGCGTTGTACGGCGCGTTCTACGCCTCGACCGACGGGGTCCTGATGGCGATCGCCGGTCCACTGCTGCCCGAGGAGCTGCGGACCAGCGGGATCGCCCTGATCCAGACCGGCCAGGCGATGGCCTACCTCCTCTCCTCCGTGCTGTTCGGCCTCGCCTGGCAGAGCTGGGGCACAGCACCGGCCTACCTCACCGCCGCCGCAACCGTCGCGGTGACCCTGGCCCTCTCCACACCCCTGCTCAAAGGACGCACCTCGTGAAGTCGCGCATTCTCATCGCCCTCGTGTCGACCGTGCTGCTCGCCGCGGTCGCGGTCGGCTACACCCTGAGCCGGGGAGATGCGCCGACCGGCGACCACGGCGTCGTGACCCTCACCGGCCCGGGCCTGCTGATCCGCGACACCGTCACCGGCACCCTGGCCGTCCAACGCCCGGACGGCAGCCGGGTCCACTCCGACCTGCGCTGCGCCCGGGTCTACGCCGCGGCCGGCACCGGGGTGTGCCTGCAGGAGCAGCCAGGCGCCTACCAACTCACCATCCTCGACCGGGATCTGAAGCAGCTCTCCAATACGCCGCTGAACGGCACTCCCAACCGCGCCCGGGTCTCGCCCTCTGGCCGAATGGTGTCCTTGACGGTCTTTGTGGCCGGTGACTCCTACAACGGCAGCCAGTTCTCCACCCGCTCGGGAATCATGGACACCCGCACCGGCACCATCGTCGGGACGCTGGAGAGCTTCACCGTCGACGGCCAGAACGCCCCGGCCGATGCCAACTTCTGGGGCGTGACCTTCACTCAGGACGACAACGTGTTCTACCTGACGATGTCAGCCGGAGGCCACCGCTCGCTGATGCGAGGCGACTTCGCCAGGCGCGACCTGTACCCCCTCAAGGACAACGTGGAATGCCCGTCACTGTCCCCCGACGGCTCCCGAATCGCCTTCAAGAAGATGCTGCCGGACCACACCTGGCGACTCACCGTCCTGCGATTGGACGACCTGGCGGAGACCTCGCTCGCCGAGACCCGCAGCATCGACGACCAGGCCGCCTGGCTGGACAACGCCACGATCGCGTACGGACTCCCGGCCAGCCCGGGCAAGGATTCCGACGTCTGGAGCGTGCCGGCCGACGGCACCGGATCTCCCCACCTGCTGGCCCGCAACGCCGAGTCACCCGCTCCACTCGACTGACACGAGAACCCCCGCCGCAACGAGAACGCCCGGTGGGACGCCGAAGAGGACCGGCGTCTCTACGAGCAGCGCCGGCGCCGGGAGGCCGCCGCCCGCCACCGTCCCGACGGGCCGGTGGCGGGCGGCGGTGCGTGGTCTGCAACCTGCCGCTGGCCGAGGTCTTCGGCCTCGGCGGGCCGCACTGGTCGGGAGCGTGGTCGTGAGGTGGTGATCGTTCGTCACCTCTCGGGCGAATCCCGGTCCGGCGTCCCTTGGCCGCGGTCGCGTGCGTGTGTGGAGCTCCACGACTGCTGGTGGAGTCGCTCGACTCCGTCGAGGAGGAGGTCGAGGGCGAACTCGAACTCGAACTGGTCGTCACAGGCGCTGCCGACGGCGGAGCCGGGTTCGTGGGCTCCGGCGGTGGCGATCTCGACGATGTGCGGGTATCGCTGGGCGACTTCGCGGAACATGCGCTCACGCAGTTCGGGGTCGGCAGGCGGCGGGGGCGTGGGGAACACCTCCTGGGTGAAGCCCCACATCCTGCTGCCGAGTGCGTGCATCGCGTGGTGGGTGAGGTCGGCGGAGAGTCCGCCGGCGCGGAAGGCGCCGATGAGGGAGTTCATGTAGTCCAGGACCGTCGGTGAGGCCTGGCCCCTGGACTCGATCACCGGCGGTGCCCATGGGTGACGAAGCAGGGCCTGCCGCGCGGAGAGGACGCGTCCTCGGACCGCCCGCTTCCAGTTCGGATCATCGGCGGGCGGGTCGATCTCGCCGATGACGACGTCGACCATGCCGTCGAGCAGCTCTTCCTTGTTGGCCACGTGCTTGTAGAGCGCCATCGGCACGACTCCGAGCCCCTGGGCGAGGTGGCGCATGCTCACCGCGTCGATGCCGGCCGTGTCGGCGAGTGCGACCGCGGCGCGCAGGACGCGGTCCCGGTTGAGCCGTGTCCGGCCGGACGGCCGGACGGATGCGGTGGAGGGGTCCGGCTGGGCCGGGGTGAGGCGGGAACGTTGGCTGCTTGACACGGTGTACAGGGTACACCTATGTTCGAATCCTCCAAGGTGTACACCGTATGCCTCTGCTTTCCGAGGGGTTGCCATGACATCCACCCGAAGAACCGCCGCCGCCGCCGGCGTTCTGTTTCTCATCACCCACGTCACATCCGTTCCGGCGCTGATCCTGTACGGGCCGGTCCTCAACGACGCCAGCTTCATCACCGGCTCGGGCCCCGACACACAAGTGCTCCTCGGCGCCTTTCTCGAGGTCGTCCTGGCGCTGGCCATCGTCGGCACCTCCGTCGCGCTGTTCCCCGTCGTCAAGCGCACGAATGAAGCAGTGGCCCTCGGCTACGTCGGGCTGCGCACCCTGGAGGCCGGCGTCATCGCCGTCGGCATCGTCCCGCTGCTCTCCGTGGTGACCATGCGCCACGGTCACGCCGCCCAGCCCGGCGCCGTCCCGCTCGGGGAGGCGATGGTCGCCCTCCACAACTGGACCTTCCTGGTGGGCCCGAGCCTGGCGTGCGGGACCAACACCGTGCTCCTGGCCTCCTTGCTGCACCGCTCCCGGCTCGTTCCCCGGTTCATCCCCGTGCTGGGACTCATCGGTGGCCCTCTGGTGTTCGCCTCGGGCGCCGCCCAGATGTTCGGCCTCATCCAGCAGATCTCGGTCTGGGCCGCGCTCGCCGCCATCCCCGTCTTCGCGTGGGAGATCTGCCTCGCCCTCTTCATGCTCATCAAGGGCTTCCGGGCTCCGACCGAGGCGCACCCCGCCTCAGCACCGTCCCCGAGCACCCCACAGCCAGCAGCGCTGTAGCCGGACTCGCGCGGCCGCCCCGTCCGGGCGGCCGCCCATCCACCAAGGCTCCGACTGCCCAGAGGCGCACTGACTGCACCCTGCACGCCCCGCACCAACCTCGCCGCCTCGATGTGCGTGGGAGTGCCGGGCGGGTCGTTGTCCCGCTCGGCCAGGGCCTGACCGGCCGGTGCCGGTCGTCCTCCTCGGAGTGCTACCGCCTGGTCGAGGAGTGGGTAGTGCTCGCGTGCGTCGGTGGTGTCGGCGCCGTGGCTCAGACCTCCTCCTCCATGCGCCCTGCCGCGGTGCAGTCGCCAAAAGCACCCGGCGGGTTTGGGCCGACCGGGGCACGAGTCAGCCGTGACCCACCGCCTGCGCTGCACCGGGCGGGTCGCGAATACGCGCGGATCAGGGCTGCCGCGCCTTCTCGGCGGTGACCTTCGTCCTCGCAGAACGAGGCGGACCGGCCGCCCGCGGGAGCGGCCGGCCCTGCCCGTCGTACCAGCGGTCAGCCGGGCATCATGCCCATCTGGCGCATCATGGCGACGGCGTCCCAGCTCCACCAGCCTTCCTTGGCCTTGCCGTCCTCGAACCGCCAGATCGTCATGCCGGAGGACTCGATCGTCTTGTTGCTGGCCGGGATGCCCATGTACTCGCCGATGTGCGTAGCGCGCCAGATCCAGCGGGTGGCGACCTGGTCGCCCTCGGCGATCTGGCTCTGGATGTCGAAGGTGAAATCGAAGGCGCGACGGTAGCCCTCGATCATCTGCTTGACGGCTGCAGGGCCGACCGTGTCGCCGTCCACCGACGGGTCGTGGTCCCGGTAGTCCGGTGCGACCAGGTCGTCAATGACGGACATGTCCCCGTCCGCGGGTTCCAGCAGCAGTCGGCGGGCCGCGTCCTTGAGGAGCTGCTCGTCGCGGACCAGGTCCAGGTTGGTGAAGGTGGGCGGCTCCTGGCACAGGGCCACCATCTCGCGGAAGATCCGGTCGGTCTCCGGCAGGGCGGAGTTGCGCATCGCCGCCTCGTACGAGGGGAACTCGACGATCTCCACGACGTGCCGGGCGTCCTCCCGGTCGGAACCGACCATCGTGTGGGTCGCGGTTCGCTTGCCCTGAGTCTGTTCGATCCAGGTGTCCATCAGCTGGTTGAGCTCGTCCGGCCGCTCCGTGCGGCACTCGACGATCTGCACAAAGGTCATCGTGAACCCTCTCCCTCTGACATGCCTCGCCTACCAACGTGGCGACTCCACTGTGCCCCGGGGTGTCACGTCGCGCTTCGGCGCCGAGGAGAGTCGGGGCACCGGGCCCCGCCCCCTCCATGCGACCCAGCAGGAGAAATCGGGGCACCGCATCGCCGCACCGCCGCACGGCGGAGAGAACGGACAGTAGGCCATGCGCGGGAACCGACATCCCGCAAAGAGCCGTGAATCCCCACAGGCCGACGAACACAGGATCACCGGGCCGCAGTCCGATCCGGGGCAACCCCGCCAGCAGATCCTGAATCCCAAGAACCCCCTCGGGTGGCAACGCGCCCCACCGGCCAACATCGGGTACCCACACCACTTGCCACTTGGCCAACCGACGCCGCCCTGACGTTTGAACTCACCAAATCATCAGGGAAGTGCTCAGCAATTCCGCGAGCCGGTCGCTCCGGTCGCTGGGCACGATCGTGAGCGGGGCGGCGGTCACTGGGCCTCCTCGCCGTCGGGCAGGGCGGCGTGCAGCTTGGCCGGGCGCAGCGTTCCGGGGGTGTAGAGGTTCCCTGTCAAGTTCAACGTGTTGAAGGTCTGACTGGTCAGGCAATGCTCGATGCCGTCCTTGATGTGGAAGGCGGGCTTGGTAGTCAGATGGTAATGACGTTGACAGCGAGCGAGGAGAGGACCGCGATCGCCTGGGCCTGTCCGTAGCGGCGGGGGTCCGCGGGCGGGCGGAGCTTGGCATAGACGCTGAGGAAGACGTAGGTGAGGGTGGGGGCGAGCCAGTCGTTGGCGGAGAAGCCGGGCAGGCCGTCGTCGTTCAGCTGGGGCATGTTCGCGGAGGTGCGCCAGAGGAAGACCGAGAGGCCGGAGAGCAGGGTTACGGCGGCGATGTCCTGCCAGGCGGACCGGGGCAGGCGCCAGGCCGCGCCGACGAGGGCGATCACGGCGGTGACGGCGGCGGTCAGCAGGATGTGGGCGTGGCTGAACGTGGTGGTGGAGACGACGTCGGCGGCGGCCATGTGGGGTCTTCCGTTCGGTGGGGCGTCCCTGGTGGTGCTGATGGTGCCCTGGGGCCGGGCGGTCAGTGGAGTGCCAGGCCGAGGGCTCCGGCGGTAAGGACGACGTACGGTTCGGGGATCTTGAAGCGCCAGAGCAGGCCGAGGGTGGCCAGGGCGATGGCGGTGGTGGGCAGGTCGGTGACGGCCTGTCGGGTGAGGACGACGACGGCTCCGGCGAGCGCGCCGGCTGCGGCTGCGGTGGCGCCGGTGACGAAGGCTTTGACCTGGTGGTTGTCGCGGTGGCGGACGAACCAGCGGCCGGGTATGACGACGCCGAGGTAGATCGGGGTGAAGATCGCGACGGTGGCGACCAGGGCGCCGGTGGGGCCGGCGACGAGGTAGCCGATGAAACCGGCGGTGATGACGACGGGGCCGGGAGTGATCAGGCCCATGGCGACGGCGTCGAGGAACTGAGCCTGGGTGAGCCAGTGGTGCTGGGTGACGACGCCCTCGCGCAGCAGCGGCACGATGGCGAGCCCGGAGCCGAAGACGAGGGCGCCGGTCTTGAGGAAGAACAGACCGAGCGAGGTCAGCGTGCCGCCGGTCCCGAGCGTGCCGAGGGCGAGCGGCAGTGGGCCGATGCCGTTCAGCCGGTTGCCGAAGCGGGGCCACCGCAGGGCGGGCCGGGCGTCGAGGAGGATCAGCAGCAGGCCGGCGCCGACGATGAGGTAGATCGGTTCGCGGCCGGTGGTGGCGGTGACGGCGAAGACGACGGCGCTGATCGTCCAGGCGCGCCAGTCCTTGGTGTTGGTGAGCCGGAGGAGCTTGTAGGCGGCGATGGCGATGATTGCCATGACGGCGGGGGCGATGCCGTAGAAGAGCGACTGGACGACGCTCAGTCCGGAGTAGTGCGAGTACACCGCCGCCACGGCGGAGACCATCAGGAACGACGGGCCGATGAAGGCGAGCGCGGTGGCGGCGGCTCCGAGGGCGCCGCGTTTGAGGTAGCCGACCCACATGGCGACCTGGGCGGCCAGTGGGCCGGGCATGGTCTGGCCGAGGGCGACGCCGTCGAGGAAGTCCTGCCTGGCGATCCAGCCGCGCTGTTCGACGAGGTCGCGCTGCATGTAGCCGACCACGGCGATCGGCCCGCCGAACCCCCAGGTTCCCAGGCGCAGGAAGTACCGCAGCACCGCTGTGAACCCGGCGCCGTCGGCCGCCGGCACAGGCGTCGGTACCGATGGCGCTTCGTCGTCCGGGATGCCGTGGAATGCGCTGGGGCTACTCACCCGTTCAATGTAACCAGGGTTACATGATGACATCAACGCTGATCATGGCGCCCGAAGCCGCAGGAAAGTCGGAAGCACCTCGCGGCCCATGCCGATGGGGCGGCAGCCCGGGGCCTCGCGCGCCGGAAGGCCCCCGGGAAGATCAGGAGCGCGGGCCGGCCCGGCTCCCGGCGCCGTCAGGCGGGTTCCCTGCCGAGGAGCAGGCCGCGCTTGACGTACTCGTACAGGCCGTCGAACAGCGGCCCCGTCACGGCGAGGGTCTGCTCGTCGGTGCAGACCATCGACAGGCCGCGCAGGGCGACGTCGAAGCCGGGCGCCTCGGGGGCGTCGTAGCGCTGGTCGTCGAGGTCGGCCTCGTGGACGATCTCGGCGATGCGCCACAGCACCGGATCGGTGAGGTCGTAGCGCCGCAGGATGGTCTCGAAGGAGCAGTCGTCGCCGTGGTGGGAGAGGTCCACGCCCCGCATGTCGAAGGCCGTCGCGTCCGGTGGCACCGCCGCGGGGTCGCCGACGAACACGAACTGCGCCTGTGCGTCGATGAACCGGCGGATCAGCCATGCGCAGGCCGCGCGGTCGATGTGCACCCCGGCCCGGGTCGCCCACTTCACGACTGCGTCACCGGCCTCTTCTTCGAGGGCGTGGCGGAGGCTGCCACGAGGTGTTCGACGGCGGCGCGCGCCAGGTCGCGTTCGCGGGGCGGGAAGTAGTCGCGCCGCCCTATCCGGTGCAGCTCGGCGCGCAGGCGGCGGACCCCGCGCAGGCGGTCTGTTTCCAGCTGTCCTCCGAGCGCCGTGGCCTCCTCGGTGACCTTGCGGTACTCCTCGGCGCGGGCCGCCGCCATGGCGGCGGCCAGCTCGCGCTCCTGCGCGAGGGTGGCGGGCTGGGCCAGCCAGATGCCGGCGGTGCCGCCGGCCTCGGTGACCTCCTCGGCGACCCACTCCAGCTGCTCGCGGGTGCGGGCGTCGGCCGGCAGGGCGACCAGGCCGTCGGAGATCTGGGCGACGCCTAGCTGCTTGAGCTTGCGCCACACCGCGATCCGCGGCGTGGAGGGCTCGCGCGGCATCCGGTAGGACAGCAGCACCCACTGCCCCGGGGCCAGCTGGGCGACAGGGGGGTGTTCCATGGCTCCCTGGTCCGTCACCGCGACCACCTCCGTGCTGTCCACGTCCGAACGACCCGCCTCCGGTGAACTGTAACCTGGGTTTCGTCAATTCCGCGACCGCGCTCAAGGGGAAACCGACGGTGGATGCGCCCGGCACGGCCTTCGCCCTAGACCACGTGACCGTGCGCCGCGACGGCCGCGTGCTGCTGGACGAGGTCTGCGCCGATATCCCGGCCTCGGCGTGCACCGCGCTCGTCGGCCCCTCGGGCGCCGGCAAGTCCACCCTGCTGCGGCTGCTCAACCGCCTCGCCGAGCCGACGTCCGGGCTCGTGCGGTTCCAGGGCCGGCCGCTGCCGCAGCTGGACGTGCTGGAGCTGCGCCGCCGGGTCGCCCTGGTCGGCCAGCAGCCGGTACTGCTGACCGATCGTGTGCTGGACGACCTGCGGGTCGGCCGCACGGACCTCGAAGAGGAGCGTGCCGCCGCGCTGCTGGAACGGGTCGGCCTGCCCGCCGGGATGCTGGAGCGGGCCACGGCCGGGCTGTCCGGCGGCGAAGCCCAACGGGTCTGCCTCGCGCGGGCGCTCGCGGTCGAGCCCCAGGTCCTACTGCTGGACGAGCCGACGTCGGCGCTGGACGCGGCCAGCGCGCAAGCGGTCGAGCACACGATCAAGGACCTGGTCGCGGGCGGGCTGGCCGTGGTGCTGGTCAGTCACAACACGCCGCAGGCCCGCCGGATCGCGGACCACGTGCTGGTCCTGCGCGACGGGCAACTGGTGGCCGCCGGGCCAGCCGAAGACATCGACTACCTCCAGGAGGGGACGTGAACCCCGCCGTGCCGACCTGGGCCGGGGTCGCCGCCTCCCTCGCCCTGGTCTTGCTCGCCGTCCTGGTCGCCTGGCGCCAACGGCTGCACCTTGCCCGGGACATCGCGATCGCCGCCGTCCGCGCCGGAGTCCAGCTCGCGGCCGTCGGCGCGATCCTGGTCTTCGTCTTCCGGCACACCGGCCTCGCCGGGGGCGTCGGCTGGCTGGCGCTCATGGTGCTCATCGCCGGAAGGGTCTCCGCCCACCGCGCCTTTGGCATGCCCCGCGCGCTGCCGATCGCCACCACGGCCGCCGCCGTCGGTACCGCCGCGACCCTGGGCACACTGCTCCTCTTCGGCGTGATCGACTCGCAGGCGAGGGTGGTGATCCCGGTCGGCGGCATGGTCGTCTCCGGCGCCATGCAGGCCACCACCCTCGTCCTGGTGCGCCTGCGCGACGAGGCCCGCACCGCCCGGCCCGCCATCGAGGCCCGCCTCGCCCTCGGCCTGCCCGCCGCCGACGCCTTCGCGCCCCACCTGCGCTCGACCCTGCGCACCGCGCTCATCCCCGCGATCGACTCCACCAAGACCGTCGGGCTGATCAGCCTGCCCGGCGCGATGACCGGCCTGATCCTGGCCGGCGTCGATCCGCTGACCGCGATCCGCTACCAGATCGTCGTGATGTACATGCTGCTCGCCGCAGCCGCCCTCGCCGCGCTCACCGCCGCCCGCCTCGCCGAACGCGCCCTGTTCGACGACGCCCACCGCCTGCGCCCACTCCCCGCCGCCGACCCCGACGAGGCCCGCCGATGACCACCCCGTTCCTCCGCCGCCGCGCGGTGATCACGATCGCCGCCGCCCTGCTCGCCGCCGCCGGCATCGCGCTCGGCCTCGTCCTCACCCGAAGCCAGAACCCGCCACGCGTCGACCTCCCGCTCCAGCAGGTCGAATCCCTCACCCTGCCCGGCGACAGCTCCCGCTTCGACTACGCGAGCCTGGACGCCGACCGGGGCCTGCTGTTCATCGCCCACCTCGGCGCCGGCGAGGTCATCGAGGTCGACACCCGCAGCAACCAGGTGGTGCGCACCATCCCCGATCTGAGCAGCGTGCACGGCGTCCTCGCCGTCCCGTCCCTGCACCGGGTGTTCGCCACCGCCACCGGCGCCAACGAGCTGGCCACCATCGACGAGGACACCGGCCAGGTCCTGCGACGCTCCCCCACCGGCGACTTCCCCGACGGCCTCGCCTACGACCCCGCCCACGGCACGGTGTGGACCACCAACGAGAGCGGCGGCTCCGAGACCGTCGTCGACGCCGCCACCGGCGCCGTCCGCGGCACCGTCAAGGTCGGCGACGAGGCCGGCAACAACGCCTACGACCCCGCCAGCGGCCAGATCCTCGTGGCCGCCCAGGGCAGCAACGAACTCGCCGTTATCGACCCGGTCTCCCTCACCGTCACCCGCCGCGTCCCGCTGCCCGGCTGTGACCACGACCACGGCCTCACCCTCGCCCCCGACGACCGAATCGCCTTCGTCGCCTGCGACGGCAACGCCCGACTGCTCACCCTCGACCTGACCACCTGGCAGGTCACCGGCACCGACGAGGTCGGCCAGGACCCGGACGTCCTCGCCTACGACTCCGCCGCCCATCGCCTCTACGTGGCCGCCGAGTCCGGCTGGGTCACCGTTCTCGACAACCAGGCCCGCCACCTGACCGTCACCGGCCGCGCCCACCTCGCCGACGGCGCCCACGTCGTCGCCGTCGACCCCGTCACCCACCGCACCTACTACCCCGTCCCCCACAGGGACGGCGGCCACCCCGCCCTGCTCACCATGACCGCCACGCACTGAGCAAGCGGCCAGCAGCAGGACCGCAGCGATCCGCGTCCTTCCTCCGTCCGCTCACTGCGCCTCCTTCTCCCATTAATGAAACCGTGGTTGCATAACTTCGCCCGATTGTCTGACGAAGGGTCTGATGTCATGAGCTCGAAGCGGATTCGGACGGGGGACGCGGCGGCGAGCCCCTCGCGGCGCCGGCTGCTGACGGCCGCCGCGGTGGCGCCGGTGCTGGTCGGCGCGGGAGCGGCGGCGGCCCAGGCCGAGCCGGGCCACCACGGCGGCCACGCTGCCTTGCAGCCGGTGCCCACGACGAACGCGGACTGGCAGGGCGTGGCCGACGTGCTGAGCCGCTCCGGCACGGTGAACGGCGGCGCGGTGTACAAGGTGGGCCTTCCACGCCGGGACCTGCACGTCACCTCCTACGGCGTCACCATCAAGCCGGGCCTATCCCTGGGCGGCTACGCGGTGTTCGCCCGCTACCAGGACGGGCGCACGCTGATGATGGGCGACCTGGTGGTCACCGAGGGCGAACTGCAGCGGGCGACCGACGCCCTGCACGCGGGCGGCCTGGAACAGACCGCGATCCACAAGCACCTGCTCGCCCACGAACCGGCGATCTGGTGGACCCACTTCCACGGCATGGCCGAGGACCCGGCGGTCCTGGCCCGCGCCCTGAAGAGCGCCCTGGACACGACCGCCATCCCGCCGGCCGTCCCGGCAGGGCCGCCGCCCGCGCTCGACCTGGACACCGTCGGCATCGACGACGCCCTCGACGCCAAGGGCGTCAACGACGGCGGGATCTACAAGTTCACCTTCAAACGCTGCGAGACCGTCACCGAACACGGCCGCATCCTGCCCCCGGCCATGGGCGTCACCACCGCCCTGAACTTCCAGCCCCTCGGCGGCGGCAGGGCCGCGATCAACGGCGACTTCTGCATGACCGCCGACGAGGTCCAGGACGTCCTGACCGCCCTGCGGCACGGCGGCATCAACGTCGTCGAGCTGCACAACCACGGCCTGATGGACGAACCCCGCCTCTTCTACTGCCACTTCTGGGCCGTCGAGGACGCCGTCGTCCTCGCCCGCGCCCTGCGCGCTGCGGTGGACGCCACCAACACCACCCCGGCCTGACCCGAGCCGTCACCGGCACACCGCCGGGGCCGGCCGGGACATCCCGGCCCGCCCCGGCACCGAAGGCGAAGCATCCCACCCACCGTCTTCCCCAGCGCGATCGCCGGGGAACCGCCCCCACCCGCGACCCGGCGCACCGTCCCGTACCCCCTGCCCGCCGGGCTCACGGCCCTCATGGTCGAGCTCTGCCTCTCCTGAGACGGCCGCCTGGTCGGGCGACGTCAGGCCATGCCGGGGCCGGACCGGAGCGGCAGCGCGCGCACCCGTCCCGCGGGCGAGGAGAGTGCGTCCCGCAGCTGCTGGTTCTCCAGGGTGAGCTGGTTGACGACCTGGACCAGGCCCTGGACGTCGGCCCGCAGTTCCTTAAGCTGCTCGGCGTCCCTCGCCCTCAGCTCTTTGAGCCTGACGATCTGCTTGCGCAGACGGGTCTCGCTGTCCGGGACCAGCCCGCGCTCGCGGACCCGGTCGTAGAAGTGGTTCTTCAGGTCGAGGTGGCGCTGGGTGAGGGCGTTGCGGGGGACGCCCGCCTCCTGGGCGAGCGCGACGATGGTCAGCGCGCCGTTGGAGTGTTCGGGGGCGCCGGTGAGGATGCGCTCGATCGCGGCGACGATGCGGTCGCGCTCGTCGGACACCGGCGTCACGGCCCCTCCTGGAGGATCTGGCGGTCGAAGTGGTGGCGGTCGGCGAGGGCGTCCAGACGTTCGGCGGTCGTGGTGAGGCGTTGGGCGAGCGGCACCGGCAGGTGGGCGGCCTTCCGGGCAAGGGCTCGGGCCCGGTCGCGCAGATGGTCGGCGTGGTGATCGGTGCGGGCGATGTTGGGGCAGCCGGCGACGCAGTGGTCGAGGGTGGGGGTGGCGGCGGCGCTGTCTCGGTGGCACAGGGCCTGGTCGCGTTTGTAGACGCACATCAGCAGGGTGTGGGGGTTGTCGTAGATCAGCAGGTCGTCGTTGGCGAGGTAGCGGCGGGCGGTGGTGGCGGTGATGACGGTGCCGGCGAACTCGGGGGCACGGGCGGCGGCCTGGATGGCGCGGCGCGCTGCCGGGCCGGAAATGCCGCCCCCATCTTCGAGGTGCTGGTGCAGGCCGGTGACAGTGTCGCCGACGGCACGAACGGTCTCGATGTCGAGGAGGACGTGGATGCCGTCGCGGGAGCGGGAGGCGTAGCCGGCGGAGATCGTGGTTCGCAGGTGGCCGTACTGGATGGCGAGGGCGACGAGGCCGCCGGGCCGGCGGGCGATGTGCCAGGCGAGGGTGCGGCGGAAGCGGGCGCTGGCGACCCTGCCGTGGGGGTCGGGCGGGATGGTCTCACGGGCGAGGCCGTGGCGGGCGGCTTCGGTGTTGGCCCAGGTGATGAAGTCCTCGATCCGCCGGACCATGGCTCCTGCGACGAGGGAGCCGGTTGCGGGACGGACGGTGGCGAAGTGGTGGGTGCGGCTGTCGAAGAGCAGGTGGCCGTCGGGGACCATGCGTTCCAGGACCCGGATGGCGTTGACGACGGGGGCGATGGCGACCCAGGGCAGGGCGCGCTCGGTGCCGCGCGAGAGGTGGTTGCCGTCCTCGTCGCGGGCGGTCTTGAACTCGCGGCCGCGGATGAGGTGGCGGCCCGGATTGCCGTCTGGTTCCGGCGGCGGGTTGGGGCAGCAGCCGGTGTGCAGGCCCAGCACCTCGCCGGGGCGCATGCCGGTGAGGTAGGCGATGACGATGAAGCAGGCCGTGCCGAGGTGGCGCATCAGGGTGGCGGCCTCGTCTAGGTTCACCGCTTCGCGCCACGGCTGTCCGTGGACGGTTCCCCTGATCGGAGTACGCAGGGGGCACGGTCCCGGCCTCAGCCGGGCCGCCCGGGTCAGCCCGCGCTTGGCGTAGAGGTTCACCTGGTCCATGGAGGCCCCGGTGAGCACGGCGATGTACTGGCGGGCGAGGACGATCCGGCCTCGGTAGCGGATCACGGGAACGAGGGCGCCGGTGGCGTCGAGCCGGTGTGTGTAGGCGTCGAGGGCTGCGAGGCCGGTCTCGGTCGGCGTGGTGGCCTTGGCGACGACGGGGACCTGCTGGTGTTCGGCCCAGGCGGCGAGGATGTCGTCGGCCAGGTCGTCGACCATGCGCATCGCCCACACCAGCAGGGGCCCCATCGTCGTCTCGGCGATGGCCTCGGTGGCGTTCTCACCGCCTCTCGTGGTCGCGGCGGGAAGGTAGTCGTCCACGCCGTGCTCGTCCCAGGGCGGCCTTCCGATCCCGACCGGGCGGGCGGTGAGTTCGTCGAAGGCCCACAGCCGGGTCAGGGCCAGGAGGGCCTGGGCGACGGAGCTCCGGCTGCCACCGCGCTCGCGCAGGTGCGTGGCGTAGGCGTCGAGCACACCGGAATCGCAGTCGGCGAGGGTGTCGAGGCCGCGGCCCGTGAGCCACCGGGCCAGGTGCATCCACACGCGCACGGTCGTCGTGGTGCCGGCGACGCTGGTGCGCGAGCGCAGGGTCCGGGCACGCTCGCGTAGGAACGTCGGGCGGAGCTCTTTGTTGATCAGCGTCCACACCAGCAGCCGCAGCTCCGCCTGGAACGGCTCGGGGCAGTTGCGCCAGTGGATCGATGACGTCCCCGTGCTCGGGTTCTCGATCAGTGGTGCGAGGGACCAGACGTCGTCCGCGAAGCGGGAGTTCAGGTGCGCGTTGGCCCCGGCGGCGCGCTGCGGCGGGACGACCGGGCTGTGCGGCGCGGGAAGGAGGCGGCCCGAGGTGCTGGGTGCGGTGGTCACGTGTCGAGTTCTCCGGTCAGCAAGTGGCCGACGATCGCACGGTCCGCGTCCATCACGCGTTCCAGAGCCTGGGCCCACGGGCCGGAGCCGACCTTGGACTTGAGGTCGTCCAGGCGCGCGAAGGTATCGGACCAGGCGCCGTGCCACACCGCGGGGTCGAGGGCCGTGCGCAGGTTGTCCAAGGCGTGGTGCAGGTGGGCGAGCCGAGCGTGGTGTCCTGGGTGGACGCGGGCGTTGGTGCAGCCCAGGCACATCAGGAACGACGCCGCGCAGCTTCCGCTGGCGCCCGGGTAGGGGCTGTTGGTGTAGTCGTGGCAGTCGGCGGTCGCGGTTTCCAGGTCGCCGGGGTCGGCCTGGTCGCGGACTTCGGCCACGAGTACGGCCCGACGGGCACGCTCGGCGGCCTCCTCGGCGCCGGCCGCGATAACCGGTAGGGCGTCGTGCCTGACCTGCGGGTCGGTCAGTACGTAGGTGCTGTCGTGGGTGGCCTGGCTGTTCTGCCCGGGCTCGCGCCGGTACAAGGCGTTCACCGTCCGCCGGCCGCGCTGGAACGGTGATCCGTCCAGCCCTTCCCTGCGTGCCCACGCCATCGCGGCCCTGGTTTCGATGCCGAAGCGGAATGGCCCCAGCGGGGGTTCCCGGTCGAGGTCCGCCAGCCCCCGCACCGCGACACTCGTCCTCCATACGATGAGCAGCTTGTTGCCGGGAGCCAGCTCCTGGACGGCGGCTCTGGCGAACCGGGTAGCTTCGAGCGCCTCGGTGATCAGACGGCCCTTCGAGCCCGCGCCGTCGTCAGTGACGTTGCGCGTCTCGAACTGGCGGCCCGCCGGACGGCGCCGCTTCTCCAGCTCGATCCGGTAGGTCCGGGCGCCGTCCTCGCCCGGATCCGGCGAGGCCTGGGGCACCGCGAGGGAGCTGATCACGGCCAGGTTCCAGCCGAACTCCGCCAGCAGCAGCACCCCCAGCGCCGTCGCCTCGTGAAGGGACAGGAACAGCCTTTGCCAGGTCCGGTCCCCGCCCTGCCCGCCCAGCACTCGGACGTAGCGGTGCACGACACCGGCGGCCGCGATCCCCTTGGGCGCGTAGCGCGGGACGTCGCCGGTGCGGGCCAGACACTCCAGTGCCTCGCCCAGCAGCCAGTCGTCGCCGCCCTCGCGGAACTCGCCGTTGTGCCACCGCTGAAGATGGCGGGCGTTGTCGGCGATCCGCAGCCGCGCAGCCCGGAAGGTCCGGCGGGCGGCCAGCCGGACCTGGTCGAACTCCGCCGGGGCGTAGGACGCCACCGAACTCGCCGGCTTGCGGCTGCGGCGGGCGAGCGCCTCGCCGGCGGCACCGCTTTGCAGCCGCGCGTCCTGCCGCAGCAGCCTGGCCACGCTGACCACGTCCAGACGCCCCGCTCCCGTCGCCGGTCGGCTCATCACCCACTCGTTCCACACCGCCACCGTCACCTCGTCCAGGTCCGCCGGCGGGCGCTGCATGGTCGACAGGAAGTCGGCGAACCGGCGCACATACCGCCAGGCCGTTCTCCCCGTGGAGTGCGAGGCCCATGTCCGGGGTGTGCATGAGCCGGCGAACACGGCGGCCAGCGACCGCTGCATCGCCGCCCCCACCGGCAGGAGGGAGAAGTCGTACACCACGATCCGCCCGGCGGTATTGGCGTGACGGACGACCAGCCCATCGTTGTCGAGCACGTCGGGCCGGTGGTGAACCGTCTCGGGGAGGGCGGCCCGGCGCCCGCGGCCGCTCACGCCGCCCCGCCGACGGCGGGCATCATCAGATCGTCGACGTCCTGGATACCCTCGCTCTCCCGGGCCAGGCGCGCGAACACCCCGTCCAACGAGGCCAGCCCCGGCTCGCTGGCGTCCGGAGCCGCCGCCAGCAGGGCCCGCAGTTGCAGGTCGGCCACCGGCGCGAGGTAGAGGTCGCAGGTCGTCTCGCGGCTGGCGTGCCCCAGCAGATCCTGCACCATGCGCCAGGGGTCGCCGTACAGCAGCCGGAAGTCGCGCCGTTCCTCCGGAGTGAGGCCGAACCTGCGGTCCATGAGGTGGTTCAGCACGACCAGCATGAACAGCGCGAAACTGTTGCGGCACGCGTGCGCGGTCGCATACGGCGCGTACACCCGGTGCGGGTCCGGGAAAGGGCCGCCCGCCGGGGTGAGCACCTGGCGGCAACGGTCGTTGGCCGTGCGAAAGACGCCCTCCCAGGAGTCCACCGCGAGCGGCAGGCCGCGCTCGTTCAGCCACAGCCACAACGGCTCCAGACCGTGCGGGCCCTCGGTGTACAGCGCCATCCGGTCCGCGACCGTGAGATCCGTGAGCCTGCGCTCGCCCGCGGCACCGTTGTGGTCCAGCCATCGCACCGTCGGCCTCACCCCGCCCGCGACGTCCGTGACAACCCGAAGCCGCGGCAAGTCCTCGTAGCGGCCAGCCCGCTGAGCCCTGCGGACGGCCAGAGCGCGTGAGGAGTCCACGTACGTCTCGATCTCTCCGACGACACCGGCCGCGACGTAGAAGGTCCGCGCCTTCTTCGAACGCGTCACCGCCGCCGCGATCCGCCCCACGCAGTACCGGCCGCCCTCCAACCGCAGCCGCGGCACCTCGAACAGGAGGAGCGACCCGGCCTCGCTCCGCCGCATCCCCGACGAATACAGCAGATCGACGAAGGCGACGTTCCGGTCCTCCAACCGGCCGCACCACCCGGGCAACGGGAGTCCGCCCCCACCCTGGCCACGCAGCCCGACCTCGACCCACCGGCGAAACGCCCTCGGGGTCAGCCAGTGAACGTTGCTGCGACGCGCATCCTTCGCCCTCGCCACCGGCGCCGACACCACGGCACCGTACGGCCCGAGCACCTGCCGGGTACCGACGGGACTTCTTGGGACGTGGCCCGCCCTGGCGGCCCACGCGTACAGGCCGACCAGGGCGGCCAGCTCACGGTTCCACTTCGACCCGCCGATGAGCCGGGGATTCTCCGCGGCGAACCGCCGCCAGTGCTCGAAGTCCTCAAGGTCCCGCTCTACCGCCTGCGTCCAGGCGAGGCCTCGCGCCCACAGGAAGGCAAGGAACAGGCAGATGTCCGTCGCGTAGTTGCGCTTGGTCTCCGGCGTATGACGGCGAAACGCCCCGCTCTGGACGTACAGACTCAACAGCCCATCCACCCGGTAGTCGGGTGCGACGAAGATCGGATCTCCCGGGCGAACACCTACACGTCTCTGGCGTTCCGCCAGGTCCTCCCAGCCCTCCAGCACGGCCTTCCCGACAACAGGCTGGACCTCTGCTTGCGGCACCCAGAAGACTCGCCACTCGGCCAACGCAACTCCCGTGGATCAGCTTCAACACGCTCATCCAACAGGGAATAGATGATCCACTCCTGGGTGAGGGGTGGGCCCCAGATGACCCGCGCGCACCACGGCCCTGGGTGAGCGGGCGCCAGGCGGTGACGATGCCGGCCAGGAGCCAGCGGCGCACAATGCTGGAAGACCTCGACCTGGAGCGGCCGCGGCTTCGAGTGCCGCCAGCCTGGGACTCAGCAAGCGAGGCGTACGCGTGGACGCGGGAGCACCGGCTGGAGGGCGTGATCGCCAAGCGCGCGGACTCCCTGTACCGACCGGGCACGCGCTCCCGGGACTGGATCAAGATCAAGCACCTGCGAGTGCAGACGTCGTGATCGGCGGCTGGCTGCCCGGCGGCCCCCGCAACGCAACGGTGCGGGCCGTCCTGGTGGGCGTGCCCGCCGAAGGCGGCCGTCTGCTCTTCGTCGGCTCGGTCGGCAGCGGCTTCGCCGGACCGGAGCGGCGCGCCCTGGCGGCCGCGCTGCGCCGCATCGCCTCACCGGTGTCGCCCTTCACCGCTGGTGTCGGGCTGGGGCTGCCACGCGGCACCGAGGTCCGATTCACCCGCCCCGAGCTGCATGCCGAGGTCGAATTCCTGGAGCTCACCGACGCCGGCCGGCTCCGGCAACCCGTGTGGCGGGGGCTGCGTGGCTGATCACAACTAGCTCAAAACGCGGCCACTGTGGATGAGTTCTCTACAAACAATCGCCCATATGCGGTGACTCTACGCAACCCGGGAATCCACACGGTCGACGGACGGTAACAACAGCCGCCAGGAGTTGAGTGCGCTGGCACTGCAGGGGCAGTACCCAAGTAGATGATTGCGCCGACCCCGCATCAAGGCGCATTGCGGAGTTAGGAAGCCAACGAGAAGACACATTGCCTATTGGCCATATACGTTCTTTCGTGAGCAGCATTCAATATTGCGATGCTACTGACTTCGGCTCGCCAGGATGAACTGTCCTGAATTTGTTTATCGGCCTGCCCTGGAAGGCTTCGTCACGGAGGGTTCAGCGACGCGGCGCTTCGCGGAGCAGGTCCCGCATCTGGGTCAGCAGCTCGAGTTCGGTCGGCGGTTCGTCCAGGACGGGGAGACCGGCCTTGCGGCGGCGGCGATCGGCGACGGCGTTGAGCGGTGCGACGACGAAAAAGTACAGCGCGGTGGCGATCAAGACGAACGAGATCAGTGCGTTGATGAACGCGCCGTAGCGGAAGACACTTCCGTTGACCGTGAAGGTGAGCGCCGAGAAGTCCTGCTTGCCGAAGATGGCCGCGATCAAGGGGGTCAGCAGGTCACTTACCAGGCTGTTCATCACGGCGACGAACGCGGCGCCCATGACGAAGGCGACGGCCAGGTCGATCACGTTCCCGCGCATGATGAACTTCTTGAACCCGTGCAGCACCCGCAGCCTCCTCGAAGCCGTACCTTCTCCGAGTCTGTGGCGCCGGGCAGGCTCCTGCACGGCAGGCGGGCCGCCCGGGTGGCGGGGCGCTCTATCGGCCGGCATGGGGCGGACATTCGTCGCTCGTGATGGGTCGATGCGCAGTGCGGCGGCGCGCCTGTGGCGCTCACGGGTTCGCGGCGGTGGTGAGGTGTGCGAAGACGGGCGCTCCTCGTCGTCCTGCGCGAGTGGCTCGATAAGTTCTGTGGGCAGGCCGGGCCAGCTCACGCAAACCGCCGGAGCACTGCCTCCTCGGCCGCCGCGCAGGCGGCGAACCAGTCGGGCGACGGTTCGGCGGCCGCCTCGTGCCGCCGTGTCGTTCGAGGCCGGCACTTTCCAGAGGTCCGCGCATTCCGCACCCATGTCCAGACCGGACGGGGCCATTGTGACGTCATGTTGGACCTGGCCGAGAAGCAGTAAGTCAGCGGGCGTCATCCGAGTCGTCGTCAGGTTGACGACCTGCGGTTTCGTCTGGGTCAGGCGCTGGCGTGAGTTGCATCGGATGCAATTCGGCCCGGACGCGGACGACGCACGGATGGTGCCGGTAGCGGCCGAACTCGGGCCGGACCTCGTCCACGAGGATCGCCTGACCACGATGTCGGGCTCGACCGGCAGGTAGCGGATCGGCAGGCTGCCGGGCAGGCCCCCGACGGTGCCGGGGAGCTCGGCCAGGCCGTCGTGCGCCAGCCGGAGGAGCGGCGCGAGTTCCGCTCGCAGAGCGGGCGTGAGCGGGAGGCTGATGCCGACCGGGCGGAGCCGCGCGCCGGTGTCGGGCTGAGCCAGGACGGCGGCCTGCTGGCGAGTGGTCGTCCATCATGCCGGGCACAACGAGCTGGTCAGGCTCCGGTGACGGTATCGAAGAAGCTGGCCAGGTGGTCGGCCCAACCGGTCGGCAGCCAGGGGCTGACGGCGAATACCCGAGCGCGCCCAGCCCTGTACGGTCGACGGGATGACCTCCAACGACCGCCCCACCCCGGACGGAGCCTTCCCCGGCCTGGCCGACACGCTCCCCCAGAACGCCACCATCGAGGACCTCGTCGAATACGCCCTCGACGCCCCAGTGCGCACCGGTGCACCGGCCGCCAGCCGGGACCTGGCCGCCGAGCTCTCGCGCCGCGGCAACGACGCGCTCTGGGAGGCAGCACTGCTCCTCCTGGGTCTCCTGGCGACCAGGCCGGTCTACGGGCTCGGGGAGCACCAGGGCGTCGAGCGCCTGCGGCAGGTGGCGCGGACGGCGGATTCGGTGACGTCCCAGGTGCTCTCCACGATGGCGGTCCACCGCACCGAGGGCGTTGCCGCCGCCCGGGAAACCTGGCAGCGAGCCCCCGCGGTGGCCCGCGAACCCGCCCTGACACAGCTGCTGATCTCGGCCGCCTGCGTGACTGGCTCACACGAAGGACGGCTCGGCCCGCGCCGGCCGTCGCCACGCCACCGTCCGCCCTCCCGGCGCCCCGTCACCGGCGCCCGTCGGAGCCCGTGGGGCCGCCGCTTCCAGCTGCACCCCGACCAACCGACGAAATGAGCTGGTCCCACCTGACTGTTGCTGTCGGTGGGCGTGTGCAGAATTTCCGACCATGAACCGGATACTCACCCTCCCTCTGACGGTGCCCGCGTCGCTGGCCGAGGCCCACGGTCTCGACCCGGCTGTCGGCGGCTGGGCGTTCACCCCCAGGCACGCCGTGGCCACTCCGGACGGCGACACCTATGTGGTCTCCACCGTGTGGCGCACATGGCAGGGCAAGGGCGATCCAACCGACCCCACCTACTGCCAGCTCAGCTGCCGGTCGATCACCCGCTACACCCCCGACGGAACGCCCGTCGCCACCGCCTTGTTCGGACATCCCCGGCCGGACGGCACCCCGTCGGCGATCATCCCGGACGGGGACGGCGACACCCTGGCGGTCCTTCCGGACGGGACGATCGCCCTCAGTCTGCGGCCCGGTAGCACCCACCTGTTCTCGTCCGACCTGAGCCAGGTCCTGGCCACGTGGCCGATGCCCTGGGGCTTTGAGGAGACGAAGGCGAGGACAGGCGACCCCTTCGCCGCCTCGATCACCGTCACACCCTCCGGCCGACTCCTGTGCATGACATCGGAGTACGGGCTCAGCAACTGGGCCGACTCGAACCTCAACATCGTCGCCGTCTCCGATCCCGGTAGCACGCTCGCGCCCGGCTCCAAAGCCACCCTGCGGGCCATCGCAAGCCTCCACGCGAAGACCGACCGCCAGACCGACGCCGACCAGAACCCTCACGTCGTCTATGGTGACGCGCCGGTATGGCGGGACAACCGACCGTCACCCACACTGACCGACCTCCTGTCGGAGCTGACCGGGACCTCCGGCAGCCTGTACGGGTACGAAGACTGCAAGATGACCCGGCCGGCGGCCCTCGGCGATGACCTCTTCGTCATCCCGGTCTTCGGCCAGATCTACCGATCGACCAACCGGGGCCAGGAATTCAGCTTCGCGCTCCTCGACGACCAGGGCGCCCTGCGCGGCCGTCTGGAGGGCTTGCACCGGTACGACGACAGCCCGTTCACCGGCTTCGACTTCACGGTCGTGGCGGACCCGCACCGCGGCCGGGCCTTCCACCTCAACCGCTACGGCTTCTTCGCCTGGAGCGCCGACGGTCAGCTGCGCTCCCGGATGTCCACCGCGGACAAGCCCTACAAGCCTCTGAAGAACTTCGAGCTGCTGGAGTGCACCCCGGCCGGCGAAATCCTCCTCGCCCACCGCAAGCAAAACGTGCTGCTCCGCGTACCGGTGCCGGAGGACCTCGACATCCTGCCCGCCGCCGTCGAGACCGCGCTCAAGGGCTACGCTTCCGGGCGCCTCGCGCTGAAGAAGCAGTACGCCCCGGTCAACTGGTACTGGCTGGACACCGCCGCGCAGGTCTTCCACCACTGAGCGCGCGCCCGTAGTCCCGTGCGGTCCACGGCTCTGCCGGCTGCCGCCAGCCCAGGACGCCGTCAACCGGCCTGCGCGAACCTGCCGCAGGAGTTCGACTCGCCGCCGCGCCGCTGACGGCCTCGGCCTGGAGATGAGCTCGATTCTCAACACTTGCGGACCCACTACGAGCGGCGGCCGACATCCATCGGGACCTGCTAACACTCGCCTGCTCGATCACCAGTCTGGGTTGTCTTCGAACGGCCGTCCGTCACTGACAGTAGGATCCCGGCACATGACGTCTGTGCTCGGCACTGAGCTTGCTCCGCTTGGACGGACACCATCGGTGTGGTGATCAGGCTGCCAGGACAGTCTCGTATTCGGCGGGACTGCGGTAGCCGAGGCTGCTGTGCAGCCTGCGTATGTTGTACCAGGCTTCGATCCACTCGAAGATCGCGGTCCGTGCTGCGGCGCGGCTGGGCCAGGGGCGGTCGCCGAGCAGCTCCCGTTTGAGGGTGGCGAAGAAGGACTCGGCGAGTGCTGTTCGCCCCCAATCCCGTCCCCGTCGCGCCGGACGCCTACCACGCCTACGCCCGCGTCCTCCAGCCGGAGGCCGACCGCCACCACGTCGCCCTCCCCGCCGACACCGTGACGGAGGACGACGACGCCTGGGCGGACAAGCTCGACCTGCTCCTCCGGGCCCCCGTCCCGTTGGTCTTCGGCCTGCCGCACCCCGACACCGTCCGGGCCCTCCAGGACGCGGTCAGCCTGGTCGCCCGGTCCGTCACCACCCCCGCCGAGGCCCTCGCCGCCGCCGAGACCGGCGCCGACCTGCTGGTCGTCCAGGCCCCGGCGGCCGGCGGACACTCCGCGACCCTCGCACCCGCCCGGCCCCTCGCCACGATCCCCCTTCCCGACCTGGTGAGCGACGTCCGGCACGCCGTCCCCCTGCCGCTGATCGCCACCGGCGGCATCGCCACCCCCGCCGACACCGCCGCCGCGCTGCGGGCCGGCGCGTACGCCGTCATGGCCGGCACCGCCTTGCTCCGCACCCACGAGAGCGGCGCCTCCGCACCGCACAAGGCCGCCCTGGCCGACCTGGCGTTCACCGGCACCGTGCTGACCCGCGCCTTCACCGGCCGCCCCGCCCGCGCCCTGCGCAACCGCTTCACCGACACCTACGAACCGCTCGCCCCGCTCGGCTACCCGGCGGTCCACCACCTCACCGCCCCGCTGCGCAGGGCCGCCGGCGCCGCCGGCGACACCGACCTGATCCACCTGTGGGCCGGCACCGGCCACCGCCTGGCCCGCACCGAACCCGCCGCCGACACCCTCACCCGTCTCGCCGCCGCCCGGTGACCGGCCCCGGCGCGGTGCCGGCGCCCTGCGGGCCCCTGACCCACGAAGGCGATCCCGCCGCGGTCGGTGGGTGCTTCGGCTACGGGGCGATCTCGAACGCCGGCGGTTGGAGACCCGCGAGGCAACCCGTGTCCGGGCTCGTCGGGGTGTCGAAGAACGAGGTGGTGATCGACTGCGCGCACGCGGAGCCGGCAAGGACCACGTGGGCGACGTACGGGACGGTGACCTCGGTGGAGCGGCTCAGCGTCCGGGCGGCGTACGGTCCGCTGCTGGGCGCGATCTGGGCGTCGAAGCCGCCGGACAGGACGAGGGTCGGGATGTCACTGACCGTCCACGCGGCACGGCCGAAGATGATCCGCACGATGCGGTTGGACGACATCGAGCTCGGCAACCGGCGCATCACGGTGGGCGGCCACGTCCGCCCGCTCGACGACCTGACCCACCGGGCCCTGCTGGACTGGCTCGACTACCGCCGAACCCGCTGGCCGAACACCGCCAACCCCCACCTGCTGATCTCCCAGAAGACCGCCGTCGAACTCGGCCCCGCCGACAAGCTCTGGACCACCCGGGCCACCCGCAACCTCACCGCCACCCTCGAACGGCTCCGCGTCGACCGCTAGCTCGAAGAAGCCCTCACCCACGGACCCGACCCGCTCCACCTCGCCCTCGTCTTCGGCATCGACGAGAAGACCGCCATCCGCTACGCGGACTCGGCCCGGCGCCTCCTGGAAACCAGTACCGAGTCGTTGAACGCCATGAAAGCATCAGGGGATGATCAACGCTGAGGACCTTGTCGGCAAACGCCTACTGCAGGTGACGACGTCCTGGCACCACTACCAGGACACCGAGCCCTCCCTCCTGCAGATGTGGCTACACATGGACAGCCTCGGCCCCGTCCGGTTCCACACACCGGGTGACGGGTTGTCCATGGAGATCGACCAGCCCCACGGCCCCTACGACATGGACGAATACGGCCACACCACGGTCGAGGAAGACCCGCCCGACTTCCCCATGACCCGGTTCATCGGCCAGCAGATCCTCGCGTTCCGAGAGATCCGCTACCAGAACGGCGACTACGACTTCGCCGTCGGCATCACCGTCCAGTTCCCCAACGGCGCCATCCGCATCCTCAACCTCGCGGACGAAATCGTCCTGGCCCATGACCAGCACCTGGGTCCAGTTGAGGAGCATCTCCGCGAGGCAGCGACGCCCACGCGCCAGGACGCCTCGCCGTGAGTTGGCACGGAACTCGGGGGTCGACCCCCGCAGAGCACAGCGTTCGACCCGCGGGTTCCCACTGAAGAGCCTTCAGTTTCCCTGAACCCGCAGGGCTCACGGCCCTGCGCTCGGGTAGCTACGGCGAAGTGACAAGTAGCTCTCTGTCGCCGATGTGACGGCGTGTTGTCTCGGGTTTCGGTGTTCCCGTCCCAGCCCGGCTGGGCGTCGGCATCTTGATCACGCCGGAGTGGTCGATGCCGAAGGGAAGGGCCTGGTCGTGCAGCAGGAGTGGGAGCCGGAGGAGCTGATCTCCGTCTGGACGCTGCTGGAAGAGGACATAAAGCGGCTGCGGAACAAGTCCGGGGCGAACCGGCTGGGCTTCGCGCTGCTGCTGAAGTTCTTCGAGGTCGAGCCCGCTTCCCGGAAGGTCCGGAGGATGTGCCGGGGCTGCGGTGGAGTACGTGGCCCAGCAGGTGAAGGTGTCGGCCGGAGAGTGGGCCTCCTACGAGTGGGACAGCCGAGGATCCCGTTGATCACCCGACGGTGGTCGCACCATCGTCCGCCCCGAGCACCGGACTTCGGCAGATGCGGCTCAAGCCGCACCCACTCGTCGTTCGTCAGATCTCCCCGCCCCACGACTAGTCGATGCGGGAGACCTGGTAGTGGCTGATGTACCAGTCGTCGTGCGCGCGCTGTACCAGCACGCTGAGATTGACGCCTAGCGTCGGCCGGTCGGTGAACGAGAAGTCGACACTCAGGTAACCGAGCACGAGGTCGTCGGCGAGCCGCCTGGTTTCGAGAATGCGATACGCGGTCGTCATCCCGAGGGGCTGGGAATCGTAGTAGTCGGCGACGCCTTTCCGGCCGACGCTGTACGGGTGCAGTCCCTGGAAGATCGCGTCCTGGGTGAAGTGGGAGGCGACCAGCGCCGGTTCGTGCGCGTCGACGGCCGCTTTCCACTGGTCGAGGACGCCGCGCAGGATCGCTTCGGCGTCTGTCGTGCTGTTCATCGGGATTCTCCTCGGGTGCGATCGGGGATCAGAACTGCCAGGGACCGCAGATGCGCACGCTCGAGGCTCCCGAACGTCTGGGTGACGAAACCGCCCGGCTGCCCACCACCGATCCGCGCAACCGGGACGGCTACTCCTAGAGCCCGGGGTCACTCGGGTGCGGGGACAGCGCAGTTACCGTGTCGTGCCGCCACACTCGCAGCGGCATCGACGCAAGCACCTGCTCCAAGTGCTCCGCGTCGTCCGCGCTGAACAGGCCCCAGGTGCGCCATTCGCCGGGGGCGAGCGGCGGACGCCACAGCCGCAGCAACCTTCCCTGCGCGGCCAGTTCCCGGGCCCGGGCCGCCTCTCTGGCTCGGATCTCCGCCACGGCCTCCTCGGAAGTGCCCTCCGGCACACTGGTCACCATGTCGACCAGGAACTCCATGAGTGGCTCTCCTTATGACGTCGTGCCCGACACTGAAGACACTAACGCCGGTCCCGGCGTGTCGGTGATCATGTGCGGGCGCGGCGCGCCGAGAGGTCCGGTCGGCGCGACGCCTGGAATCTGCAGGACGTCGCGGACGCCCACGCCGCCGGCGGCAGCGCCGCCGTCCGCGACCTGGGCACCCGCACCACCCTTAGTACTGCAACCGCAGTTAGTAGTTCAGGGCAGCCAGCCGTTTGAAGGCTCGTTGACTGAACTATGAGCCCGTCCGAGAGCTCGGTCACGGACGGGCCCACAGTCGGAGCGCCGTCCCGATCGGCCTCGGGGCGGCTCTTTCGTCGTGGTCATCGGTTCACCGCGGAGCGCCGGCGCCGGGCAGTTCGCGTTGGGCGCGCAGCGGTGAGAAGAAGATCGGTACCCAGACGATTGCGAGCCCGGCCGCGCCGACCCACAGGGCGGTTCGGACGGAGGCGAGTTCGCCCAGTAGACCGGCCAGGGCGGCGCCGATCGCGAGTGAGCCGGTCAGCAGGACCCGCATGGTGGCGTTCATCCGGCCGAGCAGGTGGTCCGGTGTCACGCTCTGGCGGAAGCTGACCTTGAGCACGTTGTCGATGCCGACCTTGCACATGGTGATCAGCCAGGCAGCCCCTGCGAGCCAGAGGGCCGGCCCGCGATCGGCCAGCGCCAGCAGGACGCCGAACGGCGCGACGGCCAGGCCCATCAGCCACAGCACCCGACCTGCGCCGAGTCGTCGGGCGAGCGGGCGGGCCGACTGCGAACCGATGAACACGCCGACACCACCGGCTGCGAAGAACAGGCCGATGATGCCGTCGGAGAGGCCGAGTTCACGGACGAACAGCACCGGCAGCATGGTCTGGCAGAGCTGGATGGACAGGTTGGTGCAGGCGCCGGCGAGCGCGATGGCCCGAAGGGTCGGGTGGCTGAACACGAAGCGCAGACCCTCCCGGATATCGCCGCTGAGGCGGGTGTCGCGCCGGTGCTGCGGGCGCGGCTCCGGTCGGCGGATGCGCAGCAGGAGGATTGCCGACCACAGGTAACTGGCCGCGTCGACCACGACCGCTGTCGGGGCGGACAGCAGTGCCACCAGGAAGCCGCCCGCGCTGCGCCCGCCGACCAGGGTGAGGGCGTCCACCGTCACCAGGTGGGCGTTGGCCTGGGTGAGCTGGTCCCGACCCACCAGTTCGGGCAGTTGGCTCAGCGTGGCCACGTCGAAGAAGACCGTGGCCGCGCCCGTCAGCAGGACCACCAGATAGAGCTGTTGGATCGTTAGGCAACCGAGCAGCCAGGCGGCTGGCACCGACCCGAGGAGCGCGGCCCTGACCAGGTCGGCGGTGATCATCACGGGCCGCCTGCGGATCCGGTCCACCCAGGCTCCGGCCGGCAGGCCGATCAGCAGGAAGGCGAGGGTGCTCAGCATCGCCAGCAGGCCGACCTGTCCGGCCGAGCTGTGCAGGGCCAGGACGGCGGTCAGCGGTACCGCCAGGGAACTCACTGCGGTGCCGAGCTTGCTCACCGTGGCCGCGCCGATGAGCAGGCGAAAGTCCGGGTTTCGCAGGACCGAGGGATGCGGATCGGGGGTGGGAGTGGCCGTGTCCGGCCCGCGGGCGAGATCAGTGCTGGTCATGGAGCGAGGTTCCTGCGGCGCCGCCCGGCGGGCGAGGAATTTAGGCTGTACTGAATCCTGACCCGTTGACCGCAGGGTCTTCCTCCGCAGAAGGGCTGCACCGTGCTGGACCTGGCGTTCTCCGTCCGCGATCTGGCCCGCACGAGGTTCGCCCTGTCGCCGCTGTGGGAGGTGGTGGCCAGTGTCAGGATGCTGAAGCGCCCGGCCGAGCACCCGCTGCACCGCCCGTGGAGCGACGAGGTCGGCCGCCGGTTGGCCGTCTCGGGGCTGGACTGGCGCCTGCTCGCCGATCTGGTCCCGGAACCGCCCGGCGCTATACCGGTCTTCATCGCGCCGCCACCGACAACCTCGGTCGCCGATCTTGGACTTGAGCTCGCCGTTCTGCGCGCGACGCCACCCGAGCAGGTCCGCTCCGGCCTCAGCGGTCCACGCGCGCCACGTTCCGAGCGGATCGACCGGCTGCGCGGCGATCCACGCCGCGGTCTCGCCGAACTCGCCGACATCGTGGAGTCGTACTGGGAGATCGCCCTCGCGCCCTACTGGCCCCGGATGCGCTCCCTCCTGGAGGGTGACGTGCTGCACCGGGCCAGACTGTTCGCCGAGCACGGAGCGGACCAACTGCTGGGCGACCTGGCGTCCAGCGTCACCTGGGACGACGACACCCTGTACGTCGGGCACCACTACGCTCGTGGCAGTCGACAACTCGGCGGGCGCGGGCTGCTGCTCGTTCCGTCGGTATTCGTCTGGCCCCGGGTCTTCTCCGTCATCAGCCCGAACTGGCAACCCACTTTGCGCTATCCGCCGCGCGGCGTGGCCACGCTCTGGGAACGGCGGTCCGCCCTCCCACAGGCCCTGGCAGCCGTCATCGGCCGGTCCAGGGCCCGCCTGCTGGCAGAACTCGACACACCCACCTCGACGACCGACCTGGCCCGCCGTACCGGGATCACCGCCGGCGGAGTCTCCCAGCACCTGACCGCTCTCCGCTTCGCCGGCCTGGTCGACGCACACCGCAGCGGCCGGTACGTGCTCTACGTCCGCACCGAGGCGGCGGAAGTCCTGCTGGCTGCTGCGGACGCACGGCGTGACGATGCGGAGGTGCCTTCGGCCCGAAGTTCTCCTCGATGAAGATCAGCAAAAGCGTCGATGAGAGCCCTGTCCGAGAACTGGCTTGCGGGGTGACACGCCAGAGCATGGAGAACTCCTGGTAGTCCGGTCGATTGTTGAGATCAGGCCGTAACTGCCAGGAGTTCGTGGTGCCATCTTCAGCTGTCTGCACGTTCGGTCCGTGTCCGGAGCACGGCGTGTCGGGTGTGGACGAGGGTGCACGACTGCCTGCGCGACCGGCTCCGCGTACGGACAGGACGTTCGCCCCCTGCCCACCGCGGCGGTCATGGACTGTGCCGGGATGGCGGCGGCTCTGTCGCGCGGCAGCGGGACGCGAGGTGGCGGCTGTGCGGGAAGTCCCGGACGTCGTCGGGGACTTCCCGCGTGCCGAGGGGCGGGTGCGAGCGGGCGGGCGTCGTTCACGCCCTGGCGAGGGCGGGGGCGGGGGTGGGCGGGTGCTGGTGTTTCCCGCTTTGGCCGGGGTCGGTGGCGGTGGCGTTGGCGGCGCCCGCGTTCTAGCCTCGATCTTGCATGACGGCTCGTCAGCCTGGCTGGCGGGCCGTTTCTGCTTGGCTGGGCTGGGTGTTCTGCCGACGGGTATGGCGAGGGCCCGGCTGTCGCGTCGGGTGGGCGCCGGGTTCCACGGCTCCGGAAAGTGGCGGGTGCTCGTCGGGACGGGGTGTTGTCGCTGGTCAGCCGGGGTTCGGCAGGGCTTGCAGGCGTGCGAAGGCGTCTGTGATCAGGTCGGTCCAGGGCCAGTGGCGGGCGAGGCGGAGGTGCCAGCGGCGGCCGGTGGTGACCAGCTGGGCGGCGGCGGAGAACAGCCGCAGCCGCAGGCGCTTGGGCTCCCACCGGCGAGCGGACCCGGTCAGGGCGAGCATCGGCATCCAGGCCAGTAGGTCGAGCGCGATCTGGACGATCTCCAGCCAGACCTGGTTCTGGGCGGCGTCGTGCAGGGGCAGGTTGCGCAGTCCGGTGTCACGGGCGGCGCGGATGCGGTCCTCGGCGCGGGCCCGCTGGCGGTGCCGCAGTTCCAGGTGCGCGATCGGGGCGTGGGCGGTGTTGGTGGCGAAGCAGGTCAGCCGCATTCCGTCGGCGTCGGTGAAGCGCAACTGGGCTCCGGGGTGCGGCCGTTCCTTGCGGACGATCAGCCGCATCCCCTTCGGCCAGCCCTTGAGCACGTCACCGGCGAGCTCCGCGACCCAGGCGCCGTCACGGACCTCGCCGTCCGGCTCGACGGCCGCCGTCCAGGTCGAGGCCGGGACCAGGAGCACGGCCTGGTGGATCGCATCGGTGATAGTCATCCCGACCGAGTAGGACAGCCATCGGCCGCGTGTGGTGAGCCAGTTGAGGAACTTGTGGGTGCCCCCGCCGGAGTCCGTCCGGATCAGCGTTCGGCGTCCGCGCCGGTGCTTCCTCGGCAACTGGGCCAGCGCCAGACGGGCCGCTTCGATGTGGTCGGCGGCGGTGTTGCTGCCCGCGTTGCCCGGTCTCAGCAGGCCGGCGACCGGTTCCCCGGAACCATCGCGTCCGTGGTCGACGAACGCGAACAGCGGGTGGTGGCCGAAGGTCTTCTTCCAGGTCTTGGCGGCGTGCTCTTTCTCGGAGTGCGCCAGGACCAGGACCCCGTCGATGTCCACGATCACCTCGCCGCCCGCGTCCGGGGCAGCGTTGCCGGCCAACCGCCAGACCTGCTCGCGGACTTCGGCCCTGGCCCGGCGGATCGCCGCGAGCGCTCGCGGTCCGGCCATGGCCAGGGTGTCGACCAGGCGGGAGACGGTCGGGTCGGAGGCCACCGGGCCGAACAGGGCGGGCTCGGCCCGCAGCATCGCGATATCGGCCAGGCAGTCCCCGCCCAGGGCCACGGCGAGCGCGACGTCCAGAAGGATCTTGCCGGGATCATGAACCGCCCGCTGCTTGCGCCACGGCGTCAGCGCCGCCGACAGCGCCGCGTCCAGCCCCGCCTTGCGGGCGGTCTCGACCAGCAGCACGGCGCCGGACTGCGAGACCACCCCGCGACCATCGCCCTCGACGCGGACACTCGGATACAACCCGCTACGCTTCTTCACCTGAGGAGTGCAGCTTTCTTGATGACGATCATGACCCTAGACAAGTCCAATCGTCCCAGGTCAGCGGCACTCCTCGTTCTTTTGATCACGCCTCGGACAGCGCTGCTCGTGAAAGCGCGAGGCTAGGCCTTGCGCCGGGCCCGGGCGGCGCGGCGGCGTATGGCACACAGTTCGTCCGCGCTGACGCCTCCCCAGACGCCGGTCTCCTGGCTGGTCTTCAGCGCCCGCAGCAGGCACTCGGGGCGCACCGGGCAGCGGTTGCACACCGCCTTGGCCTGCTCGATCTGCAGGAGGGCGGGCCCCCGGTTGCCGATGGGAAAGAACAGCTCGGGGTCCTGCTTGCACACCGCGCGGTCCAGCCAGTCGCGTCGCGGGGCGGTGTCGTCGCGGCGGGCGTACGGCCAGCGAGTCCCCCCTGCGCGTGATGCAGGCGATCCGGCAGGCCCGGGGCCCCGCCGGCGGGGCCGACCGGCAGCGCCTCGTCGAGAACTGGCGGATCCTCAGCCTCCCGCACCTGGGGCGCGAGGCGGCGCCCGCGGCCCGGGCCGCGGGCGCCTGGTACCTGGAACGCGTGGCCGACCTCGACCCGGTGACCGCGCCCCCGCCCGCCCGCCTCACCAACGCCCAGCGCACCCGCTGGTGCCGGGCCGCCGCCGCCCTGCAGCGCGACCTGCTGGTGCGGGCCCCGGCCCTGCACCAGGGCCGCATCGAGGAGTTCACCCGCCGCGCCGCAGCCGACGATCCGTTCCCGGAGACGACCGCCCCGGAGACGACCGAGCACGACGAGGCGGTGCGCCGGCGTATGGACGGTGCCCTTGCCGGTGCCCTGGAGCACCTGCCGCTGACCGGCGCGGTGCGGGAGGGGGAAACGATCTTGGCCGCTGACAGCCGCACGGCGGCACCTTCTACCCGATGTGTAAACAGCGTGGGCAGGAGAAGCGGAACAATCCTCTGGAGATCGAGATCTCCAGACATGCTCAAGAACGATCTTCCTGTCGAGCCGGACCGTTCCCGTTGGTTCCCGCTCTGGGGTGCCCCGGAGATGGAGGACTGAGGCGCACGGCGTCAGCCGCCGGCGGAACGATACGACTTCACGGCGGCGGCGAGGACCTCTTGGGTGTCCGTGGACGGTTTCTGGCTGGAGGAGTGCTGCACCACGAGGATCACGTCGCCCTGGCGGACGAAACCGGTGACCTTCTCGAAGGGTTTCGAGTGGCCGGGGAAGGTCGAGGTGAAGTGGATCAGGAGACTGTCGTCAGCCGGCACCCCGGCTGGCGTGACGGACGCGGTCTCCCGGATCTTCGTGCCGTCCGTGAGTGTGGTGGTGAAGGAGGCGCAGCGCTTCGCGGCACCGCGGATGGCGTCCATGACCTCGTTCGCTCGGCCGGGCGCGTAGCGGTCGAGCAGTTCCCGGCCGAACCAGCCGTCGCCCTCGCCGCCGGTCGGCGTCCGTTCCAGGTCCACCGCCACGTTCTCCAAGGGCGGGGCGTGCGTCGTCATGAAGGAGTCGACCTCGAGTTCGTCGCACCGAAGCGAGGCGATGGGGACGGGCGTGGCCGAAGCGGCGGTCGACCTCGGGTCGACCTCCACCTTGTTCAGCCGGAACCCCCGGGGAAGCCGCTCCTGGGTCAGCAGGCCCTCGCGCAGGTTCTTGGGCGCGGGTACCGGGGTGAAGGCCGCAGCGGCCTCTGGCCCGGCCTTCTGGTCGGCCGTGCAGGCCGGCACGCCGAGAACCGCCAGAACAATCCCCACCACCGCGCAGTGACGTGTGCGCACTGATCCCACCCCCAGGATTCGTGATCGCCACGTACTCTCCCACATAGGCCCTTCCGCGCTCTCACGTCCTCGGGCATACACGGGCACAAGAGCCGAACCAGGGCCGCACTCACCCGATGGCCGCCTCCCTCCGCCGGTGCACGAGGGGCAGTCGATGTAGGCCACCGGCCCGGCGTGGGATGCCAGGCAGTCCTCACAGATCTTCAGGCCCGCGGACGGCCGCGCCTCGCGTCGCGCCCAGCTGTCGCGCCCGGACCACACGCGGGGGTAAGCACTCGTCCGCCCAGGTCACAGCACGCGACAGCCCCCACGCGGCAGGGGCGCGACAGCAGACGCGACAGCCACCGGCAGACCACAAAAGCGGGAGCCGAGGCGATCTGACGACGTGCCCAGGACGGCCGGTGAGGCGCTGCTGTGCATGGTCAGTTGACTGCACTGACTCTGCCGGCTCGACTCAGCGAAGGCTGATCAGGGGCAACTGTCGCGTGCCCGACGGCGAAGGCGGCTACCGGCCTTCGCAGGCCCCGCCACTACCGCGTAAGCCCGAGGAGCCGGTGTGTCCGCGCCTTCGCGAACCATCGCGGCGAGGTGCAACGTCATCCTGGCGCCAGGCCCGTGCTGGCGCTGGGCGAGGGAGAGCAGGAAACATATGACGACACGTGAAGTGATCGGTTTCGTGCTGGCCGTGTTGGCGAGCCTGCTGTGTCTGTGGGGTGGTATGCGGGAGGCGCGGCTGCAAGCGCGGCTGCGCCAATACGGCGTACACACCGAGGGGGTGGTGGTGGACCAGCATCTGGCGCCGTCGGACGATTTTGATTTGACGCCCGTCATCGAGTTCACCGACCGGCAGGGCCGACCCGTCAGGTTCACGCCCGCGGCGACGGGGAAGCGGATGGGGATGGACCTTGGAACCCAGGTGCCGGTCGTCTATCTGCCCGAACACCCCGAGAATGGAAGGGTGTTCATGCGAAGGTACCTCCGACCTATGGTCATCAGCCTGCTTACCGGAAGCGTGCTCTTCCTCGGCGTCGCGGTTTGGATCTGGCTCACCCGCTGAGCTTGTTCTCCCTCCTCGTTCTCATTCCTGTTGCCTCACTCGCCAGCGGCCGGTCACCCCGGGGCGGGCAAACTCACCAGCGCCCCGGCACCCGTTCGAGCAGGTTCGGCTGCGTGCCGGGTCCAGATGGTTGGCCGGTGCCCGGAAGTGGCAGGGCCCAGGTGCTGCGCCCGGTGGTGGTGTGGAAGTCGACGACGCCGGCCGGGGTGGTGATCAGGAGCTTGTTGCCTCGGGCGGTGGTGAGGGCGCTGGGGGTCTGGGTGGGCGCCCAGACGCCGGGCGCTGGACGGCGCCAGCAGTCCGCACCCTGACCTTGCGCGACCAGGTGGCGCACTCCGCCGACACGGGCACGTACAGCGGGGCGTTCCGCGCCTCCGAGGTGCTGGCCGCGCGCAACGCGATCTGCCACGGCAAGTCCCACCTGCTGGCCGCACTGCTGAGGGCGCAGGGCGTGCCGGCCGGCCTGTGCTACCAGCGGCTGGAGTACGGCGAGGGCGGCTTCGCCCTGCACGCCCTCAACGCCGTGCACCTGGACGGCCGCTGGTCCCGCCTGGACGCCCGGGGCAACCGGGAGGGCGTGGACGCACAGTACGACCTGCAGACGGAACGCCTCGCCTGGCCCGTCCGCCCGGAACTCGGCGAGCGCGACTACCCCGGCATCTTCGCCACCCCGCCGGCCCCAGTGCTCCAGGCGCTCGCCCACGCGGTGCCCGGCCGGTCCGGCTACGGCTACGGCTACGGCTACGGCTACGGCTACGGCTACGGCTACCTGCCGAGCGAACTCCCCGGGACGAACACCGACGGCTGAAACGGGCGGCCGCCACACCGGGGCCGGGCCCCAGCCCCGGTCAGGCGTCGAGCACCTGCCCCGCGCGCTTGACGACCGGTTCCTCCGTCGACCAGGGGAACTCGATCCAGTCGTCGGTCTTCTTCCACACGTACTCGCACTTCACGAGGGAGTGCGACTTCTCGTAGATGACGGCGGACCGCACCTCGGCGACGTGACCGAGACAGAAGTCGTACACCAGCTTCAGCGTCTTGCCCGTGTCGGCGACGTCGTCGGCGATCAGGACCTTCTTGTCGGTGAAGTCGATCGCCGCCGGGACGGGCGCCAGCATGACGGGCATTTCGAGGGTGGTGCCCACGCCCGTGTAGAACTCGACGTTCACCAGGTGGATGTTCTTGCAGTCCAGCGCATACGCCAGAGCGCCCGCCACGAACACCCCGCCACGGGCGATGCTCAGGATGAGATCGGGCTCGAAGCCGTCGGCGGCGATCGTCTGCGCGAGCTCGCGCACCGCCCGCCCGAACGTCTGGTAATCCAGGGTCTCGCGCACATCAGTCACAGCGTTCAGTCTCCTCGTCGGCCGGCCGAGCGGCGAGCAGCGGCAACAGGGTAGCCCCCGCCCCGCCGCCCGCCGCGGCCGAGGTGCTAGAAAACCCCCGTGGACGTTCACCCCGAGCCCCCGACCCTGCGCGTCTTCGTGGCGCTGGCCCCGCCCGACGACGCCAAGGACGAACTGGCCCGAGCCCTGCAGCCCGCCTACGCCAAGTACCCGCAGCTGCGCTGGAACCGGATCGAGGACTGGCACATCACCCTGGCCTTCCTCGGCGAACTGCCCGCCACCGCAGTGCCGTTGCTGCGATCCGTACTCGCCGCCAGGGCCGCGTCCCACCCCGCCCTGCACCTGGCCCTGCGCGGCGGCGGCCACTTCGACGAGCGGCTGCTGTGGAGCGGCATCGACGGCGACCTCGACGGACTGCACCAGCTCGCCACCGACGTCCGCGACCTCGTCGCCTCCTGCGGGATCGAGTTCAACAACCGCCCGCTGCGCCCCCACCTGACCCTGGCACGCGCCCGCCGCGACGATCCCACCAGCGTCCCGCAGGCCGCGGCCGGACTCGCCGGGTTCGTGGGCCGCCCGTGGCCGGCCGAGCGCCTCCACCTGGTCGGCAGCAAATTCGGCCGCGGCCCCGGCCCGATCCGCTACCGCGACATCGAGGCGTGGCGGTTCGGCACCGCTGCGCCGTAGCCGGCCGGGGCGACGACGCTCACCGCAACGGGGCGAGGACGTCCTGGTGCACCCCGTCAAGGACGAAGCCGTTGTCCCACCGAACCCGGGCCGTCACCAGGTTCCCCCGTTCCCGGTGGGCGGCCTACTGCGGCTCCAGCACGGCGATCTCCGCCTCCAGCCGCTCGCGGCTCGCGGCTCGCCACCGGCATGGTGTGCCCGTAGTCCTCGAACAGCGCCTTGAGCCGCAGGTACTCGCGGACCTCGTGGCTCTCGGGAACCTCGCCGTCCACCCGCTCGACGGTGCCCTCGACCCCGTCTCCCAGCGAGAGGTACCCGACGACGGCCCCGGGCTTCCCGGCAACGGCCTCACCGATCGCGAGGTCCTCGGCCAGCCTGACGCGCAGGCCTTCCTCCAGGGTCATCCGTGCTCCGCCTCTCCATCCGATCGGTGCTGCCAGTGCCGACAGTGCCGCCGGAGCGGCCCGCCTGCGGCCCCGGCCATTATCCGCAGGTGGCAGGCCAGCCCCGCGGAGCACCCGGCACGACCGCGATCGTGAAATCGGACGCCTGTCACACTGTGCGGCATGACTGAGCCCGAACCCCATGCCCCGGCCCAGCTCTCCGAGGCACTGCACCGCAGGCTGGAGCGGATCGAGCGGCTCCTGGAGCCGGCGGAGCCCGAGGAGCCACAGCGTCCGGCGTGGCGTTCGGTCACGCTGGGTGAGCAGCGCTGGGCGGTCTCGGTCGCCATCCTCACCGCCGTAGGCCTGCAGCTGGCCCTGCCGACCCGGCTGACCATCCATCCGCACTGGATGCTGCCCACCCTGGAACTGGCGCTGCTGGTGGCCCTGGCGGTCATCAACCCACACAAGCGTGTCGACCAGACGTCGCGGCTGCTGCGCTCGATGAGCCTGGCCCTGGTGGCGGTGATCAGCCTGGCCAACGGCTGGTCGGCGGTGAAGCTGGTGCGCGACCTGATCCACACGTCCGCCTCGCCGGGTGCGCTGGCGCTGCTCGGCACCGGCGGCGCGGTCTGGGCGACCAACATCCTCGCCTTCTCGCTGTGGTATTGGGAGTGGGACCGGGGCGGCCCGGCGGCCCGTGCCCAGGGGGTGAGGTCGTACCCGGACTTCCTCTTCCCGCAGATGCAGCAGGAGGGCATCGCGGAGCCGGGCTGGGAGCCGTCCTACCCGGACTACCTGTACGTGGCGTTCACCAACGCCTGCGCGTTCAGTCCGACGGACACCATGCCGCTGTCGGTCTGGGCGAAGCTGCTGATGATGACGCAGTCGGCGGTGTCGCTGATCACGGTGGTGCTCGTGGTGGCGAGGGCGGTCGGCATCCTGCAGTGAGGGCCCCGGAGGACCCGGGCGCCCGCGTACGCCGCCGGGACGCCGCTGGTCAGTGACGTGACGATGTTTTTGGCCGCTTCGATCCGCTCGGGCGGCAGTTCGGTCGAGGCGGTCGTGTCGAGTGCGAGCGCGGCCAGCCGCTCGCCGGCGGCGAAGGTCTGCAGCAGGCGCTGCTTGCGGTGGAGCAGGAGGATCTCACCGGCCGGGGTGCACTCCAGCAGCTCGAAGTTCTTCAGGGCTATGTAGGGCTTGACCGCAGTGGACATGCGCGAGCGCAGCTGGCCGTCGGCTGTCCAGGCGAACAACCCGTAACGGTTGAGGTGGTAGGCGCGGCCGGGTGCGGATCGGCGACGACGGTGAAGTCGAGGCCGGTGAACGGGCTGTCGTCGTGGCGGTGCAGGCCCTCCAGGCGGCCGCGCAGGGTGCCCTGGTCGTCGAGGAGGGCGAAGCTGAACTCCTGGCCTCGGCTGCCCGACCGGAACGTCCGGCCGAAGACCGGGACGACGAAGAGGTCGTCGCCCAGGGCCGAGGGGCCGGGCCATCGTGCAGTCCTCGTAGCCGTAGAAGGTGCCGGAGGTGCCGGTGAAGGCCGTCAGGAGATCGGTCAGCGTGGGCGAGGGCCGGTTGTCCCGCCACACCGGCGCTCCGCCGAAGACGACGTGGGGGTGCCGGTCGGCATCGGTCTGACGGTCGGTGTTCGCGTGGAGGCTCGCGATGGCCCGCAGGGTGGGCTTGGCGCCGGGCGCGAGCGTGGTGCCGGGCTCGGAGACGGCGACGATGTTGGTGGTCGCGCCGGCTCACCCGAGCCCGTACTCCGCGGTCGTGCAGAGCAGCCGGCCGGAGGGCATGACGGCGATCGAGGCGGCGAAGGGATGGCCCGCCCTGGCCTTCTCCTCCTCGAAGCCCCAGGGCATCGGCCAGGTGGCCAGGAGCCGGCTCAGGTCGGCCGAGAACAGATGGGTGCCGCCCGGCCGCAGAGCGAGGGCGATCGTCCCGTCGGGGAGGACGGCCAGGGTGTCACCGCTCCCGTCGGGGATGACCGCCGACGGGGTTCCGTCCGGCCGGGGACCACCGAACACGGCGGTGGCGACCGGCGTCCCGTCCGGGGCGTAGCGGGTGATGAAGCGAAGTTCAGCTGGCAGAGTGCGGGATCGGCCGGATGGCTCGTGCCGCCCCAGGGGCGCCACACGGTGGAGACCAAGTAGGTGTCGCCACCGGGCGTGGCCACCGCGTGCTTCGGGACCCACCCGCCAGTGGTCGAGTCGAGACGGTGGGCCTGGCCAGCGACGCCGGCAGGATTATGGGGAGGGTGAGTGGCCGGGTCATGCTGGAGATTCTGCCCGCGCCCACCGACAGCACGGAGGGCGCGGGGGGAGGAAGTGCCGTGACGGCGCCGGGGCGGCGCGGGCGCGCCTTCCTTGTCCGTGACGGGCGCGCCGGCCACGGGGGTGGAACGGCGGCGGCTCCCGTGGGGTACCGGGAGCTGGTCCGCGCGAAACCGCCTTGTTCACCGCCCTGGGCGTCTGAAACAAGCAGGCCGCGTGATCGTCTGACGAGTTCTATGTGACGGTTCGATCTGGCCGGGTTTCAGATCCGGCCAGGAGCCAGCGACCTGCCGGTCGACGATCGGCATGGGAGTACCGTAGCCCCGTCCTGTCGGAGCGGATCGGGGGAGGCGCGTCATGCCCAACAGTCGGATCATCGCATCGGCACTGAACGGCGACGCGGAGGAGCTGAGACGCGTCGTCGGGCCGGGCAGTCTCATGTGCATCGCGCCCGAACTGTCGAGCGTGTTCGTGGTCCGGACCGCCGCCGACGGAGAGCAGACGGCAACAGTCGCCCTTCCCGGCAGCACCATGTTCGTCCAGCTACCCAGGTCGTTCCAGGTGCGCCACATCGGCCACGACAGCGAACGCTTCACCCTGACCAGCACCGACGGGCGGTCCGTTGCCGGCACGCCACGGCAGTTCACCGCCTGCTACAAGGTGATCGTCGAGAAGCACAACCCCTGGTACGAGGAGCACGTCGAGGAAGCCTTTCTGGCGACGAGCCTGCTCCCCGACGGCCTGCTGCCGCCGCACATCCGCCACGTGGACACCGACCCGGTGCTGGGCGAGCCCCGGGTGGAGGGCCGGATCGCCGAGACCTCGGTGACGACCCCGGGGCGGCGGCTGGAGATGTGGTTCGACTGCGCAGGACCGGAGAAGATCGCCGAACTGCTGCCCCACGCACGCCGACTTGTGGCCGAGTTCGAACACATCCGCCGCGACGGCACGGAGTTCATCTGGACCACCTTCGCGGAGGGTGACGAGACCGAGGAGGAGAAGGCTCGCTTCCCCGAGGTCATGACGCCGAACACGCTGGTCGTCTACCGCTCGGGAGACTTCGAAGTCCACTTCGGTGAGCCCGAGAGTCGCTACTTCATGGACGGCTACTGGCCAGCCGTCCAGTACCGCGCCGACATGACGCCCGTCCACGTCACGGTGGAGGCCTGACCACATCGACCCTCAGCAGTGACTGGCGCGGTGGCCGACCAGGCCACACTCACAAGATCGTGTTACGAGCTCTTACTGAAAGACGACTTGACGTCATCCCAATCCATGGCACGGTTTGGCCCTTCGCTCGTCCGACGCGACGATGCTCCCACAGACCGCCGACACCATCCCTAGGCCGACTTCCGGGCAGCAGGCCCTAGGGTCGTCCGGCCGGCGCATCGCCGTCAGCTCAGCGCGGGTTGCCCGCAGGTCTCGGGTCCACGACACGTCCGCGGCGGGCGCATGTACCAGGTTGCTAACCTGCGCGGATGGGACTGGACATCATCGTGGTCATGGCCGACTGGACCCGGCTGGCCCGGATACCGGCGCACGAGCGCCTGGACGTGCTGGACGACACCGCGTTCCCCGTCCCCTGGAGCGATGCGGATCCAAACGCCCTCGCCGTCGCCGCGCCCGACGGCTGGGTATGGCCGCCGGAGCCGGCGTGGTGCGCCCGCTACCAGTTCCACGGGACCACCGGCTCCCACAGCTTTCACTGGCGCCTGGCCGCCGCCTGGGCGGACATCAGGCAATCGGCGGCCCCCGACCTACAGGCGGCCCTCGACCACTTCCTCGGCGCCCTCGTCCCCGAGGCCCCGGACGACGGCCCCGCACCGGCCGCCAGCTTCCCCGACGACCCCTCACCCTGGCGCCCGGACGTGCTCCTGCTCTGCGCCCCGGACGAGATCCCCGGCCTCGCCCGCGCCTGGGCGACGGCCGCACCGCGGCTGGAGGAACTCCGGGTCCCCTTCGACGCCGAGTGCGCCGGGTGGGCGGGCCGGCCCGCCAGCTTCGACGCCGCCGCCGCACTCCTGCGCGAGTGGGGCGAGGTGGTCGCCGGGGCCGAGTCCCGCGGCTGGGGCCTCATCGGCCTCCGGTAACGAACAGCTGGTTCACGGCTCTGCCTGCCGGATGCGCAGCGGCGCCGGTGACGGCCCGGCGTACCACGTTGGCTACGGTGGGACGATGAGTTCCGGTCTGAGTGTGTACTGGGTCGATCCCACCGAGATGCGAGCCCTCGTGGGCTCCGGCAACGAGCCCCTGCTCCAGGCGGTGCGCTACAGCTGCGAGCCCCATCTGGCCGCGGACGACGACTACTTTTCCCGGCAGATCTCGGAAGGTGCCCCCACCTCGCTCGCGGCACTTGAGGCGGTGATGCGCGGCGGCCCGTTCAGCACGGACCCGCACCACGCCTTCCAGTACGGATACGCCTACCGGCGGCTCTGCGAGCGCCTCGGGGAAACCCTCGACAACTCCGAATTCATGCCCTTCCGTGGCGGCTGGCTGGAGACCGTGGACGAGGGACTGCGCGCCGTCGGCGTCACCGCGGTCTCGGTAGCGGAGTTCGGGGGCCACGGCGGCATGCCGAGCGTGATCCCGACCCACGACCTCCCGCGATCCGGGGAATGGTCGCACGAGCGGTGCCTGGCCGCGCTGGAGGAGTACGAGAAGGGCCAGGGCGCCGACCAGGCCCTCGCCCCCGAGATCGTCGCCGCCATCGCGATCGTGGTCGGATGGCTGCGGGACGCGGCTTCGCGTGCCGGGTTCGGGGTGGTCGGATTCGTGGCGTAGCGCCGCCGAGTCCCGGATCTGGCGGGCCCGTTCGGCGGCACCCCGGCCAGCTGAACGCCGCTGGCCGTCACCGACGGGCCGTCAGCCTGCCTTCGGCCTGGCGGAGCAGCGGCCCCCGCTGACCGAGCGCGGTGATCGCCACGGCGACGGTGAACAGGGCGAACGCGGCCAGCGCCGCCGTGAGACCGTAGCGCACGGCGATCCGGTTGGTCTCCGAGGGCGAAGACGTCGGCGGCGGGGGTCACCAGATCGCCGAGGGCGTGCTCGGGCGACATGCACTGCGGCCTACCGATCATGCCGCCGCTGACGGTGAGCTGGGTGTGCCCGCCGTCGGTACGGGCGTCGCGGCTGAGCCGGAGGGGTGATGCGTGCAGGAACCATTTGCGGCCGGAGTCGTTCGGCAGTGGTAATCCGCTCCCGCCGATTCGAAGGGATGATCTGCACGTGATTGTGAAGGCCTCCGCCGCCACAGCCGCTCTCGTCCTCCTCGCCGTGGGGCTGGCCCCGCCAGCCGCCGCGGCGCAGCGCTCCTCGGATGCCTGCACCCATAACTTCTTCGGCACCGGCACCACGCGCCCGGACGTGTGCATCGAGATCCACGGGCAGGGCACCTGGGCCGATCGGGTCGTCGCTCGCTGGGTCAACGGAAGCGGCCAGCTCGACCGCTGGGGTGTGCTGCACGAAGGCAACGGCAAGTCCATCCACGGCGATGTCCGGGCCCACGACTCCGGCAGGGACTTGGTGGCCGAGTGGCGCAACATTCGCCTGGAGAAGGGGAAGGCGTGCGTCTCGTTCACCGGGCTCGAGAGCTGGGCCTGCCAGGAGGTCAAGCCGTAGCCGCCCTGCGAGCAAGGGGTGGGCCCCGCCTGGTGCTTGGCGGTACAGCGCTCCTCATCCCCCCTGTCGGCCAGGTCGTCTGGCAGCATACGGCTGGATCCGAGTTACACGATCGAAAGTGAGAACGATGAACCGCACTGAACTGGTCGCAGCTCTCGCCAACCGCGCCGAGGTCACCAAGAACGACGCCGAAGCGGTCCTCTCGGCATTCGCCGAGATCGCCGGTGAGACCGTCAGGAAGGGCGAGGAGAAGCTCACGATCCCGGGTTTCCTGACCCTGGAGCGCACGCACCGTGCGGCGCGAGCTGCCCGCAACCCGCAGACCGGAGAGCCGATCTCGATCCCGGCCGGCTACAGCGTCAAGGCGACGGCCGGCTCCAAGCTCAAGGAAGCTGCGAAGTAGCAGCAGGTCCGGCGATGGCCGTGCGGCGTCGTGGGCCGCACGGCCACCGCGGTCGCTGGTGTCGCGGACGGGCCAGTCCGGGCGGGCCGAGCTGACACTGCCGCAGCTTCCCGGACTCCCATGGCAATGGAGCCCACGCTGCTTGGCGGGAAGCGACCAGCCGAAGACCCGGGCGGGCACGCCACGGGGAGGCCAAGCAGCTATGGCGTCTGGCTGTCCGCAGGGCGCCAGGGCCGGCGTTCAGCAGACAGCCGGACGATCTGGAGTCCGAACATCCCCGTGACCGCGCCGCAGGGCGGCCACACCCACTGTGTGACCGGCACCTCCAACTCGGCGAGATGGCCGTGCAGGTACGCGAAGAAGGCGCCGGCCGTCAGCGCGGCGAAGAGCAGGCGCACGCCCCAGGTGGCGAAGGCGTTGGTCCCGATCCGGGCGGCGGCGGCCAGGTTTCCGCTGACCGCCACCACCGGCAGCAGCCACCAGAACATGTTGTCCGCGTCGTAGCGCTGGGCCACGAACCAGGACGTCGTCGCCGCGTAGTACAGGTACGGGCCCGAGACGAGCACCCCAACGAGGGCGAGGCCGGCCCACTCGAACCACTCTTCGCCACGCGCCGCGATCCTGCTATCACTGTTCGTCATGGCGGTCAGGATGTCAGCCGTTGGGACCGCGCACGGGAAAGCCGCAAAAGATCTCGGAATTCGGCGTGGGGTGCCCGGCCGCAGGCCACTTAGAGGCTCCGCCAGTAGGGCATCGATGAGATCCGGCTGCTGACCACACCTAGTCCCAATGCCGGTGATTTGGGTCTTCTGGTCTCGTTGGTTGGTGTGGCGAGGGTGGGGCAGGTCAGGTCGTTTGCGGATGCGCGGTTGTCGGACCGGATCGCGATCGGGGTGTAGGGGGCGTTTCCGCCAGGTTGGGTTGATGAGGTGGTCGCCGAGAGCGGGCAGGCCGAGCAACGCAGTCGGCTGCTGCCGGCGCGGTCGGTCGTGTGCTTCGTGCTGGCGATGTACCTGTTCTTCGGGCAGGGCTATGAGGAGGTCGCACGGCTGCTGGGCGAGGAAATCGGGGCTGGGCGGCGGTCGTAGCGGTGCCGACGACCGCCGCGATCGGCCAAGCCCGTCGCAGGTTGGGTCCAGAGCCCTTGCGGGTGCTCTTCGCGCGGGTGCGCCGGTGTTCAGCGTCGGCCCAGCACCTCGGCGAGGCGGCTCACCCCGTCCTTGCCGTGGCCGAGGGCGATGGTCCGGCGGACCAGACCCTCGGCTGCGCGCATTACCCCGGACTCGATGCCGTGCGACTCGGCGGTGTGCACGACGTGGGCCATGGTGGAGACGCCCGAGGTGAGCGGGTTGATCGCGCCCGAATAGCTGCCGCTATCAAAGTCCTCGGCGAACTCCGCGAACAGCGGGGGCAGGATCGCACCGATCCCCTGGGCGAACGGCGCAAGCTCCCGCCCGCTGATCCCCTCTGCCTTGGCTAGCGCCAGCGCGTGCACGTATCCGGCCATCGCCGTCCAAAAGATGTCCAGCAGCGCGATGTCGAAGCCGGCCGCCCGGCCGATCTCCTCGCCAAGGTGGGTGTGGGTACCGCCGAGCACCGCCAGCACCGGCGCGTGCCGCTCGTAGAGGTCGACCGGCCCGCTGTGGATGAAGACCGCCTCCGGCGTGCCGATGCTCGGGGCCGGCGTCATGATGGCGCCGTCGAGGTACTCGACGCCGTGCTCCGCCGCCCAAGCGGCCGTGGACCGGGCACGGTCCGGCGAGTCGGCGGTCAGGTTGACCACCGCCCGGCCCTTGAGCGCGGCCTCGACTTCCTTACGGTGCAGCACGGCGTCCGAGGCGTCGTAGTTCACCACGCAGATGACGATCAGCTCGCTCGCCGCCACGGCCTCCTCTGCCGTGGTCGCGCTCACCACACCCCGGGCGACCAGCGCGGCGTCCCGGCCTGGGGTACGGTTCCAGACCGTGGTACGGACGCCGGCGTCCACGAAGGCACCGGCCAGGGCGCGTCCCATCGGCCCGAGGCCGAGTACGGTGACGGTGGGCTGGGTGTGGTTGGTGGGCATACTTCATCTCCTGTAGACATGGTGGTGGACAACGACGACCCAGAGGGCAGGAGATGACGCGTAGTCAGGCCGTGAACCCGAACGTGTGCGGGGTGACCGCCGCGATCGCCGTGATCGACGGCAAGTGGAAGACGTCCCTGCTCTGGCTACTGGAGGCCAGCCCGCAGCGTCCCGCCGAACTCCGCCGACGACTGCCCGGCCTCAGTGAGAAGGTCCTCACCCAGGCCCTGCGCGAGATGGAGTCCGACGGCCTGGTGCACCGCGAGGTTCACGACGTCCTTCCGCTGAAGACGGTCTACTCCCTGACCGACTTCGGCCGCCGCCTCTCTGACGCCCTCGGCCCGGTCTCCGACCTGGGCCACGAGCGCCTCGACCGCATGACGGCCGAGCAGGCCGGACAGGTCGAGCCGTCTGCCTCCTGACCTGCTGTCATCTCCCTTCTTTTTCCTGGGCACCAGTCTCGTCGCACCGCACGTCGCTGCCCAGTACGCACAAAAAGGTGGCTACTGGGCAAGGACGCGATGATCACCAGGCGACGGGCCGAGCCGCCGACATGATGGCTATCCGGCCGGACAGGCAACGGGCCAATACCCCCTGGGCCGGCAGCCCTCCCACGGTTGAGTGCGATCTCGTACAACACCGACCGACAAGGAGCAGTCTGTGGGAGACCCGGAGGTCGCGGTCTTGCCTTAGGTCACCGGCATTGCCCCTTGTCCCGAAGAGGCAATTGCCTGAGGTGGGCTTCACACTGCTGGGGTCAGCCGGATAGTGTGCGTTCGCTGATGCAGTCTTCAAGCTGAAAAAAGAAGAACTCGTTGGAGCCGCGTTGCCAGGGGCTGGCCGGGTCGCAGAAGTAGACCGGGATGTCGGTGGCCAGGGTGAATGAGCCGTGCGCGGCCATCTCGGCGCCCTGGTCCCAGGTCAGCGAGCGCACCAGGTGTGTCGGCAGGGTCTGCACGGTTTCCACGAGGGGGTCGCGGACGTGCTCGGCGGTGCGGCCGTCCGGCAGGTGCAGGAGCATGACGTAGCGGGTGGCGCGCTCGACGAGCGTGCCGATGGCGGAGGTGCCGTCCTTGCCGATGATCAGGTCGCCCTCCCAGTGCCCTGGGACTGCCCGGTCCTCGACCTCCGCAGGCCGTTCGCTGATCATGACCATCGGATGGGCGAACCTGGGCCTGCGCGTGGCGGCCTGGCGGTGGGGGACGCGTCGGGCGCGGCCGGTGCGCAAGGCGCCGGCCAGCTCGCGGCGCAGCTCGCCACGTCCTTGGACGTACAGGGCCCGGCCGGTTCTCCTGGCGCGACATGAACTTCCGACCCGACCGGTCCTCCCCCGCCGTCGTGACCTCCGCGTCCATCACATCGAGCGGCAGCATGACCGCGCGCACCGGGTGGACGTCACGTCGCCGAGGTGCCCGGCCGCGCGGCGAGGCCAGAGCACTCACAGGCACGACGCCTGGCGTACCGCCACCACCAGCGTCCTCGCAGCAGTGCGCTGCTTGTCACCCGAGCGGTGGGAGGCGACGACGACGTCCGCAATGGCCAACCGGCGGCGACTATGAAAATCGCTGTCCGATCACCGGAGCACGGTGATAGACATCCGGCGTGGAAAAGAATCTCGAGTTCCCTGACCTGCTGCGACTGATCGATGAACGGTCGACCGCCTTCCGCGCCGCGGTCGCCGCCGCGCCCAGTCTCGACGCACAGGTGCCGACCTGCCCCGGGTGGACGCTGTTCGATCTGGTGAAGCACCTGGGTGGGGGAGACCGTTTCTGGGCCGCCATCGTCGGCGCGGGACCTGCCGACGCTCCCCCGGCCGACGCCACCGCTGCGCGTGCCGCTCTGGAAGTGCCGCGGGAGCGTGAGGCCCTGCTGGCCTGGCTGGCCGCGTCGACGCAGCTTCTGCTCGGCGCCCTGCGCGAGGCAGGCCCGGAGAGCGGTTGCTGGACGTGGTGGCCTGCGTCGCAGTCACCGCAAACCTCCGGCGGTGTCGCCCGGCACCGGGCCCAGGAGACCGCGGTGCACACGTACGACGCCCAGCTCGCCGGGGGCGCTGCGCAGCCGCTGCCGGCCGAGGTGGCACTCGACGGTGTGGAGGAGTTCCTGTTCACCGTCTGCGGAACGCCGAGTGCCTGGCCGCACAAGCCCACGGCCTTCGACTTCCACACCGCCGAGGGCCGCTCCTGGCGCCTCACGGTCGACGGCGACGGCGCACGCTCCACCCGCATCCCCGCGCCCACCGCCGCGACCGGCGAGGACTCGAACGCAGCCGGCGTCTCCGTCCATGGCACAGCCAGTGAGTTGGTCCTCTACTTGTACGACCGCATCCAGGCCGAGTCCTTGCGCGTGGACGGGGACGCAGGGCTGCTCGACCTGCTCCGCGCCTGGGAGCCGGAGGAGAAGTAGGACGTAGCGGCGGCGGCTGGCCGCGCCTCGAGCCGGTAGGACACAACTCTTCGCCGGGTTCGTCAGTCGCGGCACCGGGCTCAAACCCGCGAGGCGGCCTCCTTGCGTCAACAAGCCGACCGTCTACCTGGTCAGAGCTCGAACTCACGACCTCCGCACGATCAGAGTCGAGTACATCGACAGCCGGGCAACCGCCGACCGGCTCGCTCTCCGTATCCAGCGAGCCGGCGGTTCTGCGTCGCGCCCCTGGCCGCGCTCCTGGTCCCCACGAACCCGCCAGATGATCATTTGTCAGGTAGGCCATAAGTAGCTGCTCTCATCCCCAACCCGCTCAGCGGCGACCTCCGCTCTCGCCATCGGTGTACCCACCGCCTGTTCCAGCATGGGGAATACAAGTGAGCATGCCTGGCCAGCACCTGAGCGGCGGGTGGGAAATTCGAAGAGCCTCATCACGTGGTGGTGGACGGCGCCGGGGTGACCGTCATCGACCGGTGCGGCACCCAGACCCGGGCGTGGGCGATGCTGTCGGGCTTCGTGGAGACGAAGCACCTGTTCGTGGTGCTCAACCGCAGCGGCTCCTGCCTGCTCATCCTGGCCAACTGCGGGACGGCGGACCCCGACGCGCTGCGCGCCCGGCACGCGGCCCCGGTCGGCCGTCCGGCGCCCGCGGGCCCGGCCCTGGAGGTCCGGGCCTGATGGAACCCGGGCCCGGGCCCAAGGCCTGAGGCTCAGGCTCGGAACCTCGGCGCTGAGGGCTTCAGTTCTGGAACGGCCCCTCGTCCACGAAGGTCCGCAGCAGCCCGGCGAAGACCTCGGCGTCGGCGGCCGGCCAGGAGGCGAGGGAGTCCTCGATGCGGGCCGCCAGGCGGTCCCGGGTGGCCCGCACCGCGTCGTACCCGGAGCCGGTGAGGACGAGCAGGGTGGCGCGCCGGTCGGCGGGGTCGGCCTCGCGGCGCAGCAGGCCGGCCTCCTCCAGCCGGTCGGCGCGGCGGGTCACGGTGGTGCGGTCCAGTCCGATCTCGCGGCCGAGGTCGGCGGCGCTGCACGGGCCGGTGCGGGCCAGGCCGCTCAGGACGGGGTAGGTGAGCTCGTCGACGGCTTCCCCCAGGCCGTCGGTCAGCTGGGCATGGAGCCCGGTGCGGGTGCTGCGCCGCAGCAGCAGTCCCAGGGCCTCGGCGATCTGGTGTCCGGTCGGATTCGTCACCCCGCAGATTAGCGTGCGCCGAGCACGCTTTTCATGTAGCGCGAGATGCGTGCTTGAGGCACGCACTGCTACTGACGGGCCACTCCCTGATGTGCCGTCAACTAAGTACGTTGAACGTGAGGAGAAAGCTCAATGCGCCATCGCATACCCACCATCACCCTGACCGTCGCCCTGGCCGGCGGCGCCCTGCTCGCGGCCGCCCCCGCCCAGGCCGCCCCAGCCCAGCAGGGCGTGGCCACGGTCGTGGCCGACAACCCCACCGACCACCGCGCGGACATCGCCAGGATGCGCCAGCAGCTCGCGGAGCTGCGCGACAAGGCTGTGATGCTGGACCAGCTCGGAGACCACAAGGGCGCCCAGGACGCCCGCTACCTGGCCGCCCTGCTGCAGCGCATGATCGACACCCTCATCGCCTCGGACCAGCACGGCTGATCCGGCAGGGGCTCCGGTAGAACTCCGCAGGGAAAGCCCGCCCGCCGGCCCGGCGCCGGCGGGCGGGCGCCATCTAGTAGGTGCTTTGTCAGGTACCCCGATTGATCACCGTCAGGTAGGTTGTGATCTTCTGTCAGATGTGACGCCTGAGGTGATGGAAGAGCTTCGGCCGCGTATTGAGGCGTTCGCGGCGGAGATGCTCGGTTCGCTGGCCCGTCGGGACCAGCGGGCCAAGGACGAGCTGTACCTGCGTGGGCTGATGCTGATGGCAAGCGCAAGTCGATGCAGCCGATAGCCGAGCGACTGGGCGTGGACTACCAGCAGCTGCAGCAGTTCGCCTCCTCTTCCCACCTGGGACTACTCCAAGGTCCCTGAGCGGCTGGCACGTTGGACTGCCGCGAACATCTCTCCCGAGGCTTACGCGATCGACGATGTCGGCTTCCCCAAGGACGGCTACGACTCGCCCGGGGTGGCGCGGATGTACTGCGGCGCACTGGGCAAGCGGGGCAACTGCCAGATTGGCTCAGCGTCAACCTTGTGTTCGACCGGCGTCCTCGGCCGTCGACTGGCGCCTGTTCCTGCCCGAGAGCTGGGACGACACCAAGCACGGCGGGGACGCGCTGCTGGCCGAGGCGATCCGGCGCCGCCTGGCCAAGGCCGGCATCCCGGATATCGCACGGCACCTGGAGAAGTGGCGCTTGGCCCTGGACATGCTCGAGGAGGTGCGCGGGGGCTGGGAGTTGCCTGACCTGCCGGTCGTCGCGGACGCCGGGCACGGGGACGCCACGGGCTTTCGTGAGGGCCTGACCGTGCGCGGCCTGGCCTACATGGTCGCGGTCAAGGCCATCACGACCGCGTACCTGGGCGAATGCGACGCCCGAGCGCCCGCCCTACTCCGGACAGGGCCGCCCTCCCGCGTCCGCTTACCCCCAGCCGCACACCACCCCTGCGCGCCCTGGCCCTGGCCGCCGGGCGCGACAGGGCGAGGACCGTCACCTGGCGCCAGGGCAGCAAGGCCATCAAGCACAACCCGAACGCCGAGATGCGCTCGCAGTTCCTGGCCCTGCGGGTCCGCCCGGCCAACCGCACGATCCGCCGTGCCGCCGTGCCGCCGACGGATCCGTGTCCGACTGCTGGCTGCTCGTCCAGTGGCCACCCGACTCCGCCGAGCCCACCGACTACGGGCTCTCGACCCTGCCCACCGACATCCCCCTACGCGAGCTGGCGCGAATCGCCAAGATCCGCTGGCGAGTTGAACACGACTACCGCGAGCTCAAGGACGGCCTGGGCCTGGACCACTTCGAGGGCCGCAACTACCTCGGCTGACACCGCCACGCCACTCTCGCCTCACTCGCCCAGGCCTTCTGCACCATGCTCAGGCTCGACCCAAAAGTCCCTGCGCCGGTCTGACCCTCTACGCGGTCCTCCGTGAACTCCAGGCCCTCCTGGCCACCGGGACCGGCGCCTGCTCGATATGCGGCCAACCCGCACCGGCCCCCGATCCCCACCACCGCACCTGACCTAGCTGTTCCGATCCGGGCGCCTGGCACGTTCGCCCGGGCTTTCGACTGCGCGCCGGAACGAGCGGGGTCCGTGGCTGCGCCGACCTGGATGGCGACCGACCGGCGGCGGCTCCGCTCAGTCGCGCAGCAGCCGCGCGCGGATGCCCGCGATCACGATGTCCAGCTCCAGGCGGAAGGTCGCGTCGCGCTGGTCCAGGGGGATCAGGGCGGCCTGACGGGCCTGTTCCTCGAGGGTGTAGCCGTTGACGAAGCTGGTGACCACGTCCGCGCCGAGGTGGGCGGCCGGTGCGTCGGCACCGGCCGAGCGCAGGGCGTCGACCAGGGAGCCGAAGTAGGCGACGGCGTTGGGCGGCGGGGCGGTGAAGGAGACCACGAGCCGGGCGCCGTCGCGGTGGGCGAGCATGGTCGCGCGGGCCCGGGTGGCCAGCTCGCGGACCCGGTCGGGCCAGTCCTGCTCGACGGCGGGGGCGGCACCCGGGCCGCCGGCGGGCGGCTGTGTGAGCATCTCGCCGATGATCCGGTCGGCCAGCGCGTCCAGCAGTGCCGCCTTGCTCGGATAGTGCCAGTACAGGGCGCCGGCGCGGACGCCGAGCCGCTGGGCCAGGCGACGGGTGGTCAGCTCGTCGAGGCCGTCCTCGTCGAGCAGTTCCATGGCGCCCTGCAGCACATCGGCCTGCCGGAGCGGCATCGGGTCCCCCTTTCGTATCCCTTCCTGCTATCGGAGCATCTTGCCACTTGAACACTGACCAAGTAACTTGAACAGTGACCAAGTGAACGGTGTTCAAGTTTGGGGGGCGACATGCGTGTTCTGGTGATCGGTGCCGGACTCGGCGGTCTGTGCCTGGCGCAGGGGCTGCGACAGGCCGGGATCGACGTGCGGATCTACGAGCGCGAGGCGAGCGTGCGGGCCCGGTACCAGGGCTTTCGGATCGGCATCGGCGGCCCGGGACTGGCCGCGCTGCGCGAATGCCTGCCGCAGCGCTTGCACCCGCTGCTGGAGGCCAGCACCGGAGAGCTCTCGGGTGAGCGGCGGGTGGTCGACGAGCAGCTGCGCGAGATCCGCCAACTCGGCGCGCTGCACGGGGGCACGGCCACCGACCGGCACGTCCTGCGGCATCTGCTGCTGGCCGGGCTCACCGACCGGATCCAGTTCGGCAAGCGGCTGGTCCGCTACACCGAGCTGACCGACGGCACCGTCCGGGCCGAGTTCGCCGATGGGAGCAGCGCCACCGGCGACCTGCTGGTGGGCGCGGACGGCGGCAACTCCCCCGTCCGTCGGCAACTCCTGCCCGACGCCGAGGTGGTCACCCTGGACGGCAACGGCCTGCTCGGCCGCACGCCGCTGACCGAGCGGTTCGCCGGCCTGGTCCCGGGCTTCGGCACCGTGGTCAACGGCCCCGAGGTGCGGATGCTGCTCGGCAAGATGGAGTTCCGCCGCCCGCCGCACCTCGCCGCCGCCGAACTGGCCCCCGATGTCGAACTCCCGGAAACCGGAAGCTACCTCCGCTGGGGTGCGTTCCTGCCCGAGTACATCAAGCCGCTGCCCGCCGATTGGCCGGCGGTCCGCGACCTGCTGCTGGCCGGCATCGCCGACTGGCACCCCGACCTGGTGGAGCTCGTACGGCAGTCGGACGTGGTGAACAGCTCCGTACTGACGGTCCGTTACGCGAAGCCAGTGCCGCACTGGGGCACCCGCCAGGTCACCCTGCTCGGCGACGCCATCCACGTCATGCCGCCGAGCGGAGGCATGGGCGCCAACACCGCGTTCCGGGACGCGGCACTGCTCTGCCGCGCGATCACCGCGGTCGAGCGCGGCGAGGCGGAGCTGCTGCCGGCCGTCGAGCGGTACGAGCGCGAGATGCTCGAGTATGGCTTCGCGGCGGTCGCGGAGAGTCTGGAGCAACTGCCAGCCTTCGCCCCATCGGTCACGGCGGGCGCGGCGAGCGCACACTGACGGGTGGCACCGAACCGTGGGCTTGGCCGGCGTGCACGCCGGCCGATGGACGCAAACGGGTGGCCACCGAGGGGACGCGGGCGACGTGAACGGCGCCGGGTGAGCGCCGGCCGGCGATCGGACGCGGCCGTCTTCGGAGCGGCGGCGAGCCGCTGCGGGTAGACGACGACGAGCCAGCCGTGGATCAGCTCCGGCCACGCGATCTGGCCGCGGTAGGCGGCGAGGGTGCTGTCCACGCTGATCTAATTCCCCTCGGCCGCCTGTCCGGGCACCGGCGCGGCCCGGGCCGGGTCGGCGGCACAGATGAGCTGGCGGAGCGCGCCGAAGTAGACCTCGTGGTCGACCACGGCGGGCAGGACATGGGCCAGGTGGCCGGTCAGCACCGGGAAACTCCTCCGGGTCGAGGGCGGCCAGCGCGCGCCGGGTGGTGGCCTGGGCGGCCTTGGGGTCGCGGTGGTCGCCACGTTCCCGCCCAGCTTGGAAAGCCGCGCCCACAACTCGTCAGTGACCATGAAAGCGCCGCGGCGGTTCCAGGCGGCCCGACGACGGGCGATGGCCGCCAGCCGGTTCTATACCGTGCGGACCGATACCCCGGCCGTCTGGGCGGCGATCCGTACATGCACCGATACCAGTGTCCCAGTCTTATCCAGAGTGAGCAGACGCCGTACCACGACCTGCCGTGTCAAACGCCCGGCCCCATGGAGCGAGCGCACTCGACGGCGACGACAAGGAACCGGAGTACGAACTCGGCTGACCGGTACCGGCCTGAGGTTCAGCCACTCAGACCTTCAGCGTGTTTGCCCCATTTAGGGATCATTTGTTGCAAATATCTCAGTACGAGTCCGTGAGCGAAGAGGAGAAGCTATGTCTGTGATCTTGACGTTGGAGGTCGCCGGCGATCCGAAGGCAGTGGAGCAGTACGCCCAGGACAACACGAAGACGTTCCAGGATGTCCTCGCAGCGGCGAAGCGTCATGGCCTCATTGCGCACCGCTTCTACGGCTCCGACGACGGCAGCAGCTTGCTGGTCCTGGACGAATGGCCTGACCGGCAGAGCTTCGAGTCGTTTTTCCGGGAGCAGGAGTCCGAGATTCGGCCGATGTTCGAAGCTGCAGGCGTAACGGCGCAAATCGAGCCGAAGTTCTGGCGAGAGCTCTCGACACACGACGCCTACGGTTGGGGCGCCTGACCTCGGGGGCCGGCTCGCCCAGGCCCATGGAGTGCCGATCCCGCGCTCGCCCGAGGCGCCGAACCGGACCCGGCGATGTACCGTTCACGGTCGAGGATCTGCTGTCGAGCGGAGTCGACATTCGCGACTGGTGCCCCCAGCCGGCCGAGCGCGGCGAACACGCGCCGGCCAGCCGGGTCTGGCGCAGGGCGGCGGGCGCCAGCTGGTGGAGGCCAGCATCGTGCACCGCGTTCGCTCGGCCACGTCGGCGATCAACTCCGCAGGGATCCCACGGCCGCGCCGGGCATGATCATCGCCACTGCTCGGGGACACCTGCAGCACGCCTGTGACCAGGCCGCCCGGCTCACCCGGGCGACCTGGAGCGCGACACGCACGGCCCGAGCGCGGGCCTCCCCGGCTTCTCCCGCGGCTGTAGGCCGGCTTGCAGGTCAGGTGTCCGCCGTGGGCTCCTGGGCGTGCTGGGAGCTACGGAGTTGTTCGTTGAGGCGCAGGGCTTCCTCGAGTTGGTCTTCGAGGATGACGATGCGGCAGGCCGCCTCGATGGGCGTGCCCTGGTTGACGAGGTCGCGGGCGCGCATGGCGATGCGCAATTGGTAGCGGGAGTAGCGGCGGTGTCCGCCGTCGGAGCGCAGTGGGGTGATGAGGCGGTGTTCGCCGAGGGCTCGCAGGAAGCCGGGGGTGGTGCCGGTCATCTCGGCGGCGCGGCCCATGGTGTAGGCGGGGTAGTCGTCGTCGTCGAGTTTGTCGGGTGTGTCTGGGCTGGTCGTCGTAGTCACTGCACCTCTCTGGTTCTTGGGGAGAACGCGTCGAGGGGCCCCGGCGCCGTGTCGGCTCCGGGGCCCCGAAGGGGGACAACACCATCTACCGGCCTGGGCCGGTCCTGTTACATCCGCAGTGCCCCGGGTGAAGGGGGGCGCGGGGATCGCGTATGCGTGACCGGAACCACCGTCCTTGCGTTGGGGTCTGCGGTGTCCGCCCGGGCGTCTTCACGGGCCGGGCGATCCTGATGGCGCTTGCGCCCTCCGTTTCTCCGCTGAGCTGACTGTCATCTTGCTACTGCTGGTATTGCACCTGCTGGAACTGCTCGGTGGCCGTGACGGCCCACCCGGTCCGGCAGCCCAGCCCTGCGGGCCGTTACAGCCCTGCGGCGGGCTGAAGCTTCGCTGATCGGACCCCTCGACACGTGCGCCGCAGTCATGACGCCTTTGCCGAGGTCCTGCCTGTCTCACGACTGCTGATACTGCAACCACTGAACTGCGCACTGCTCGGTACCACTGGTGGCAGCCCTGATGCCTGCGGGCCGCCCGGTCCGGCAGTCAGTCCCGTCGCCGTCCTGCATCTGCCTGGCTTCGGGGCTCCACTGCCGGACCGAACCGCGATCTTTCGTCCAACAGCCCGGCCAGTTCGTGTCTGCTCGGTAGTGCCGACTGCTTCTTACGAGAGAAACGTAAGACCCGCCCGCAAGGAATGTCTACTCCGGCGAGCACAGATTTTGGGGCGGCCGAGAGTGAGATAACCTTCCGTCGCGCGGCGGCGGCACCCCCCGAGCCGCCGCCGCGCGCGGACGCGAGCAACGCAGCGCCGCGCACGGTGGCGACGATTCTCGACGAGCTCGAAAATCAATATAGGAGGGGGGCTGAACGGTTTCCCTTTCTCGATAGGCTGCAGGTATGACGGATGACTATCAGCAGCGGGAAGAGTGGCGGGCCGCCTTCGCCCAGCAGGTCATCACCGACTGCCTGGGCCAATGGCTACGGTCGGCCAATGAGGCGGCGGTGGCCGCGGTCGGCACGGAGCACGCCGCCGAAAGTGCCCGCCTGGCCCGGCAGGCCAAGGACAAATTGACCCGCTGGCGGGACAAAGGCGACCTCGGCGGCGACACGGCAGCCCGGATCGCCGACGCCGTGGTCGACAGAATGGAGCATGGCGAGAAAACCTCCCCTCCTCCGGAGAAGGCTGACGAGTCCTTTCCCTCCTTCGACAGCGGTTACCGGGCCGCGGTGACCTGCCAGTGGCTTCGCGACCAGGGCTACGACATCCCCACCTATCCCGGGGACCCCGAGCTGTGAGCGGGATCCCGCGGACCTGCGCGGGTAGCCAACAGTCGGACCCAAGAGCGTTCTCCTTGCACCGCCCGGCCGCCGACCCCCGGCTCCTCCTTCTCCGCGGTGTCAGCCCGTCGCCTCGCTCACCCCGGGTCCGTCTCCTCCCGACGGATCCAGTTCTGCAGGACCGAATGTCTCCGTTGGGCGCCGCCGCCACGCCAACGGGCGATCGCCATCGCCTGAGGCCCATCGACGCCGACGGGGTGCGGTCACTCTCTCAACCAGCCTGCCCGCCAGGTGTGTTGACAGCGTTGAGGTCTCGCCGCCGGCGGCCCCGGAAAAGACTCCACGGAATCCGGGGGTGACATATCCACCCGCGGCGAGCCCAGGCCTGCTAGGGTCAAAGTTAGTTGCAGTAGTGGTTCCCATGAACTTTGTGTGCGCCTGCTGATGTATCGCAGGCGCCTTTTTCTTTCCCGGATTTCTCCGGGTGGGTGCTCATCGCGGCGACTCGAAGTCCGCACTGTGCGGGCTTCGGACAGCCCCTTGAAGGAGATTTTTATGGCTAATGGCACTGTGAAGTGGTTCAACGCGGAAAAGGGCTTCGGCTTCATCGAGCAGGACGGTGGCGGCGCTGACGTCTTCGCCCACTACTCGAACATCAACGCCAGCGGCTTCCGCGAGCTGCTCGAGGGCCAGAAGGTCGAGTTCGACGTCACGCAGGGCCAGAAGGGCCCGCAGGCCGAGAACATCCGTCCGCTGTAGTTCCTGCCACGGCACTCGCCTGGTAGCGAGGGGCCCGCACCGAGTACACGATGCCCGGTGCGGGTCCCTCGGCATCGCGCCATCAAGCGCATCCCCGGCCTTCAGCCCCTGGCTCCGCCACCGGGGCCCCACGCGAAACGCACAGCGCCGCATCCGCCCAGGCGCACTGCCGGGCATCCCACGGTTCGAGTTCTTCGCTCCCGCCCTCCACGGGCTGTCGGGCACCCGCCCCGGCCGATGGGAGAGCACCCGCGCCGTGTCAGCCGCAACCGGGGATTGGGGCGGCGTCCTCCAGGGTGTCCGGCCGGGAGTCGTGCGGGTTCCCCGGCATGACGATCCATCGCCCCATGCCGGTGGCCCACGACGGGTCGGAGACCGCCGCTCTCGTCCACGGTGCGGTCATCGTCGGCACCGTGGAGACCGCCTGGCAGGAGATCCGGCGCCGCCACCCGGACGTGCCGGAGCTCGCGGTCACCACCGCGAGCGGCGGCGCGGACCAGACCCGCTGCGCGACGCTGCGCACCGGGCGCGAGTTCACCCACGACGGCGCGCTGACCATGGAGATCCAGTTCTCCGCCGGCACCCTGCGCCACGGAGGCCGGGCCAAGCCGCAAGCGCTACTGCACCACGCGGCGCACGGCCTGGCCCGACGGCGCGGCGTGAGGAGGTGAGCAGCGGCTACAGGTGGCACAACAGGCACTTCGCGCGTATCGCCCGCGAGCTCGGGCTCACCCCACCGCGGCGGGCGACCCCGGTCGTGGGGATGACCGACTGCCGCCTCGGTAAACGCCGAGGCGGCCCGGTGGGGCGAGGTGATCGCCGTCCTGAACGCGGCCGCTGGTGTCCAACTGGAGGCCACCCTGCAGTCCACGCCACCCTGCGCAGCCCGCGGTCCGGCAACCGGTTCGCCTTCGTGTGCGCGCAGTGCTCGCCACCCCGCCGTCTTCAGATCACGGCTTTCACCGTCGAACAGGGACCGCTCCTGCGCAGGGTCTGCCTCACCAAGTTCCGCCCGGCCCCGCCTGCTCTGTGGCCTGCGGGCTATCCGCATCTCCTGGCCCAGATACTTCGCGACGCGCTGCGTCTCCTGGACCGAGCGGGGTGAACCTAGCCAAGAACACCCTTGGTCACGACCGAATACGCTCCCTAGTCGAGGGTGAGCAGGATCGCCACCGTGTTGCCTTCGGTGTCCAGGCACTCGGTCGTGTTGGAGCCGTCCGGGTCGGCCAGGACGCCCAGCACGGTGCCGGCGCCGTCCTCGTCCGGGATCATCAGCCAGTCGTTCGCGAAGTCGCCCTCGACCGGCTCCACCGGCCAGTCGGCCGGGTCCACCGAGGCGTGCTGGAGCATCTCGCGAAGGTTCTCCAGCCTCCAGCTATTGCCCTCGGCGGCGCGTGCGTGCAAGGTGGCCCAGGCGCGCTTGAGCATCCCGGTGCCAGGCTCGATCCAGGTCCTGCTGGGGTTCGCGTGCACCACGGCCAGGCCGGACGGGGTCGCCACGCGGTCGCCACAGTCTTCCGTCCGGACCGGAACGGTCTCGCCGGGGTGCACGAGGACTGCCACCGGGACCCCGGGTGCGTTCTCGCGGGCGATCAGGTAGACCGGCGTGCCGCCGGGCCGCATTGGAAAGCCGCCACCCTCCGGCCCCAGCGGGTCGTAGATCGTGCCGTTGCCTGCGGCCCCCTGGATCAGACCGAGCCGCTCGATCCGCCAGCCGTCGACGGTCCATGGCCCCTCTGACGGATCGGTCAGGGCCGTAGTCAGCGCGGGCATGAACTCGTACTCGAACTCGTCGTCGTCATCGGCATAGGACATTCGATCACTCCCCGAAGTAAGCGTAGACCGTGGCACCGACACGCCGGTGGCCATCCCGGGGCAGAGCCGCAGCGTCGGCCGCACCCACGACCGCCGCACCGCGAGGCGATTCGACCGTTGCTGCTCTCCGGCGCCGGTGGCCGGCCTTGGGACTGGTCAGGGCATCGGTACGGCGTGCAGGACGGGGTGGCGGCTGTCGTATCCGGCGGGCGCGGACAGCACGGTCGCTTCCTCTCCCTCGATCTGCATCCGCCACTGGCTGGCGGCGGCCGTCCAGACGTGTCCGCCGCCGGGGGCGATGTCGTCGCTCAGGTGCACGAGAAGCACCGTGGGCCGGGCGTGCGCGCCGACCGGTCCGGGCAGGGGCACCGCGTAGCGCCGGTGAACGGGCATGGCTACCGCCTGCTCACGAGCGGGAACACCCGGACACCGTCTGGCCTGTCCGGGATCATGCGCGGCCGTCCAGGCGCGGGCCGCGCCCGTTCACCACGCTCACCTCGCCGGGCAGCCACAGCTGCGCGCACCCGCACGCCTCGCACGGCGGCGGGTCCTCGGGAACACGCCGAGGTGCCTGGCCGCTCATGACCTCACGGACGCCGCACGTCAGGGGCATGGGCCGAGACGGTGCTCTCTGGTCGAGCGGCACGAGTCGGAGACACCCGGGCTCATCCCGCCGTACGGGGTGTCCACCTCGGGCAGTCGGGCTGATGCCGGTGGATCATGAAGACGGTGCCGCCCAGGCCGATGGCGCGTTCGCTGCGGACGTGGCAGCAGCCCGCGCCGCGCGTCCGCTCCGGTGCCGGTGTGGGCGGGCCGGGCTGGGCAGGGACAACGCGAGAGCGCTGCTCATCAAGTACGGCCAGTGACACGCCCAGGGACTTCGCGCGCGCGTGGGGCCGGCTGCGGCGGGGGCCTCGATATGTCATGGCGGACAGCATGCCGCCCCCGGCGCCAGCCGAGCGGGCTGCGACACGAAAGCCGTGTCCGGCCGGCGGCCTGCGCGCGGGCGCATTGGCCGCCCAGGTGCGTCCCGGCCGTGCGCCGGGCCGGGACGCTACCCGGGTTCAACCACCACCCGCGCCCTGGGGCACGAGAACAGCGGCGCCGGGTTCGCGGCGGAGGACGCCATGGGCGCTTCGCCGACGCCACCGCCTGGCAACCGCTGACCGAACCCTTCCGCTGCCTGGCGGACGTGGCCAACGCCGGCTTCGGCGGCCCGGGAAGCGGGCGGGACACCGAAGACCTCTGCGAGGGCTACTTCGAGCTCGCCCGCGACGAGGAACCCGACCTGCTGACCTTCGGTGTCCCGGAAGGCTGGGGCCAGGTCTGGGCAGGCCGTGTCCGCGATGGCGAGATCGCGGTGATCGTCGCCCCAGGCCCGGTGCCCACCAGCCCGTGGGACTGAGAGAGCCAGCCCGGCCCTCCGACCCTGCCACCGTGTCGGGGTTTCTACCGACCAACGCGGCTCCGGCCGACGCATAGCCGACAGCCAGACGGCGACCTGACGGCACGGCTCCGCGACCGCTCTGCCAGACGCGGAGGCCCAGCCCATCGGCTGGGCGTGCAAGGGCGTCTCGGGCGGGGCCACCCCGGCCGGGACGCCCATCCGACGGCTGACCGCCGGACCCTCCGTGTCACAGGGCTCGCCTACAGTTCAGCCCGTTCGACATGCGGATGCGAAAAATGGGGCTGGACATGGCCGGGGCGGCATGGGAGCGACTGCGGGCGATCATGGGGCAGCCGGCGTACACCCCGGCGCAGATGCCGTGGGAGCTGGCACCGGCCGGCCTCGGCCTCCAACTCCCCTCGGACTACCGGGCGTTCATCGACCTGTACGGCGCGGTGAACCTCAAGATCGCTGCCCCGCGCCCGAGGGACCCGTGGAGTCGGAGGAGAACTGGGCGAAGCATCCACCGCCCCGCGCGCGATGCGGGCGCGGCCGCCGGGCGGAAGGACGACGAGGTACTGCCCCGGTCGGCATCCTCGACGCAGGCCAGCGTGATGGAGGCACCGGCCGCTGGTCTCGGGGCTGAGGCGAGGGTCGGTGGCGGCCTTCTCGGCGGCGTCGGGGGCGAGGGTCATCCACTGGTCGTAGCCGGGCGGCTGGAGCTGCTGCGGGGTGTACTCGGCGGCGGCCCGCTCCCGGCGCGGCTTGCCCGGCTTCTTGCGTCCCACGGTGGTGTCCTCCCAGCTCAGCCTGCGGCGACCGGGCCATTGAACACCCGCCGTGGCTGCCCGATTCCCCCGGGTAGCAACGTGGGCGGGAAGGCCGGCCGAGCCGGTATACCACTGGTACACCGGCGGTGTACGATCGCGGTATGGCTGATGCGACGATCAAGGTTTCCCCTGATACGCGTGACCGGCTGGCCGCCCTCGCGGCAGCCCGCGGCACCACGATCGGCGCCCAGGTGGCTCTGCTGGTGGAGCAGCAGCCCACCGCGGAGCAGATCGCCGAGCGCGTTGCCGAGGGCCGTCGGCTTCTGAGGGAGCACTTCGGGATGACCCTCACCGATACGGAGCTGGACGAGGGCCCGGACCTGCTGCAGCGGGTCTACGGCATCGCCGCGGAGGACGCGCGCGCCAAGGTCGCCCCTAGGCGCAGCGCGTGATCATTCTGGATTCCAGCGCCCTGGCCGCGCTGGCCGCCGGTCACCCGCGTCTGCACCGGATCGTGGATGCTGCTCTACACAGCCCGTTCCAGCACCTGCTGGTGCCGGTGCTGTGTCTGGTCGAGGCAGAGATCAAGGACGAGGGTGCGGCGCACGCGGTCCTGGCGCTGCCCTCTTTGGAGTTCGAGCCGCTGGACGCGAGTACCGCCGTGGTGGTGGCGACGATGGTCCGCGACGGGTATGGGGGCCAGGACGTGGCGCACGCGATCGCCACGAGTCTGCCTACCCCAGTGCGTCCGCAGCAGCACCTGATCCTGACGGCTCGTGCGGAGTTCTATCCACCCGGGATCGTCACCGTCGACATCGACGACCCCCGCCTGGAGCCGTAGGTGCCACTGCCAGGAGCGTTACTGCCCGAGCCGAATCCCCCCGAGCGCGGGCACCGGCGGTGTGCTCCGGGCGAGGGCGCCGGCACGACCATGGTCCGCGGCTGACGCAGCGCGCCGTTGAGACGGCGGCAGCTGGGTGGCGCGATGATGAGGAGATCGCCGGAGCCGTCCGGCGCGGACGGGGAAGGGGCAGCACTCGTGTCAGTCCAGGACGGTCTCGGGGAGATCCTCGCCGACGTGCTGGCCTCCTGCCACCGCCTTGCCCCACGTGAGATCCCCGAGCTGGTGGAGGCCGCCGGGCGCCGCCTGGGGCTGTCCCAGGCACGGATCTACGTCGCGGATGTGCAGCAACACCACCTGGTCGCCCTGCCCTCCTCCGCCCAGGCACCGGGAATCACCGCCGGCGTGCCCGTGGAGTTGGAGAAGCTGTCCGTTGACACCTCGCTCGCCGGGCGTGCGTACCGCACGCAGGCGGTGCAGCTCGCCGCGGCCCACGCTCGTGCAGACCAGGTGGGGTGGCTTCCCCTGGTGGACGGTGTCGGCCGCGTCGGTGTTCTGCGGGTGGCCGCGCCTATCCTCGACGAGCCGCTGTTGGAGCGATGCGCCGCTCTCGCCTCATTGGCTGCCATGATCGTGGCGACCAAGCAGCCCTACAGCGACGTCCTGGCCCAGACGATGCGCACGCAGCCGATGACGCTGCAGGCGGAACTGCTGTGGGCGTTCGTACCACCGCGCACGATCGGGACGTCCACGGTGACCTCCACCGCCCTGCTGGAGCCGGCCTACGAGGTCGGCGGTGACGCCTTCGACCACAGCCTGGCCGGCACCCGCCTGCACCTCACCCTGCTCGACGCCATGGGCCACGACCTGGCCTCCGGCGGCTGCAGCGCCGTGGCGCTGGCGGCATGCCGCTCCACCCGGCGCACAGGTGGCAGCCTGACTGACATCGCCGACCGGATCGACCAAACTCTGGCCCGCTGGATCCCCGAACGCCTGCTGACCTGCGTCATCGCCGACCTCGACACCGCCACCGGCCGCCTCGACTGGATCAACTGCGGCCACCCCGCGCCGCTGCTGATCCGCGACCACCACGTCGTGCCCGGCGCGCTCCAACGCACCCCGCACCTGCCACTGGGCCTGGGCGGCTCCCACTCACCACCGCAGGTCCACACCCTCCAGCTCCAGCCCCAAGACCGGGTGCTGCTGTTCACCGACGGCGTTACCGAGGCCCGCTCAGCCAGCGGCGAGCTGTTCGGCGAAGAACGCCTGACCGACACCGTCGTGCGCGCCATGGCCGACGGACTACCTGCACCCGAGGCGCTGCGCCGCCTGATCCAGCAGATCCTCCTGCACCAGAACCAGCACCTACGGGACGACGCCGCCGTCCTTCTCACCGAGTGGCACCCCAACCGTTGAAGCCGCCCGGCCGGGTGGCCGGTCGCACACCAGACCTTGCGGTCCAAGGGCCACCGGCTGGTTCGGCGGGCACGACCAGGACCGCGCGAAGCGCCCGGCGTATGGCGCTCTGAACGCCTGGACCAGCTTCGCGTTGATCCGCAGCCACTCGATCGGCAACTCCACCGGCGCCGGCGGCTGCTCCCCGTCTCCGCCGGCCTCGGCCTTCACGGCCTCGCCGGCGTCGTGACCCTCGGCCGGGTGCGCGGTGGCAGTGTCGTCACCGATCTCAGAGGTCGGGAGGTAGACCGGGATGATGACCCAGGACACCTTGCCCTGCCGGTAGGACTGGCGCAGCGCCGGCTGACGGCCTGGACGATGTCGATGACCGACGACTTCGGATCCGCGAAGCAGATGGCATCCACAGCTCTCACGTCGATGCCTTCGGACAGAAGGCGGGCGTTGGCGAGGATGCCGCACTCCTCGCCGTCCTCGCCGGTGTGGGCCTTGAACTCGGTGAAGGCGGCCCGGCGGTCCTTGAGGCGGTCGGTGCCGGCGACCGCCTTCGCCCAGATCCGCTCCGGGCGCTCCGCGTCGGGCAGCAGCTCCGAGGCGTCCAGCGGGGTGTTCGCGAACTCCCGCGCCGCCGACACCCGGGAGTGGAAGGTGATGACGCGGCGCAGGCCGAGGTCGGCGACGGCGCGCCGCACCGCGATCTGGAGGGCCAGGCGCAGCAGTTCCTCGATCGAGCGCTGCGAACGGAGGTCGGCGACGGCCGGGAGGTTCAGCAGCTCGCGCAGGTCCTCCCCCCTCCCCCCCCGTGCTGTCCAGCGGCGCCGGGGCGTACCGGCCCGCCGCCGAACTCGCCTATACCGCTGGGCACCAGACGTACGCCACCGCGCGGCAGTGGTGGCTCGAGGCCCACAGGCGGGTCGACTGGGCGCAGCTGCCCGTGGACACTGTGTTCGAGGGCGAGCGGCTCGGCCGGTGAGTGCAGGCGCAGCGGTCCGGCCGGCCAGGCCTGGAGGAGGAACAGCGGGACCTGCTGTTGGCGATCGGGATCGAGGTCGACGCCGAGCCGGTGGCGGCCAAGGCCGCCGCCGACGCGAAGCGGGGTATGAGAGCTTGCGCGGGATCATGGACTCCAGGGGGACAGATCCGGTGCGTGTGCGTGGTGCCGTGCTGACCGCCGCCATTGCGGCGGTACTGGCCTTGTCTGGCTGTTCACACGAGTCGCCCGTAGAGCTGGTAGGTGATGCCCCGGCCTCTGCGGTGCCTGTGCAGATCCGGCTGCGCGACGGCCTGCTGACGCCAATCCAGCTTTCCGTCCGGCTTCCAAGTGCTGGCCAACAACGCCGACTCCACCGTGACCGGTGCGCCGAACAGCCCCTCCTCCAGTGTCTCGATCGAGTCGATGCCGTGCTCGGAACTCGCGGTGGACGACTTTTTGACGACTCACGCCCGCCCCTCGGAGGACGTGTCGGTCGGCCTGGAGAAACCGCCTGCCAGTCGCGACGACTACGGCTGGTTCGGCCAGGAGTCGCTCGACCGGTACGTGCCCGGCCAGGCCGCCGCCGTCATGGCGGCCATCCGCGGCACCGCGCAGCGGTGCACCTCCTACACCGACACGCTGCCCGCTGGCGGCTCCTCGACGAAGAACGCCGTGTCCACGGCGGAAGCGGGCGTACCAGCGGACGACAGCCTGATGCTCCGGATCTCCTCGACCATCCCCGACGATCCGGAGCCGTACATCACCGAGGTGGCCCTTGTCCGCGAGGGCGATGTGATTCTCACCGTACGCAACGTAGTCACGCAGAAGCCTTCATCCGGTGTGGAGGCCGTCCTCCCGGCTGCCTTGGCGGCGTACCGGGCGGCTGCCCACAACGAGAGCTGATACGAGTCCCTCCGACGTCTTCCCGCCGGCAACCTTCGGCCGGTTCAGGAACTACCCCGCACGGCTGGAGGAGCCAACGTGGCTGGCCGCCCGATGGCGACGAATCCATGCAGATTCTCGTGATACGCCCGTTATTCCGGCTCGCCAACGAAATCCCCGGTCACGGCGCTGCACGCCTCTGCCAGTACCAGGGCACTCCACAATCCGGGCAGCTCAGACGGCAGGTCCGAGAGACCCAGGGTTCCAGCCTGCCAACGGCCCGAAATTCCCAAGCTCAGGTCGAGGCCGACAGGTCGTAGCCGGCGTCGCCATCCTCACCGGGACGGATGCGTTTCCCCTGGCCGAGCGGTTCGCTGGGTTGTGGCTAGGTCAGCAGGGTGCGGATGGTTGCCAGTCGGTAAGCCGGAACGGGTGTGAGAACGAGGCGCTGGTGTTCACCCACTCGTTGACGACTCCGGTGGTGGCGGTGCGGACCGCTCTGAGGGCTGCGGGTCCACTGGCCGATGGGCCGGTCAGCACAACGGTCAACTACGTTGCTTTGTACACCAGAACGGGCTCCGGTCCACTTCGTGTGGTCGCGTACGCAGGGTGACTGTTGATCTTCGCCTAATGGTGGTTTTAGTGGTCGTAGGCGGTCAGTGCGCGCATGACTGGCTGGCCGCGAATGAACCTGGCTCCTCATCAGGCCCCCCTTGGAATCGATCATCTAGGCTGGCGCGGTGACTGATGAGCAGGAGCGGGTGCAGCCGTCGGGAGTGTGGGCCACGGCGGTGGGGGTGGCCAGGGTGCGGGCGCTGGAGACAGAGCGGGAGAACGCGCTGTTCCGCGACCCACTGGCACAGGCCTTCGCCGCCGCCGGCGGCCTGTGGCCCTCCTCGCCGCCGCCCGATGACAAGGCCGCGCGACGCCGTCGGCTGGCCGTGTCATTCTCCGTAGTCATCAGGACGAAGTTCCTCGACGATCTGTTGCAACAGGCCTCCGCGTCCGGGGTTCGGCAGGTCGTGCTGCTCGGCGCCGGCATGGACAGCCGGGCCTTCCGGATGGATTGGCCCGAGGGCACCCGGCTGTTCGAGCTCGACACCGCCGCGCCACTGGACTTCAAGGCATCGGTCCTGCGCCAGGAGCGGGCCGTCGCACGCTGCGAGCGAATCACCGTCTCAGTGGATCTGTGTGAGGACTGGCCAGGCGCGCTGGCCGCCGCAGGGCATGACCCAGCCGCGCCGACCGTGTGGATCGCCGAGGGACTGCTGATCTACCTGCCCGAGGACGCGGTGGAGCTGCTGCTGGCCCGGATCAGCGCGCAGTCGGCGGCAGGCAGTCGGATGGGGCTGACGTTGGGCTCGCGTGGCGTGATCGAGCGCTTCGGCGCGGACGCCATGCCGGGATCGGCGGCGTCCATGTGGGTCTCGGAAATGCCCGACGACCCGGTGGGCTGGCTGGCCGGGCACGGCTGGGAGGCCGACAGCCACACCCTGCGCGAGTGCGCTGCCGCCTACGGCCGCCTGATCAGCACTCCGCCGCAGCACGAGGAGCGGCCCGGCGGACTGATCTCGGCGGTCCGCCGATAGAGCGGCCTCCCGGTTCCCTAGATGACTGATGCCAAGAGGTTCAGTGGTCGTACGCGGTGAGGGAACGCATGACAGGCTGTCCGGTCTGGTCGTTGTGCCAGATCGCGGCGGTCAGCGCGAGAAATCCGCTGGAGTACCCGGACCATGGAGGAAGTTCCATCGTGATTCGTGCAGGTCACCGGCCCTGGTGTGACAAGTGGTTGGGGTGCTCGCGCAGCTCATCACGGTGATCGTCGCGCGGAGATCATCCGTCAGCCTTTCTGGCTGTCTTCCCGGGATCTCCTGCACGCTGTGTGCCGGTCCCCTACTGTGCGAGCAGGGGCTGTGGTGGGCCCGCGCGGGAGGGGATATGGCTCAGAACCTGATGGTGTGGCTGCTGGAGCGCCGCGTGGTGCTGGAAGAACGCGTTGAGCGGCTGCGCAAGCAGCTGGCAGACACCGAGGCCGAAGTGGCTCGGTTGGAGGCCGCTGAGGTCGTCTACCGGCAGTACCAGGAGGACGCTGACGCCGGGCATCCCGACGCCGAGGCCTGGCAGCAGGCCCTGGAGGAGGCCACCGGCGGAGAACCCGCCGCGCCCGCGCCCGGCGCCGGTGTGACGCCGGGCGCCGCAGGCCAGCTGCTGATCCCGCACTGCGGCCAGGACAGCGGCCCGCAGGACCTGCCGGCCGACTATCAGGCGATCATGGGGATCGTCGCGGACGGCGACGGCCCGCTGCAGGCCAAGGACGTGGCCCGTGAGCTGGGGCTGGATCCGGTGCCGGCGAAGGTGGAGCCGGTGCGCGGGAAGCTGCGCAAGCTGGCCGAACGCGGCTGGATCACCCGAACCGCGGCCGGACGCTACCTGCCCCGGTAGGGCGCGCGGTCCCGGAATAACGGCCGATTCCCGCCGCAACACGGCTTACCCCGGCGGGAGTTGGGAAGCTCGTGAAAACCAGGACCAGCCCCACCGGGGACACCGTCAGCCTTGTCTACTCCGTCCGCCTGCCGCTGTCCAGCCGGACCGTCAACTACGTGGCCGGCCTGATCCGCGCCCACCGCAAGACGATCCGCTCCCGCTGGCGCAAGCTGGACGCCGGGCGGATCGCCGTGATCGCACTGGCCCACCTGCGCAACGACGAGCGGCTGGCCGACCTGGCCGGCGGCAACGCGGTCTCGGCCTCCACGGTGCGCCGGTGGGTACTGGAGGTGATCGACCTGCTGGCCGCACGCTCTCCCCGCCTGGACCGAGCGCTGGCGAAGGTGGCCAAGGACAGCGGGTGCGTGGTGCTTCTGGACGGCACGCTGATCCGTACCCGGCGGCGGACCGGCCGGGCGAACCGGAAGAACTACTCGGGCAAGCACAAGGCGCATGGCCTGCTGTTCCTCGCCCTGACCGACGCGAAGGGGCGGCTGTTGTGGATCTCCTCGGCCCGCCGGGGCGCCTGCAGCGAGATCACGGCCGCCCGCTACGAGAAGCTGTGCGCGCGGCTGCGGGAACTTCGACTGGGTGCGGTGGCCGACCTGGGGTTCGTCGGCCTGGACGACGGGGACCAGGAGCAGCCGGCGGTCATCACGGGGTTCAAGGCGAGCGGCGGAAAGCGCCTCTCGTCCCCGAAGAAGGTCGTGAACCGGCTGGTCAGCAGCCTGCGAGCGCCGGTCGAGCACGGCTTCGCGAACCTGAAGACCTTCCGGATCCTGACCAAGGTGCGCATGCATCCGCGGCACGCGACCGCACTCGTGCGGGCCCTGCTGGTGCTGACGCACCACCAGGTGGCACGGTGACGGATGATCTCCGCGCGGTGATCACCGTGATGAGCTGCGCGAGCACCCCAATTATTCGTCACACCAGGACCGGTGACCTGCACGAATCACGATGAAACTTCCTCATGACACCGCCGGGTGTGCGGCCCTGGTGTCGTTCGAGGTCGAGCTGGCCCTTGAAGGTGTCGTTGACCGACTCGATGATCTGCCGCAACGGCTTGAACAGAGGCGCTGGGACGGACGGGTAGCAGCCAAAGTGAGGTGCAGGCGAGGGCGGTGGGGCGGCCAGCCGCGAGTGAAGCGGCGGCGCAAACGCCAAGACCTTCATCATCCGTGCAGCACCACTTCAGATCGTTCTACCTACATCGAACTCTCCTTCATGTTCAGGACACACGGGGAAGCTCAGTGGCTGCGTTGGCGGTGGTAGTGGCGGGCGGCGCGGGCGCGGTTGCCGCAGCCGGGGCCGCACCACTGGCGGCGCGGGTGGTCCTTCACGAAGAACTGGACGCAGCCAGGGCCGTGGCAGGCCCGCAGGTCGGCGGCGAGTGGGCCGGCGAGCAGGGCGGCGGTGTCGTGGGCGAGGGCGCCGAGCGCGGCCGGGACGGGGGCGCGGTCGGTGCGCGGGGTGACGGTGTACCCAGTGGTGTCGGCGGCCAGGACCGGCCAGTGCGGGGCGGCGGCGGACGCCTCGTTGATCCGTTCGATCTCGGCGGCGGGGGCCGGCTCGGCGTCGACGAAGGCGCGCAGGACGGCGCGGATCGCGTCGCGCAGCGCCCGGAACCGTGCCAGGTCGGCCTCGCCGACCGTGGCCCCGGGGGCGCCGGCGTCGGCCGTGTCGGTGTTGACGGCGAGCCAGGCCGTGAGGTCGTCCGGCGTGGCGAGGGTGTCGCGGACCTTGCCGCGGGTGGCGACCAGCGTGTTCGCGAACGCGACGGCGAGCGGCGGGGCGGATCCGGCCGGGGCCTTCGAAGCGGTGAGGGAATCCATGACCTAATGGTAGCTGCCACTTGCAGCCGTTAAGTGTTGCTGCCATGATTCTCATGGTTGCAGCCATCGCAACCATGAGAAACTACTCGGGGGGAGCACCACCGGATGACCGCGACAGTGATCGGGCCCGGCCCGCAGACACAGACCGGTGCGGCGGACGAGCAGCCGCCGGCTCCGGCTGAGGCCTCGCTCTGGCGGAACCGGGACTTCCTCACGTTCTGGGCCGGCGAGACGCTCTCCCTGCTCGGCACCCAGGTCACCACCCTCGCCCTTCCGCTCACCGCCGTGATCGCCTTCGGGGCCACCCCGGAGCAGGTTGGACTGCTGCGCTTCCTGCAGCTCGTCCCGTACCTCGCCCTGGCCTTGGTGTTCGGCGTCCTGGTCGACCGGATGCGGCGCCGGCGCGTCATGCTGCTGGCCAACGGCGCCAGGATGGTGCTCATCGGCCTGATCCCGCTGCTGGCCGTCACCCACCACCTCGATCTGCCGGTGCTGCTCACGCTCGCCTGCGCGATCGGCGTCTTCTCCGTCCTGTTCGACGTCAGCTGGATGTCTTTCGTCCCGACCCTGGTGAAGGACCCGCACCGCTACGTCGAGGCCAACCAGAAGCTCGGCGTCACCTCCTCCACCGCCGACGTCGCCGGCCCGGGCCTGGCAGGTGTACTGGTCGGCGCCCTGAGCGCGCCGGTCGCGCTGCTGGTGGACGCCTTCTCCTACCTGGTCTCACTCGTGACGCTGCTGCTGATCCGCACGCCCGAGCCATGCCCCGAGCCGCCCGCGCAGGGACGCCACCTCGGGCGGGAACTGGCCGAGGGGCTGCGCTGGGTCTTCGGCGACCGGGTCCTGCGCCCGCTCGCCCTGGTGGCACCGTTCTGCAACTTCTCGATGGTCTCGGTGTGGACGGTGTTCGTCCTATACGCGGTGCGCGACCAGGGGCTGACACCCACCGAGATCGGCGTCGTCTTCTCCGCGTCCTCGGTCGGCGGCCTGGCCGGCGCGTCACTGTCCGGACGGATCGTCAAGCGGTTCCGCCTGGGCGCGGTCTACGCGGTGTCGATGACGGCGATCTTCACGAGCCCGCTCCTGCTCCCGTTCGCGGACGCCTCCAAGCCGGTGATGACGGCCCTGTTCGTCGGCTCGTTCTTCATCAGCTACCTGGGTTTGGGCGTGGCAGGCGTGGTGATGGTCAGTCTGCGCCAGACGCTGACGCCCAAGCCGCTGATGGGCCGGATGAACGCGGCCTTCCGGACCTTGCTGTTCGGCGGCGGCTCGCTGGGCGGCCTGCTCGGCGGCGTCATCGGCGGGGCGCTGGGACTGCGCGGGGGACTCGCCGCGATCGCCGTCGGCTCGGCCCTGATGCTCGTCCCGCTGACCCTCTCCCCCGTCAGCCGGCTGCGCCACCTGCCGCCGCCCGCCGCCTGATCCGCCAGGCCTCCGGACCACATCACCACCCGCCTGAAGGCGATCAAGGTCGCCGCGGCCAGGTGGGCGATCGAGGAGTCGTTCCAGGTCGCGAAGAACGAGTGCGGCCTGGACCACTACCAGGTCCGCCGCTACTGAACTTGACTTCGTGATGTCGCCTGGATGGGTGAAGTCGCGGCTGAGGTCGGCGTCGTGGCTGACGGGCCGGCTGCCTGCGCTGCCCTTCTTCTTTCGGTTGGCGGCCTGGTCCTTCTTCTCCGGGATGACGGCCTTGATCCTGCGTCGACGCAGGTGGGTGCGGTTGCCGCGGGATGGCTCCGCGTTGATCGGCTCGGCTTCCCACTTGGCTTCGAGGATGTAGTTCGTCTGTGCGGCCGTGAAGGCGACGTCCGTCTCGTCCAGGCCGTGCACGCCGCGCACGCTGTGCCGGGCCGCCAGTCCCCATGCCCGGAGGAGTTCGGCGAGGAGCTCGTTGAACTTCTGCCCGCGGCGCTGCTGCCCGCCGGCAGGTGCCTGGCGCAGGTCTCTTGTAGGCGGTGAGGAGTTTCGCAGGTGCAGCGTCAGGGTCAAGTCCACGGGATCTCGGAGGGCATGCCGTCGTGGTGGATGCGGGGCCGGCGGCCCGGTGAGCCGCAGCTGCCGCCACCCGTACGACTGAAGCGTCCCCCGGGCGTTGTGCCCGGGGGACGCTTCAGTGCCGGCTACGGCAGCTTGTCCGCCACCGACATGGCGGAGAACGACCCGTCCTCGTGGAAGAAGACCATCACCCCGCTGTCACGGACGGCGATCTCCTCCTGGCCTGCCACGTGGAACTCGCCCACCTGGTAGGCGAGGTCGTGCGCTTCGAGGTACCGGACGAAGCCGTCCCGGTCAGCGGGGAGGCGCAGCACCTCGGCGATGCCCAGCGCGACCGGAAGGCGTGACACCGCGTCGAAGGACTCCAGCTGGACCATCCAGACGGTGCCGGTCCGGCCGGCCACGTAGATCTCCAGGTCCGCGTACTTGAAGACCGGGTTGTCGCCCTCGATCCTCGCGTCCGGCTCCCCGAGGAGGGCCCGGAGGCTAGACCACGGGACGCCGACCCGTACGACGCCGAGGTGCCCGGTCCGCAGGAACGCGTCCAGGGTCTCCTCGGCGGTCACGGCCTGCCGCCGAGGGCGCGGACCAGGTTCTCCAGCAGAGGGATCTCCTTGCTCGCGGGGGAGTTCTCCCGAAGATAGGCCAGGCCCGCGATGGCCTTCTTCATCATGTCGGCCCTGAAGTTCGGATTGTTGACGGCGGCTGCCGCGTCCTTGACGGCCCTGTTGGACACCCCCTTGCCCGGGAAGGAGGGGCGGATCTGTACGGTGAATCCCCCCTTGCCGTCGGGGGCCCCGAAGAAGGACACCTCACCGCCGTCGGACATCTTGGCGTGGAGCCCCTTGGCAATCCAGTCGTTCGCGACGGTGTCGACCTTGGGGCAGAAGCCGTTGTGGACCAGGACGGGCGTCGGGCCGGCCAGCACGAAGTAGGTGTGGACCGAGCCGACCGTCAGGTTGTAGGCGGTCTGCGGGGTCTGCAGAGCGGCCACCGAGGTGATCCGGGCGCTCGCCCCGGAGGGCGTCAGGACGGTCTCGCCGACCGTGAAGTCGGCCGCCTTGCGCCAGGCGTGGAAGTCGGTGGACCAGAACAGGTGGCCGTCCGTCGCGGTGACGGTGCTCGCGGCGCCGTCCGGGCCGGTGACCCCGAGGCGGACGAAGTCCCGGTCCTGCGGGGTGGTGATGGTCGCGGCCACCTCCTGCGGGCCGGTGCCGCCCTGCACCGGGTCGGCCGCCAGCACCCGCTCCCCGGCCTGGACCTTCTCGATGGGCTCGGCCGAACCGTCGGCCATGAGCACCTTGGTGCCCGCCGGGAAGCTGTTTCCGGGGCAGGAGGGGAAGTCGAGGGGCTTCGGGCTCTTCGGGTCCTTGGCGAACCACTTGAAGATCGGGATGCCCTTCTCCCCCCACTTCTCGAACTTGACGAAGGTGCCGAGCTCACCGAGCGCCGGGATGGCGCTCACACAGGAGAGAGTCGCATCGGAGGCGTTCCCCTCGACGGCGTACCAGAGGCAGTTGACGCCGTTGGCGCCGCCCTCGGTGACCGGGGTCGGGATCGAGCCGATCAGGTCGAGGGCCATGTGCCCGCCCTGGGCCCAGGCGTCGTAAAGGGTGAACTTTCCGTCGTCCGAGTTCAGCTTCAGGAGGTAGTCCTGGAACTCGGTCTGGAGCTGCTGCTCCTCGTAGTTCTTGACGGACCAGGTGTTGAACGCGAGCCAGGCCGCCTGCTGCGCCTCGCTCTCGCTGGCCTTCGTGGCCTCGGCGGCCGCCCGGGCGGTCTCGGCCGCCTTGTTCGCCTGCGCGGCGAACTGCTGCGCCGTGTCGTAGCTCGCGCTCGCCCAGGCCGCGTCGCTCTGGGCGGCCTGGGCGGAGCTGTGGGCGTTCTGCGCGGCGGTGTCGGCGGTGTGGGCGTACTCTGCCGCCTTGGCGGCCGACTGCACGGCGTCCTGCTCCGACTGCTCGGCCTTCGCGGCGTACCCGGCGGCGCTGTCGGCGGCGGCCTTGGCCTGCTGGGAGGCGTTCTGCGCGTCGGCGGCGGCGTTGTTGGCGACGGCGGCGGCCTGGGCGGCCTCGGCGGCGCTCTGCTGGGCGGTGGCGGCGGTCGCCAGGGCCCGGGAGACCACGGCCTGGACCTGGGCCCGGTGGGTCTGGGCCAGCTGGTCCTTGTGCAGCGCCGTGTACTGGCCCGAGACGAGGAAGGCCCGTTGGAACATCGGCGGTCCTTCGAGCGCGACCCGCCCGGCGGCCTGGACCTCGGCGCTGCCGGCGGAGATGATCTGGGCGATCTTGACGCGGTCGTCGGCCTCCCGGTTGGAGAACTGGGAGGAATTGAGGAAGGTGACCAGGGCGTCGACGGTGCCCGCGTCGAGCGCGGCCTGCCCGGCCTTCTGCACGCTGCTGCCGCCCTCGCTGATCAGCTGGGCGGTGCGGATGCGGAAGTCCGGGGCCGCGGCCTGGTACTGACCGGTGGTCAGGAAGGCGTGGATCGCGGCGGCGTCGCCGGCCAGGGCGGTGTTGGCGGCGGTGGCCACCGCGCTGACGGTGGTGTCGGCGGCGACGGCCTTGGTCCGCTGGCGCTCGTCGGCCTGGGCAGCGAGCTGCCAGCCGGTGCGGGCGTAGTAGCGGGCGGCGCTGTCGGAGCCGGCCAGGGCGAACTCCGCGGCCGAGCGGCTCCAGGGCCCCCGGGTCTTCATGGCGGCGAGCGCCATCCGGCGGCCGTTGGTGGCGATCTGCTGCTGGTCGGCGTCGGGCTTGGCGGCGTCGGCCGCCAGCTGGGCGGCCTGGCTGTCGAGCGTACGGGCGTCGGCCAGTGCCTTGGCCGAGTTGGCCTTCGCCTGGTCGAACTCCGCCTTCTCGTCGCCGGCTTCGGCCATCGCCTCGGCGGTGCGCCCGGTCAGCTCCTCGGCCTCGATCTTGTCGGCGAGGGTCTGGACGTCCTGGGCCTTCGTCGCTGCGGCCGAGGCCGCGTCGGCGGCCGTTTTCGCGCCGGCGGCGTGGGCGCTCGCCTGCTGGGCGGCGTCGGTGGCCTGGCCCGCGTGCTGTGCCGCGGCCTCGGCAGCCGCAGCGGCGTTGTTGGCGTGGGTGGCCGCCGAGCGGGCCGCGGTGCCGGCGTCGGCGGCCGCCGTGGCGGCGCCGCCGGCAAAGTCACCGGCGGCCTGGGCGGCGCGGGTGGCCTCCTGGGAGTGGCGGCGGGCAGCGGCGGCGGCCCGACGGGCCTCACCGGAGGATACGCCCGCCCGGTCGGCGTAGTCCGCGGCGTCCTCGGCGGACTTGGCGGCGGCGTCGACCTGGACCGTGACGTCCTTGGCTGCGAGGGCGGCCTGCTGAGAGGCGAACGAGGCGTCGCGGGCGCCGTCGCTCGCGTTGGCGGCGGAGGCGGCGGCGGCCGCGGCGGCGCGGGCGGTCTTCGCGGCCACGTTGGCGGCGTCCGCCTTGGCGGAGTCGGTGACGGCGGCCGCGGCCGCGTCGGCGGCCCGCGCGGCGGCCTGCTCGGCGCCCTCGGCGGCGAGTGCGGTCGCGGCGGCGGCGCTCGCCGCCTTCCGCGCGGCCGCGTCGGCGGCGGCCGCCGCGGAGATCGCGGACTGGGCCGCCTGGGCGGCGCGCCTGGTCGCGGCGGCGGCACGGGCAGCCGCGTCCGCGGCCTTGGCCGCGTCGCCCTGGGCGGCGGCGGTCTCGCTCGCCGCCTGCGCGGCGGAGTCCTTGGCCAGCTGCGCGGCGTCCACCGCGCGGTCCTTGGCCTCCTGGGCGGCGGTGGTCTCGTTCTTGGCCACGGCGGCGGAGGAGGCGGCCTGACCGGCCAGCTTGCTGACGTCCGCGTACTCCTGGTCGCGCGCCTGGGCGGTGTTCAGGCCGACGGCGAGGAACTCGCGCACGTCGTTGATCGACCCGTTCAGCGCGGCCGTGCCCGCAGCGTAGACCGCGGGCCCGCCGGCGCTGATGGCCTGGGCGACGGCCACCCGGTCGTCGGCGTCCCTGAGCGGGTACTGCCCCGTCTGCAGGAAGGACTGGACGTCGGTGATCGACCCGTTCAGCGCGGCCTGGCCGGCCTGGCGCACCTCGGGCCCGCCGTTGCTGATGAGGTTGGCGACCTGGACCCGCTGATCCGCCTCCAGCGGCGCCTTCCAGCCGTCGGTGACGAAGGCGTGCAGCTGCTGCGGCGTGCCGGTGAGCGCGGCGAGCGCCGCCTTGCGCAGGCTCCGGCCGCCGACGCCGATGAGATCCATCGTCATCTGCTTGTCGTCGAGCGCCTCGGCCGCTTCCTTCGTACCGGTGGTGAGGAACGCGCTCACATCGGCGTCCAGCGGCGCGACGAGTGCCTTCTCGGCCGCCGCCTTGACGGCCGGGCCGCCGGACTTCCAGATGGCGACCACCTTGGCACGATCGGTATCGGGCAGGGCCGCCGGGGCGCTCGCGGCAGGTGGTGCGGCGGTGTCCGCGGTGGCCGGTGCGGCCGTAATGAGGCCTGCCAGCAGGGCCAACGGCAGCACGCCTCGGCAGAACAGCGGAATGCCGCGCCGTCCTCCCCGCCGCCTTGTCCATATCAGTCCGGAATTCACCCGAACTCCCTTCGTGTTCGTACTGATTGCCTGTTGGTGGCACGTGAGATCCCGGCTGGCGCCCACGAGCTGACGATCGGTCGGCCGCCCGGGTTCGTACGCGCTTGACGTGCCGGTTTGCCGATGTGATCAACTGTCGTGAAAGCCACCGAAATTGGCCGTACCGACCGCATTTCTCGGCGGTCTCCGGCATCCCCCAATGCTGCGCCATGACAGCGCGGCATATATTACGTCGCGGCACAGGATGCCTGTCCCGGCTCAGGTGTGACGCACCGTCACTCGCCGTGTCCGATCAGTCGGATTCGAAGTCGTTTTCCCTGCCCTACCCGCACCTCATGTAAGGAGCCTGATGGCATCCCGCATATCCCGGTGGATGCTGGCCGGTACGGTCGTGGCCGCCTCGGTCGTACTCGCGCCCCCCAGCCTCGCCGCCGCAGACGCCGCACCGGTCGTCAACTCGACGGCCCCCTTCGCGGTGGAGGACGGCGCCTACCCCGGCGCTGCCCAGATCCTGCGGGACCTCGGGATCACCCTCACCAGCGGTGACGCGCACATCAACCTCGCCAGCTGCGACTCCAGCTACCAGATCAAGATCTGGACCGCGGTCACCCAGGCCAACAGCTACGGCAACGTGGTGTGCTTCACCGCGCCCTACACCACGGGCCGCCTGGCCATGTCGATCCCCGACGTCTTCGCCGTCCAGACGTACAACGGCGTCGCCGTGGCCGCGACGCTGACCACCGGCAGCGTGACCACGAAGCTGGACGTGCCGGCCAACAAGTGGGTCCCCTCCGGCCGGGGCAAGGACCCGAACGCCGACCCGACCACCATGCTCGAACTGCACGTCACGGCCAATGCCTCAGGCCTGAGCGGGCCGCCCGCCGCCGCCACCGACCCTGCTCTTCCGGCAGTGGCCGACCCGTTCGAGGGCACCGCGCGGATCGACATCGGCGGCAAGCGCATCTGCTCGGGCACCCTGGTCGACCCGTCCTGGCTCCTCACCGCCGCGAGCTGCTTCACCGACCACCCCGAGCAGGGCATCGCCGTTCCCGCCGGTGCGCCCGCGGACCCGACCACGGCCACCTTCGCCCGCTCGACGGCCGCCAACCCCCCGCTGCCCTCGACCTTCACGGTCACCGAGCTGGTGCCCCGCACCGACCGCGACCTCGTGCTGGCCCACCTTGCCGCGCCGGTCCCCGGCATCGCGCCCGTGCCGGTCACCGGCAAGGCCCCCAGCGCGGGAGAGATGCTGGACGCGGGCGGCTTCGGCCGCACCGAGACCGAGTGGGCGCACGACCGCCGGAACGAGCGCCACTCCACCGTCGGAACCGTCGCCACCACCGGTCTCGACACGACTCCGACCAACACCACCCCGGCCACCCCGGCCCCCGGCGTCCCGGCCGGCGGCATCGGTGTCCACGACGGCCCGGTCTGCAAGGGCGCCACCGGTGGCCCGCTGCTGCGCACCCTCGGCTCGGGTCGCCGGGAGCTGGCCGCGGTCACCAGCCGCTCCTGGCAGAACGGCTGCCTCGGTTCCGAGGAGACCACGCGGACGGGCGCGTACGACAGCCGGGTGGACGATCTCGCGCCCTGGCTCCAGCAGTACGGCGTGTACGCGGCCTCCGGTTACACCCCCGTCCCCCCGACCCGCGTGCTGGACACCCGGGACGCGGGCGGCAGCCGCACTTGGGCGCCCAACCAGGGCGGCGGGGAGAAGGTGCTCAACCTCGGCCCGAGCGGCACCGGTCAGTTCAAGCTGCCGCAGGGCGCCACCGCCGTGGTCCTCAACGTCACCGTGGTCTCCCCCTCGCACGGCGGCTTCCTGACCGTCGAGCCGAACGACACCGCCCACCCGACCGTCTCCTCGGTCAACTTCGCCGCGGGGCAGACCATCGCCAACCTGGTGACCGCTCCGGTCGGTCCGGACGGCCGCATCGTCCTGTGGACCAACGTGGACGACTTCGACGTCCTGGTCGACGTCGCGGGCTACTACAGCCCGGCGTCCCCGAACAAGTTCGCCCCGAGTGGGCCGGTGCGGCTCCTCGACACCCGCAACAGTGACGGCGCGCTGGGCCAGGGGTCGACCGTCGACGTCCAGATCACCGGCCGGAACGGCGTCCCCACCGACGCCACCGCCGCCGTGGTGAACCTCACCACGACCGGCTCCACGGTGGGCGGGTTCTTCGCCGCCTACCCGACGGGCAGCACGCGCCCGGCCACCTCGAACATCAACTTCGGTGCCGGTGACACCCTGTCGAACCAGGCCGTGGTGCCGATCGGCAAGGACGGCAAGATCACCGTCTTCAACTTCGCGGGCAGTGCCCACGCCATCGTGGACCTGGCCGGCTACTACGGTCCGAGCGGCACCGACCTCTACCACCCGGCCGGCCCCAGCCGCCTGCTGGACACCCGCTCCGACAGCATCCTCGGCCCGGGACAGGTCGTCAGCACCAGCGGCTTCCCCTACGGTGCCGACGCCGTGGTGCTCAACGTCACCACCACCCAGTCCGACCAGGGCGGTTACTTCACCCTCTACCCCCACGGCATTGACCGCCCGCTGGTCAGCAACCTCAACTTCGGGCCCGGTCAGACGCTCTCCAACCACGCCACGGTTCCCCTCGGCCAGAACCAGCTGGTGGACCTCGCCAACCTTGGCGGCCACAGCCACGCCGTCGTCGACCTCTTCGGCTACTTCACCAAGAACTGACCCCCCATACGCCCCGGTGGGCCAGCACATGCGTGCTGCCCCACCGGGGCGTCGGGTCTGATACGAAAATTGAGGGGGCTCTCGCAGGTCAGACTGCTGGGATGGGTTCGAAGCGGACGGTCAGTCCGAGGCTGTTGGCTTCTTTGATCATGCGGCGCATGACGCGTTCGGGGTCGCGTTTGGCGAAGTAGTCGGCCCCGAGGTCGCGGTAGGGCGTCTTGTCGTGCAGGACGTGCCAGATGGCGATGGCGAGCTTGTGCATGACGGCGACGAGGGCTCGTTTGCCACCTCTGCGGGCTGAGATGCGGCGGAAGAACGCGGCGAGGTAGGAGGTCTTGTCCCTGATCGCGGCCATGGCGGCTGTTCCGAGCACGCGTTTGACGTGTCCGAATGCCTCAGCCATTGCGGACCCATGAGGTGAACTCGTCGGCGAGACCGGGCGGATTGGCGGCCTCGGTCTGCCGGGCGATCGCCTCGTGGTACTCCAGCTCGTGGACGATCACCGGCACGCGGTCGGGTCATGAGTCCCACTGGTCGCAGTACTCGATGTGGATCTCGCGCGCGTCGCCGAGAACGCCGTCGTTGGAGTGGAGTTCGGTGCAGAAGTGCGGGTAGCTCGGATGGACGGGGACGTATCCGGGGCCGTTTCGGGCGACGTCGAAGAAGTGCCGGGCGGTGTCCCTGAACACCTTCGCGCTGCCGGTCATGAACAGGGTCTCGGCGTGGAGATGCTGGTGGAACAGATCCCGGTTCTCCTGGTAGTGCCGTGCCTCGTGATCAATTGCGGCTTCGTCGGTGGGTCCTGGGCCGGGCAGCGTCACGGTCTGCGGACGCCCTGGGCCGAGCCGTCCTCGTACTTCCTTCCAGCGTGAGGGTGCGAACTGGAGCGAGTGGTGCAGCAGTACGAGATCAAGCTGTCGTGTGCCGTCTTCTGGGAGCCCGCGGGACGGTTCCGCCGCATCGGCAGGTGGACCAGCGAGCGTGGTGAAGAGGCAGCGAGCTTCCACAGCCCACCGATTCGCTGGGCGGCGTCCTGATCGAGGTAGGTGTCCAGGTGCCGATCGTGGTCGATGAGCACTGCGTGGACCAGGGGCCGGGCGGGTCGGATGACCTTGAACTCCGTGGATCCGAGGCGTGCTTGGTGGATGGTGATGGGTAGCTTCACTGGTTCTCCGGTTATCTAGGGTGCAGATTGAGCGTCAGACATCTCAGGCAAGTAGCCCCATGAGTCCGTGCCTTACAAGTATCCGAGGGTTGTTCAGGCATGTTCGGGACGTCCGTGATGCCGCCGGCCTCTTCGGACCTTGTACGGAACCGCATCAAGTTCGGCGCCCTCGTTTCGGTCGAACATTACGCAAATCGGGCAGGAGATCCGCCGCAACGGGTACGCGACGTTGCCACCCACTCGGCGAAAGGGGGCCGTGTACGGGCCCGATAGGATGGTGCATCGAACACCAATCGGGGGAATCAGGATTCATGGACACTCGGCCGTCTCTGGTAGGAGCGGTGGCTGCTGCGCGCGCGCTGGGAACCATCGCGCTGCTGGTGGGGCTGGTCGCCTCCCTGACCGCCCTGATGGGCGGCACAGCAGGGCTTGGGGGGCCGGTGCTCGCCGTACTGGCCGTGCTGCTCTTCGGGGTGGCGTTCGCCTGGGTCGCCGTAGCGCGCCGTGCCTGGTACCGGACCCGGCTGGAGGCAGCCACCCCGGTGCCCCAGGGTTCCCCGGTGATCGCGCGTGAGAACACCTTCGAGGCGATCTCCCGGCCGCTGACCGTGCCCGCGGTAATCGGTCTCGGGCTCGGCGTGCTCATTGCCTCCACCACCGGCGTCCCGGCGGGCCTTGCTCTGGCGGGAGCAGGCAGTGGGCTGCTCTGGCAGGCACAGTGGCTCGCCCGCGAGGAGCGCAAGCGGGGCACCTGGCTGCTATGCCCGCACGCGCCACTGCGGCCCGCGCCCGATGACCCTGCGCTCGCCCTCTACCAGCAGGTTCCTTTCTATACCGCGCCCGCTCAACTGGCCGACGCGCACTCCTGAGAACCAGCCCGTCACCTGGGACACCGCCCGATTCCAGGACACACGGCTTACTTGCCTGAACCCTCCGCGCGGTGCTGATCTGCGAAGGCAACCACTTAATACTCCAGCTGTAGTTCGTGATGATCCGTGGGGCAAAGTTGGGGGCATGACTACGTACGAGACGATGCCGTTCCACCTTGAGACCGAGCGGCTGATACTACGGCCGTGGGCCGAGTCGGACGCCGCTGAGTTCTGCGCCCTCCTCTCCGAACGCGGCAAGGGGACCCCCACGGTTGAGCACATCCGGACGTCCATCGCGGAGTTGCTCACCGCGACGGCGACTACGGGGATCGCCTTGTTGCCCATCCAGCGCCGTGACGAAGGAGACTTCATCGGCTACTGCGGGCTGATCATCGGTCGCTCCACCGTAGAGGAGCCTGAAATCGCGTATGAGCTGTTCCAGCGCGTGCATGGGTGTGGTTACGCCACCGAGGCTGCCCGCGCGGTGCTCGATGCCGCCATCGCGACCGGGCGGAAGCGGCTCTGGTCGACCGTCGGCGCGTGGAACTCACCGTCGCTCCGTGTCCTTGAGAAGCTCGGGTTCGAGCGGGATCACGTGTCCACGGAAGACAACGGTGAAGTGGTCTGGCTCACACGCTCGTTGCCGTGACGCGACAGCACGTTCCCGGGGCATGCTCACGTAATCGAGTGCGCTTCGGCGGGGCGTCAGACATGCCGAGATCGGTTGGTACTCCAGGTGTAGATCGTGATGCTCATGTCTGGGCTGCGGCTTGTCGACGGTAATGGCTGGCCCGTGATCGTGCTTGATGGCGGCGTCGCCAGTCGGACCAGCCGATCCGACGAGTGAGGTCGTTCATTGGCCGGACGGTGATGGTGAGGAACAGGTGCTGGATCTCGTTGCAGGTCAGCGGGATCAGGTCGTCCGAACCAGTGCGCCGTGCGTGCTCGTCTGCGCGGACGACGGCGAGGAAGGCGTGAGCGAGCATGGCGAGGGTGACCCAGCGGCTCCAGGACGGGTAGCGGCGGACCTGGTGTTCATCGAGTCCGGCCAGCCCCTTCCCAGCTAGGGCGACCTGGGAGTTCTCGATCCGGCCAGCGGTTCCGGTGTAATTGCGCTGGAGCCCTACGGTGCGGGTGCCCTTCTTCACGTCGCCGGTCTCGTCCACGACCAGGACCGCCTCCTCGTCGTGGAGATGCTCCACGACGTACTCGCGCACATCGTCACGCACCGCATCGGCGTCCCAAGACGCCCTGCATGGCAGATGCTGCATGCGGCGCGGATTCCCCGGCCCACTCCGCGATCGTCCAGCGGTTCTTGCGCGGCAGGTCCGACAGCAGGCCCAGCACCAACCGCCCGGCGCGCAGCCGGGGTTCGACCCGGGCGAAGCGGCCCGCGATACGGCCCATGGCCACCTCGAACGCATCCCGCCAACGGCTGGATCTATGCTGTGACCTGCGGTCACCGTCTCATCGTCAGTCCACACAACTCACGATGATCAACGGTGGCCGCACCCGTATCCACACCGGACCGGACCAGCAAGATCACAATCTACAGCTGGAGTACTAATACTCCAGCAGGACTTCGACGTTTTGCCTGTTCAGAGGGCTGCGCGGTGGAGTGTAGTGGGCTGGTGCTCCATCAGGGGCGGTCTTCATGGGACCGCCCCTCGATCGTGTGCAGCCGGCGTTGATAGTGGCAGCGGCGGGGCAGCCTCTCGTCGTGATCAACGAGCCTGAAGCCGAGACCTGGGACCACGAACTCGAAGACCCCTTCCTCCGTGTCGGCCACCGATTCAGCCGCGTGGAGCCGCGCCGCCGGATGCGCGATTACGTTCGCGGCCTGCTTGGTCCGGTGGGCCGCAAGAACGGCTGGCAGCTGGCCGAATACGCAGGTCACGCCACCCCTGGCGGCCTGCAGCACCTGCTCGCCGGCTCCCGCTGGGACGCGGACGAGATCCGCGACGAGCTCCAGCACTACGTCGCCGAACGACTCGGGGAGGACAGCGGAGTCCTGATCATCGACGACACCGGCTTCGTGAAGAAGGGCACCACCTCCGCAGGCGTGCAGCGCCAGTACTCCGGCACCGCCGGCCGCACCGAGAACTGCCAAATCGGGGTCTTCGCCGCCTACGCCTCCGCCCGTGGTCGCGCCCTGGTGGACCGGGACCTTTATCTACCCAAGTCCTGGACCGAGGACCGGGAGCGCTGCCGCGCCGCGAAGATCCCCGACGATCGGGACTTCCGCACCAAGGGCGGCCTCGCCAAGGCCCTGGTGTTGCGGGCACTCGCCTCCCCGCTGCCCATCGCCTGGGTCACCGCGGACTCGGCCTACGGACAGGAGGGACGCTTCCGTCGGCTGTTGGAACAGTCCGGCGTCGGCTACGTCCTGGCAGTGCCCAAGTCCCAATTCAGCGTGGGCTGTCCACGCATCGACTGGCTGTTTGCCCAGGCCCCGGCCGAGGCCTGGGAGCGGATCTCATGTGGCGATGGCGCCAAGGGGCCGCGCATCTACGACTGGGCGGCTATCCGGCTGCCCGCCGTAACGGAGTTCGACTACCAGGACGAGACCCCGGCCCGCCAGCGGTGGGCGCTGGCCCGCCGCAGCCTGAGCAAGCCCGACGACAACGGCGACGGCCACGCCGACTACATCCTCACCGACCCCACCACCCACGCCGCCACCGTCTACCTCTGGAACGGCGGCGACGGCAACGGCGGCTGGCAGCCCCTCAGCCAGGTCGCCACCGGCGTCGCCATCAACTGACGCTGTACCCGGCCCGCGGTGCCGTCAGGGGCCAGGCCTCTGACGGCACCGCGGGCCGCCGCTTCTCCATCTCTCTCAGAAGTCTCCGGAGCCGACCTTCTCGATGGTGGCGAGGATGTCGTGGGCCTCGGTGAGCCACTGGCCGAGGTGGTGGCGGTCGGCGAGGTCGATGGCTTGGCGGACGCGGGCGCGGGCTTGCGGCCACTCGGTGAAGTGGACGTGGGTGCGGGCCATGATGATGAGGGTGTCGGCCAGGTAGGCGACGTTGCCGATCCGCTCGAAGAGGTCGACGGATTCGTCGAGCGTGGTGAAGGCCTCGTCGCGTCGGCCGAGGGCACGCAGGACGTCGCCGAGGTTGGAGAGCGTGATGGCGATGCTGTTGGTGTCGTCGCGCTCGCGCCACAGGGCGAGGGCCTCGCGGTAGTGGGCTTCCGCGTCCGCGTGGTGGCCGGCCTCCCGGAGGGCGTCGGCCAGCCCGCTGATCAAGAAGGCGGCTGGTTGGCGGCTGCCGCTGGTTCGCCGGTGGTGGTCGAGGGCCGCGCGGGCGTGGGCGAGGGCCCGGTCAGGTTGGCCGTCGAGGCTGTAGGCGATCGAGAGGTTCGAGCGAACCCAGACGCTGTTCTCCGGGTCCTCGGAATCGGTGAGTGCGAGGGCCTCCTGGAGGGCCTGGATCGATTTGTCAAGGCGGCGGGCCATGCCGTGGCAAACGCCCAGGGTGCGCAGGACCCAGGTGCGGCCGAGGCGGTCGTCGTGCTGCTCGGTGATGCGCAGCGCGTGGTTGAGGTGTTCTTCCCACTGGCCGGTCCACCAGTAGGTGCGCATGTAGCCGAAGAGCCAGACGGCCAAGCGCCAGGCGAGGTCGGGCCGGGGGCCTTGGCCGGCCTGCCGGATGGCCTCGCCGATGTTGGGTAGTTCCTGGCGGCACCAGGCGAGGGCCTCGGCCTCGTCGATGAAGACCGGCAGGGAAGCGGGTGGTGCCTGGTCTAGGCGGGGTGGTGTCTGGCCGCAGTCGCGCATCGCGTCGCGGACGCTCTCCAGGGCGAGCGCGTACCAGATGCCCAGGCGCAGCGGGGCCTCCTCGCGTGTCTGGGCGGGCTCATCGGTGTGGGCGCTCTCGGCGGCGTACTCGGCGAGCAGGTCGTGGAGGCGGTAGCGCAGCGGGGCTGGGGTTTGCAGCAGGTGGGCGTCGACGAGGCGTTCCAGCAGGTCTTCTGCCTCGGCGGGGGTTCGGTCCAACAGGGCGGCGGCGCTGGCGGGGCCGATCTCGTATTGCGGGCACAGGCCCAGCAGGCGGAAGGCGCGGGCGGTTTCGCGCTCCGCCTGCTCGTCGCTGTCGCGCAGCGCGAGGTAGCTGGAGGCGAAGGTGGCCCGCACCTCCAACCGGCCCGCGCTCAGCGCCTCCAGACGTCCCGGGCCGCCGGTGCCGAGGCGGTCGGCGAGGGTGGCCAGCGACCAGGCGGGGCGGGCGGCGAGGCGGGCTCCGGCGATCCGCAGGGCCAGCGGCAGGCCCGCGCAGGCAGCCAGGATGCGCAAGGCGCCGTCGAGATCCCGCTGCACGCGGTCACAGCCGCACATGGCGGACAGCAGCGCGCGCTGCTCCTCAGTGTCCATGGGGGCGAGCGGTATGTGGTGGGCGGCGGGCAGGTCCGTGAGGGTGGTGCGGCTGGTGACGATCACGGCACTGGCGCCCGAGCCCGGCAGCAGCGGGAGCACCTGATCGCTGTCGCGGGCGTTGTCGAGGAGCAACAGCACGCGCCGGCTGGCGAGCACCGTGCGCAGGAGCGCGGCGCGGTCGTCGGTGTGGTCAGGCAGCGGCTGCACGCTCGCGCCGGACGCTGCCGGGTTCAGGTCGGCCAGGACGGTGGCGAGCACCTCGTGAGTCGAGCGCGGGGTGCCGGCGCCGAAGCCGCGTAGGTCGAGGTGGAGTTGCCCGTCGGGGAACCTGTCGCACACCAGGTGGGCGGCATGGACGGCGAGGGCGCTCTTGCCGACCCCGCCCATGCCCGTGACGGTCACCGCCTGCGGGCCGTCGCCGTCCGCCGCACGATCGAGCAGTCGGCACAGCTCATGCAGTTCCTCCTGGCGGCCGGTGAAGAACGCGGCATCCGCGGGTAGTTGGGCGGGTACGGCGGCCGGGTCGGGACCGGCTGGACCTGCCCGGTCGATGCTTCCCGTCACAGGTCCGGTGGTGTCCTGCGCGGTGGTGCGCGCGACGGGCGCGATAGTGCGCATGGAAACGGCCGGGGCCGCGGACAGCTGCTGCAGGAGGGCCGGATCGCCGGTGAGCACCTGCCGGTGGACGGCGAGCAGGGCCGGCCCCGGATCGATGCCGAGTTCGTCGGCCAGCGTCGCCCGAGTGGTCTCGAATGCTTCAAGTGCCTCGGCCTGGCGTCCGCTACGGTAAAGCGCGGTGACCAGTTGGACGTGCAGTGGCTCGTGCAGGGGGTGCCGAGTGGCCCACCGGCTGAGCTCAGGGGTGACCTCGGTGTGCCGCCCCAGGTGCAGTTCGGCCTCGAAGTGCCATTCGAGTGCCTGTAGGTGCGCCTGACTCAGGTGACGGACCTCGGCTTCCAGCGTGTGCAGGTCCGGAAGGTCCGACAATGGCTGGTCACGCCAGAGCGCAAGCGCGGCAGCGGTGAACCCACTGACCTCCGGCCAGTCAGGGTTCGCGCGGGCTTCGCGGGCACGGCCGAGCAACTCGGTGAACTCCTGGACGTCCAACTCCCCGTCGGCCACACGCAGAACCAGACCGTGCGGGGTCGAGGACAGCCGTGAGCCCCCGTGATCGCTCAGCCGTCTCCGCAGCCCCGCGACGTGGTTGTGCAACGAGGAGACCGCCGTCGCCGGCGGCTCCTCACCCCACAAGGCGCCCTGCAGACTGCCCAGCGACACCACCCGGTTGGCCCGGAACAGCAGCGCAGCCAGCAACGCCCGGCTCTTGGCGCCACTGAGCTGCACCACCCGATCGCCCTCACGGACCACGAGCGGGCCGAGCAGGCTGAATCGCATGACTTTCCCCCCTACGAAAACCACACGACCAACGCTGTGTGGATCACCCGTGAACGGATGCTATCGAGGAGATCCACTTGTTATCGATACACACCACCGGCACCCACACGTCGTCGCTCCACAGTGTGGTGTCTCGGGCCAGTGTGCGGGTGACGCGGCGGATGCGTGCCGCAGCCAGCGGGCCTCGGAGGTGAAGCCGAGCATCGCCTGCATCATTGCCATGGTCACCAGTTCCGCGTCGCTGAGCCGCGGCGCGATGCCCACCACAGGCCGGCAAGGGGCGAGCTGCGGTGCTTCCTTCAGCAGGTCATCGATCTTGACGTAGAGTGCGGTAGCGAGGGATTCCAACTCTGTCTTCACACACTGACGTTGGACTCCCTCCTCCGATGCGCGCAGGCGATCCGTCCTGTCTCGGAGAATCTGGGTGCAGCTATGACGCTGCCACTCGATACGGTCCGGAACTGGCGCTGCAAAGTGACGCCAACTCTAGACGTTCAGCCAGGGCTGGCAGTCCCGGAAGATCTCGGAGAGACGGGCTTGGCTGCTCCATCGAGACGGTTCTGATACTGCGGGTCGCCAAGGATGTCGCCGCACGTCTTCGTCCCGGGTGCCGCAGTGGGATCGACGAACCACTCCCGTCCGAGAAGGAGCCCGAATATTGGTGATGGCAGCCGGACCAGAAGACGGAATATCGGTGCCGCCCGGCCCTTGCCGTAAACCTGCGATCGGTGAGCAGCAAGAGCGGCACGTTTTTGCGGGGCGAAGCGGCGGACGTCGACTCGGTGGGTGATTGCCGAGCGGGGGCTGTAGCTGGCGCGTATGACCTGCGGGTCGTAGCGGATCGGGAGCCGGAGGAAACGCAGCAATCGGAACGCTTGGTATACGGGCTCTCGCGGGAGTGTGGCTTCCAGCACGCGGGGGGTGGCAGCCAGTTGAGCGGCTCGGGCGCCTACCTCGTGGACCTTCACGTGGTCGCGGTGTCCGTAGCCGCCCTGGGCGTCGTAGCTGAGCAGGACATCCGCCTGCTCCTCGCGGAGCAACTCAGCAAGCTTTGACGCGGCCGAGTCGATGTCCGCGCGGGCAAAGCGCACGCGGTCTGTCGGGTCCGGAAACAGCAGCGGGCCGTGACCGCTGTTGGCGTACCCCAGATGCGCCACGCGAGCGACACCCAACACCGCTGCGCTGGCCCTCAGTTCGTCCAGGCGCGCGCAACCTTCACTGCCCGTCGCCTCGCCCATGACCCCGTCGCAGGCCACGACTATGACCACACGGTTGCCCTCTGCGGCCAATCGCGCCAAGGTGCCGCCAGTGAGCAGGACCTCATCATCCGGATGGGCGTGAAACGCCAGTATCGTCGCCACACTGACCATAGTGACAGGCTCGTCAATCGCCGATGCGGCGGCCGCGACCGCATGCACTTCTAGCGCACGCCCTCGGCGATTCGTTCCCCGACCGCCTGAGGCAGGACACGATCCCGCTGCTCGTCGGCGAGCACCTCCGCCAGGGCCTCGCGGTCGACGTACGGCTCGACGGCCGCCATCAGCAGGGCGTGCAGCTCGTCGCGCTCCAGCGCCTCGACCTCCCATTGCACCGGACGGGCGGGGTCGAAGCCGTACTTCGCGGCGAAGGCCGGCCAGCGCCGATCACCGGCCTTGCCCTCCGCCGGCGGCAGCCCGTAGGTGATCCGCTGCTCGTTGGTGAGCAGCACCCGAGTCACCGAGCTCCAACAGCCAATGCGCTGCACCCAATCCCGCTCAATGTCCTCACCACTGCAGTCGAAGTCGCCACAAATTCTCCGGGGCACCGTGAGCGTGCGGTTCGAGTTCACGCAGCTCAGAAGCGGTCAGGACGACCATAGCGGGCGCAACAGGTGTGGTGCACGAGGCTCGCCGGCGTACTCAGAGCACATCGGGCTGGGCTGCCGCGCGGCAGCCCAGCCCGACGGTCAGGTGGTTCTTCAGCTGGCCTTGGCGGCTGCGAAGCGGGTCGCGACGTCGTCCCAGTTGACGACGTCCCAGAGGCGGGTGACGTAGTCGGGGCGGACGTTGCGGTACTGCAGGTAGTAGGCGTGCTCCCAGGCGTCGAAGGCCAGCAGCGGGGTCGTGCCCTGGCCGACGTTGCCGTGGTGGTCGTAGACCTGCTCGACGATCAGCCGCTGGCCGAGCGGTTCCCAGGAGAGGATGCCCCAACCGGAGCCCTGGACGCCGACGGTGGCGGCGGTGAGCTGCTTCTTGAAGGCTTCGAAGGAGCCGAAGTGCTCGGTGATGCCGTCGGCGAGGGCACCGTCGGGGCGGTCGCCGCCTTCTGGGGAGAGGTTCTGCCAGAACAGCGAGTGCAGGACGTGGCCGGACAGGTGGAAGGCGAGGGTCTTCTGCAGGCCGACCAGGCCGCCGAGCTGGTCCTTGTCGCGGGCCTCGGCGAGCTGCTCGATGGTGTCGTTGGCGCCCTTGACGTAGGCGGCGTGGTGCTTGGAGTGGTGCAGCTCGAGAATCTCCGCGGACATGGCGCGCTCGAGCGCGGAGTAGTCGTACGGCAGGTCCGGCAGCGTGTAGGTGCCCATCAGGACACGGCCCCTCTCGTCGTAGATGATCGTGCCGGGAACACACTATTGCGTACTACTTGCAATAGCTATCGTGGTGCAGAAGGATGTCTGACGCGGGGTCGGCCCGTCAGCCGATCGGAAGCAATCCCGAGCGGGCGCGCCTCCCTTCCTGACGATCGTCTTCCCAACCGGCGCCCGCCGGGACACCGGCCGGCCCCGCACCACGCCGGCTTTCCGCGCCACGCCCTTGCTTGCGGAGCCGGCACCGGGCTCATGCTTGCTGACAGGCGGAGCACAGCCCGCTGAGGACGAGCGACTCCAGCCGGAACGCGGTGGCCCGCAGAGCCGTCGAGACGGCCTGGACCAGCTGGGCGACGGGGATCTCCTCCACAGCGCCGCAGCTGCTGCACACCGCATGCTGGTGGTCGCCCGCCAGGCCGTAGGTTGCCTCCCCGCCCCGGTACGGCATGCACCATGCCGAGCTCCGTCAGCCTCTCCACCGTGCGGTAGACCGTGGAGATGTTCAGCGTGCCGCCGGCCTCGACCAGGAGCCGGTGGATCTCGCCTGCGCTCAGGTGTCCCGCGTGGTCGGACAGTGCCCCCAGCACTTGGATTCGGGGGCCGGTGCATCGCTCCCCGCTGGCCCGAAGCATCTCCCGGCACCGCCGCTCCGCGCAGGCCGCACCCGTCTCGGACGAGCGCGAGGTCATCTGGCGACCTTCCACCAGATGACCGGTGGCGTACACCTTGTCTTTTTGGGGAGGGGTAGCCTGCGCCTTGCGGAGTCTCATGGCTCGCCTATGGGGTTCTGCAGGGCGGGTAATGTCCCTCGCTTTCGATCCTCGCTTCGACGGATTCGGTTCCGCCCTCCGTCCCTCACGATCGGCCAACTGCCGCCTTCGCTGCCGGGACGTCCTCGGGGTGGGTCACGGGTGTCGGGCGCCGGGGAGCGAGTGAGGTCAGGGCCACGCCGGCGACCAGTAGAACCGCCGCGCACCAGCGCAGCCCGCTCACCGGTTCGCCCAGGAAAACGGCCGCTGACGACATCCCGAAGACCGGAACGAGGAGGGAGAAGGGGGCCACTGTGGATGCTGCGTGGCGGCGCAGCAGCCAGCCCCAGGCGCCGAAGCCGAAGACGGTCGTGATCCAGGCGACGTAGAGGACTGTGCCCGCGCCCTGCCAGTCGAGGGTGCGCAGCGCCACCAGGTCGCGCGATGGGCCCTCAAGCAAAAGGGACAAGGCCAGCAGCGGAAGTACCGGGACCGTGCTCACCCAGATCATGAAGTTCAGCGCGTCCGGCGGGGCCGCCTTGCGGGTCAGGACGTTGGAGGCGCCCCAGCAGGCAGCGGCTGCGATGCACAAGGCGAACGCCCCGAGCGGGCCCGATGTGCCCTCGTCCACCGCCGCAACGGCGATCCCGGCCAGGGCAACCGCCATGCCCAGCGCGCCCAGCCGCGAGGGGCGTTCCCCCAGGACGGCAAAGGCGATCACGGCCGTGAAAACCGCCTGTATCTGGAGGACCAATGAGGACAGGCCGGCCGGCATCCCGGTGTCCATTGCCACGAACAGCAGCCCGAACTTGGCCACGCCCAGGATCAACCCCACGGCCACGATCCACTTCCACGCGACCCTGGGGCGGCCGACTAGGAACACCGCAGGAAACGCGGCGGCGACGAAGCGCAGGGCGGAGAAGAGCAGGGGCGGGAAGTGGCCGAGGCCGATCTCGATGACGGTGAAGTTGACGCCCCATACGGCGGCGACAAGGACGGCGAGAGCCAGGTGTGCAGGACGCATGGGCCGAGAATCACATCGGGGGACCATGAAGCACCAGCGATGATTGCTGCATGATTGGATGAAGCGACGCTAATCTGTCGCTCGGCTCGTGGCGGGAGGCTCTCATGCTTGACCTTCAGCGGCTGCGCGCTCTGCACGCAGTCTCCGTGCACGGCAGTGTCGGCGCCGCTGCCTCCGCCCTGGGCTTCACGCCGTCCGCGGTGTCCCAGCAGATCGCCAAGCTGGAGCGGGAGACCAGGACCGTGCTCCTCGAGCGTGAGGGGCGCGGCGTCCGGCTGTCCCCCGAGGCGCATCAGCTCGTCGCCGCCGCAGGGGAGTTGCTGGCCATCGTGGAGCGCGCGGAGACCGAGTTGGAGCAGCGGCGCGGGAAACCGGCTGGGCGGCTCACCATCGCCGCCTTCGCGTCGGCGGCGCGCGGGCTGCTACCCGGGGTCCTCGCTGACCTGGCTGTGCGGCATCCGGCGTTGGATGCGCGGCTCAGCGAGGTTGACCCGCATCTGTCTGTCGGCATGGTCGCCAAGGGGGCAGTCGACATGAGCGTGGTTCATGACTGGGACATCGCGCCGCTGCCGCTGCCGCCGGGGGTGGAGCAGGCGGTGATCGGGGAGGACCAGTGCACGCTGCTGGTGCCACAAGGGCATCCGTTCGCAGGACAGGATTCGGTGCGGCGCGAGGACCTCGGCGGTGAGCGGTGGGTGTGCCAGCCGCCGGGCCGGGTGTGTCACGAATGGCTGGTGCGGACCCTGCGGACGGCCGGACACGAGCCGGAGATCGTTCACCAGGCAGACGAGAATCCGACCTTGGTGGCGCTCGTTGCCGCCGGTCTCGGTATCTGCCTCATCCCACGCCTGGGGCGCGGCCCGCTGCCTGCCGGGGTGGTGGAGGTCGCGCTCGACCCGACGCCGGTACGGCGGCTCTACGCGATGTGGCGCACCACGGCAGCCCAGCGCCCCGCGATCGCTGAGACTGTCCGCACTCTGCAGGAGCACTGGCTCAGGGCGGCACGGCCGAGTCACCAGGCGGCTCGGACCCCTTGCGCGGATTGAACGCTGAAGCACCTCGCCACGGTCCTGCCCAACGGCTGGCTGCAGTTCGACGGACAGCCCTACCGGACCCCCTCCGGCGCGGCCGTGGCCGCCGCCCATACCGCCGCCGACGGCTGGACCGCTAGGCGCCGCAGCGAAGACGGCGTCATCATCGGCTCGCTGCGCAACAAGCACTGACAGACGACGAACAGCTGAGGGCCGACCCAACGGGGCCGGCCCTCAGCGCTTCCACGGCGGGCAGAACTTCTCGTAGCAGGCGGACATCCCACCACGGGTCGCCGGGTCTGCCGCGCTGGTGCTGCTTGCGCTCGTTGTCGGTGGGCACGGGCAGCCACAGCGGCCCGCGACCTTCGGCCTCCCGGGCCTGGGCGAAGTTGCCGCATGACAGTGGACACCGCACGAGCTGGCTGACGGCCGGCGGCCACTGTGCGCGTACGCTACCGGCCGGAGCGGCCCCGCGGGCCGCTCACGACAGCACCTGGCCATGAAGGGCACCCCGATGAGCACCAGAGCCGCACCGTTCGACGAACTGGACCGCAAGATCGTGGCGGCGCTGATGGAGAACGCGCGGGCGAGCTTCAACGAGATCGGCGCGACCATCGGGCTGTCGGGAACAGCCGTCAAACGGAGGGTCGACCGGCTGTGCGCGAATGGCGTGATCACCGGATTCACCGCCACGGTCCGGCCCTCCGCTCTGGGTTGGCGGACGGAGGCCTTCGTGGAGGTGTACTGCGACAGTGCAGCGCCGCCGCGGCGGATGGGCGAGGTGGTGCGCAACTATCCCGAGATCGTGGCGGCCATGACCGTGACCGGCGGCGCCGACGCGCTGCTCCACGTCAGGGCGGCTGACGTGCAGCACTTCGAGGAGGTGCTGGAGCGGATCCGGGCCGAGCCGTTCGTCCGCAAGACCATCAGCCACCTGGTCCTCTCGCACCTGCAGACCATGGGCTCCGAGGCGGGCGCGGGCAGGCCCGCGTCCGGGAACGCAGCACATCACCGCTGAACGGGGAAATGACGCAGCACCGCTGCGCCGACGCGCAGCCGATGGCGCTTGTGGCCCGTCGTCCCGCCTCCTAGCGTTGAGGGCATCCCTCATGCCCTCCCCGGAAGCGGAGAACCTTCTGCATGCCCCCTATCCGTGTGGCGCGACCTCGGCGCTTTCTGGTCTGCGAGCCGCGCTTCTTCGACGTGAAGTACGCCATCAACCCCTGGATGCGTGACGGCGCACCCGTCGACACCGTGCTCGCGCGTGTGCAGTGGGAGACGCTGGTCCGGGCCTACCGCGCGCACGGGCACACCATGGAGACGGTCGAGCCGGCCGCGGAGCTGCCGGACATGGTCTTCGCCGCCAACTCCGCACTAGTCCTGGGTGGTCGGGTCCTCGGCGCGCGCTTCCATGCGCCGCAGCGCCAACCGGAGGCGGCCCGGTACGCGGGGTGGTTCAAGGCGGCCGGATTCGACGTCCACGAACCCGAAGAGGTGTGCGAGGGTGAGGGCGACCTGGTGCCAGTAGGAGGCTTCGTCCTGGCCGGTACGGGCTTCCGCACCACCCCCGGCGCGCATCGGGAGGCACAGGAGCTCTTCGGTGTGCCGGTGATCGGCCTGCACCTGATCGACCCGCACTTCTACCACCTGGACACCGCGCTCTTCGCGCTGGATGACGAGAACATCGCCTACTGGCCTCCGGCCTTCTCGCCGGGGAGCCGCGCCGTTCTCGAGCGTCTCTTCCCGGACGCCGTGATCGCGAGCCGGGACGACGCCATGGCGTTCGGCCTCAACTCCGTCAGCGACGGCCGCCATGTCTTCATCGCGCCGCAGGCGGACGGCCTCATCGAGCAGGTGAGCCGGCGCGGCTACCGTCCCGTCCCCGTCGACCTGTCGGAGTTCCGCAAGGCCGGCGGGGGCATCAAGTGCTGCACTCAGGAGATCAGGTCATGACCGTTCCCACCCGATCCGCACGCTCCTCGGCAGAGCTGATCCGCGCCGAAGGGCCAGTGCTAGCGCACAACTACCATCCGCTGCCGGTAGTGGTTGCCCGGGCGGAGGGCACCTGGGTCGAGGACGTCGAGGGACGTCGCTACCTCGACATGCTCGCGGGCTACTCCGCCCTCAACTTCGGCCACCGGCATCCGAAGCTGATCGAGGCCGCCCACCGCCAGCTCGACCGGCTGACGCTGACCTCGCGCGCTTTCCACAACGACCGCCTCGCCGAATTCGCGGAGGGACTGGCCGAGTTGACTGGACTCGACATGGTGCTTCCGATGAACACCGGCGCCGAGGCGGTGGAGAGCGCCATCAAGGTCGCCCGCAAGTGGGCGTACCGTGTGAAGGGCGTCCCGTCCGACCAGGCGACGATCGTGGTGGCGGACGGCAACTTCCACGGCCGGACGACCACCATCGTGAGCTTCTCCGGCGACCCCGCCGCCCGCGACGGCTTCGGTCCGTTCACCCCGGGCTTCCGGACCGTGCCCTACAACGACCTCGCCGCGCTGGAGGCGGCGATCGACGAGACCACGGCGGGCGTCCTGATCGAGCCGATCCAAGGCGAGGCCGGTGTCGTCATCCCCGACGACGGCTACCTGACCCGGGTGCGTGAACTCACCAGGCAGGCAGGGTGCCTGTTCATCGCGGACGAGATCCAGTCGGGACTCGGCCGCACCGGCAGGACCCTGGCCGTCGAGCACGAATCCGTGCTGCCGGACGTACTGCTGCTCGGCAAGGCGCTGGGCGGCGGCATCGTCCCGGTCTCCGCCGTGGTCGCCCGTCGCGAGGTGCTCGGAGTCCTGGGCCCCGGCGAGCACGGCTCCACGTTCGGTGGCAACCCGCTGTCGGCAGCCGTCGCCTCGGCCGTCGTCGACCTGCTGGCGACCGGAGAATTCCAGCGCCGGGCGTCGGAGCTGGGCGAGGCCCTCGACGCCGGGTTGTCCGCACTGACCGGCAGGGGCATCACGGCCTACCGATCGCGCGGACTGTGGGCGGGAGTGGACATCGACCCGGCGATCGGCACCGGCCGAGAGATCAGCGAACGCCTGCTGCGCGAAGGCGTCCTGGTGAAGGACACCCATGGCTCCACGATCCGCCTGGCTCCCCCGCTGACCATCACCCGCGAAGAGCTCCACTCGGCCCTCGCGTCCCTCGAGAAGGTGCTGCTCCAGGGCACCTGACGCGGGGACACCTCGTCTCGGACTCCTGGCGTGCGAGGGCCGGCCCCAGGGCCCAGTTGCTCACGTCCACAGCCAGCACGACCCGGCCGTCGGCCGCCTTCGGCAGCGGCAGCGAGGCCAGCGCGCGACGCACCCTGGCCGGCTCCAGCCAGCCCCGGTCCAAGGCGGCGTATAGAGCGCCGTGCCCGCGCCGGGGCTCGATCGCGAGACAGAACTCGACCAGGGTCTTCACCGGCCCGTCCGCGCACAAGATCGCGTCGGTGACCCGGGCACCGGTCACGGACCGATGTGACGGACCGGTGTGGATGAAGCCCACGCACCGGGCGTGTGCGGACGGTCCGCCCACAGACCGCGGACCGCCTCATGCGGGGCTCGAACACAGCGTGAGGCGTCCGATGTGCTCCCGCCTGCCCCCGACGCCGACGCCCGGACGCCCGGCAGGCGCGGGTGGACGTCCTCCGCCGACCGGTCGGCGGAGGACGTCCCGTCACTGCTGGAATGGGCTCGGTTCCCAGGCCTTCCCGCCGGTCGGGTACCTGTACAGCGGCCGGCCCTTGATCGCGCTGGTGCGGAAGGACGTGCCCGCGCCGGGGCCGATAGTCAGCGTGCCCTTGCGGTTGCCGCTGGACCACTCCAGTTCCAGGTACCAGCTGACGTCGTGGGAGGTGGTCTGGGCGGTGACCTCGATGACCTCCGGGTCCCGCTCGCTCACCTTGAGCGGCAGGCCGGTGCTGCCGTCGGTCACGACCGGACGGGGGCGGGCCGCGTCCAGGTCGAGGTCGAAGGAGTGGACGGCCATTCCGCCGCCGCAGCCATCGAACATGGAGTAGGCGTTCCAGGCCAGCGGGGCCGCGATCCGGGCGATGCGGACGTTGAGCGCGGTCAGCACGACGGTGTCGCTGCCGGTGCCCTGCACGGTGAGCTCGATCGACTGGTAGGTGCCGGGGACCGCGCCGACCTTGGCGGCCCAGGCGGGGGCGTCCACCACCGCGGGCGGCGGGGGGACTTCCGACGGCGGGCGGTCGATCACGTACCTGTCGCACTCGGCGTCCCGGTGCGGGCGGACCGTGACGGTGATCGGGGCACTCGCACCCCGGTCCGCGGCGCCGGTCGGCCCCGACGGGGTCACGTCGGCGGCGACCGGCGCGGCGCCGGGAGTCGGGAGCGGGGCCGGGGATCCGGCGTCCGCCGCCGGGGCCGGAGCGGACGTGGGGTCACCGCCCGTGCGGGTCTTCAGACCGGTGGCGACGGCCCCGAGGGCGGCGAGCACCGCAGCAGCCGTCACGGCGGCGAGTACGCCCCGGCGCACTCGCCGGTGCGGCGACACGGCGGGGGTACGCGCACGGGCGGCCGTCCCGACCTCCACGACGCCTTCCCCGGCCGGTCGCGCTTTCGTTTCCGGTTCGGGAACCGGAACCGTTTCCGGTGCCGTTTCCAGTGCCGCTTCCGTTTCCGGTGCCGTCACCGGAACCGCTGGCGGGGCCTTCGGCGCGGGGGCGGGTACGGACGCCTGCCGGTTCCCCCGCGACGTGTGGGCGACGACCCACAGCCGGTAGAGCTCGGTGCGCTCCTCCGGTGTCGCCCGGCACAACCGCGCGAGGCGCTCCAGCGGATCGAATTCCACCGGCATCACGTCGCCGGTGCAGTAGCGGTGCAACGCCGACGTGCTCACGTGCAGCCGCTTCGCCAGCGCGCCGTAACTGAGACCCGAACGGCTCTTCAGTTCCTGGAGCAGCCGTGCGATCTCCTGTGCCTCCCTCAACTCCCCGGTCCCCTCCAACACTGATTCCTCCACCCGCTCGCGAACCCCCTCGGAGCTACCGCCGCGGTGATCCGGTCCGTCGCCGGCAACCGGATCGCCGGCAACCGGATCGCCGGGACGCCGACCCGACGTGAGCTCCGGCAGACAAGCACGCCGCAGACCGTCTCACGGTTCCCCCGAGGTCGCCGCCGGCACCGGCCGCGCCATCCCAGCCCCTGCCGGCGCGTCCCAGGAAGGTTACGTCTTCCCAGCTCAAACCGGGTAGAGGCGTCCCCGCGTCCCAGATCGCCGGCCCACCGTTGCGGCTGGGACGAACCGGCGCCCAAGCTGACGGCGAACACCGAGAGGGAGCAACTGTGAGCACTGTTCGGGCGGCCCGGGCCGCGATACGCACCAACGACCGATTCCACCGCGGTGCGGTGGCACTGGCGGTGGGCGGGGTCCTGCTGATGTCCGCGGCCTGCGGCGACGGCGACGGCCAGGACAAGGGCGCTGACGCCGCCGGCCCCGTCACCTCCGCCATCCCCGCCACCACGCCCGGCGCCCCCGGCGGGACGGCGGCCACGGCCGCGCCGAGGACGTCGACCGCCGTGCTGGACGTGGAGCCGAAGGACGGGGCCCGGGGAGTCGCACCGACCGCGCTCCGGGTGTCCGTCTCCCACGGCAAGCTCACCGCCGTCGACGTGACCGACAAGGACGGCAAGCCCGTCCAGGGCTCGATCACCCCGGACGGCACCGGCTGGAAGCCCGCCGCCGCACTCGCCCCCGGCACCGCGTACACGGTGAACGCCCAGGCGACGGACGCCGACGGTCTGGTCGCCGCGGCCACCAGCGCCTTTACCACCGCCTTGCCCGGCAAGCAGGTGTCGACCAACGACAACATCGCCGACGGCCAGACCTACGGCGTGGGCATGATCGTCAAGGTGGACTTCAGCACCAAGGTCGTGAACAAGGACGCCGTCGCGAAGGCCATCACCTTCGAGACCGACAACGGCACCGAGGTAAAGGGCCACTGGTTCGGCGACAACCGGATCGACTTCCGCCCGGCCGAGCCCTGGAAGCCGAACACCAAGGTCACCATCCACTATCGGCTGAAGAACGTCGAAGTCGCCCCCGGCGTGTGGGGCGACATCGACAAGAACGAACCCTTCACCATCGGCCGCTCCCAGGTCTCGACCGCGGACGCCGCCACGCACCAGCTGACGATCGTGCGGGACGGCAAGTCCACCACCGTGCCCGCCACCCTCGGCGACGACGAGCACCCCTCCTGGGGCGGCACCATGGTCATCATGTCCAAGGAGCCGGTCACCCACATGAACTCCCAGACCGTCGGCATGGGCAACGAGTACGACATCCCCGCCGCCCCGCACGCGATGCGGCTGACCACGTCCGGCACCTACCTCCACGGCAACTACTGGTACAAGGGCGACCCGTTCGGCAAGGCCAACACCAGCCACGGCTGCGTCTCGCTCAAGGACGTGGAGGGCGGCAGCGACACCTCCCCCGCAGGGTCGTTCTTCAACAGCTCGCTGATCGGCGACGTCGTCACGGTCGTGAACACCAAGGAGAAGACCGTCGCCCCCGACAACGGCCTCGGCGGCTGGAACCTCCCCTGGGCCAACTGGTAGCACCCGCCCGCCGAGGAGCCGTGCCTCCTCCGGCGCGCGGAATACGTGCATTGGTGCTGGCGGCGGTGCCCGCGAGGCGGCGGTGGGTGGCGTCGGTGGTCTGGCGGGCCCGGTTGGCGGCCTCGCGGGCGCAGGCGGCGACGTCCTGCTGGTGGCGTTCGGCTCATCGGGCTTGTCCTGGTCGTCATCCTGGACGTGGTCGATGCGGGTCAGCCGGTGACGGTCTCGGCGTGCCGGTGGAGCGCGTCCATGAGAGCGGCCTGGTGGTCGGTCAGCTTGCCGTCGGTGCGGGCCTTGTCCTGCTTGCGCAGCCACGTGCCGGGCCGGAACGCCGGGTCCGCCTCGCCTCCGGTGCGGTTCGCCGGGCCGTCCAGGGTTCCACCGGCAGCGAGGTAGGCGAGCAGACGGCGGTAGGAGCGATTCCAGTCCGGCTCCAGGCGCCACAGCTCATCCAGGGCGTCGAGCTTGGCGGCCTGGACGGCGGTGAGGCCAGCGGCCTTGCGCTGTCGGCGCATCCACGCGCCCACCGCGTAGTCGTCCAGCTTCGCGGTGGCGGGGATCGCGAGGTGGCCGTGCTGGTGGTGGAACGCGGCGGCGTAGGCGTAGCCGCGTTCCCAGGCGTTGGCGTTCTTCGACCAGATCATGCCGAGCGCGTCCAGCTCGCTGACGCGGGCGGCATCGAGCAGGCCCTGTCCGTGGAGGTGGCGTTGGCGGGTGAGCCAGGAGATCAGCTCGGCGTGCTTCGCCTTGTCGGTGGGGTCGAGGTGGCCGTGCTGGAGGTGGAAGACCGCCGCGACGGCGTGCATCCGCTGCCACTCGACGGCCCGAGGGTTGAACGCCCGCAGCTTCACCGCCTGGAGGATGGCGTTCGCGTGGTGCTTCGCGTTGATCCGCAGCCACGCGATCGGCGACTCCGGCGCTGCGGGCTGCTCGCCCTCCCCGGCCTCGGAGGCCTCGCCCTCGGCCGGCTTGGTTGTGGTGGTGTGTGCTGTGCCCTGGGAGCGGCTGGTGCGCAGTTCGGTGATCCGGCCGACCACCCGCGCGTCGTGCGCCGCCAGGGCGCGCAGGACCCGCCAGATCGTGCGGAAGGAGCTGGCCTCGATCTCGGCGTCGGCCTCGGCCTTCACCGCCTCGCCGGCGTCGTGGATCTCGGAGGGATGGGCGGTTGCGGTGTCGTCGCCGACGGCGGGGGTGGGCAGGTAGACGGGGATGATGACCCAGCTGACCTTGCCCTGCTGGTAGGACTGGCGCAGCGCGCGGCCGATGGCCTGGACGATGTCGATGACCGAGGACTTGGGGTCCGCGAAGCAGATGCCGTCCACGGCGGCGACGTCGATGCCCTCGGACAGGAGGCGGGCGTTGGCGAGGATGCCGCATTCCTCGCCGTCCTCGCCGGTGTGGGCCTTGAACTCGGCGAACGCGGCCCGGCGGTCACGCAGCCGGTCGGTGCCGGCCACCGCCTTCGCCCAGATCCGCTCCGGGCGCTCCGCGTCCTCCAGCAGCTCGGAGGCCTCCAGCAGGTCCCCCGCGAACGCGCGGGCACCCGCGATCCGCGAGTGGAACGTGATCACGCGGCGCAGCTCCAGGTCCGCGACCGCGCGCAGCACCGCGATCTGCAGGGCCAGGCGTAGCAGGTCCTCGTTGCTGCGCTGGGTGCGGAGGTCGGCGATGGCGGGGAGGTTGAGGAGCTCGCGCAGGTCCTCGTCGGTGACGACGGGGACGAGGACGCGGTAGTCGGCGAGGTAGCCGTGTTCGATGCCCTGGCCGAGGGTCCAGGTGAAGCAGGTCTTGCCGTAGATGCGCTCGTCGTCCATCGAGCACAGCACTGCTCCTTCGGCGACGTCGACCACTTCGTGCGGGATGCGGGTCTCGTCGACGATGCGTGGGGTGGCGGTGAGGTACAGCCGGCGCTTCGCCGGGATCTGGTCGTCGGCGTGGACGGCGGCCCACGCCTTGCCGTCCGAGCCGGCGGTGCGGTGCGCCTCGTCGACGACGACCAGGTCCCACGCGAGCAGACCGTGCAGCCGGTGGGCCTGGACGATGCGCTCCAGCGAGGCATAGGTCGCGTACACGGTGACCGGCTCACCCGGCTTCTCCGCTTGGACCAGGTCGGCGATCCGGGCGGCCTGCGTGGTCACCCGGGCGTGAACGCGGCCGCCGGCCTCCGCGCTCTCCAACGCCTCCTCCCGCGAGCACGCCGCCACCGCCAGACCCCGACGACCGCCCTTCAACGACCAGGCCTCCGCCGTCTGCTCCAGCAGCTCGATCGTCGGCACCAGCACCAACACCCGCCCCCGAGCGGCCAGACGCCGGGCGCAGCCCGCGGCGATCAGCGTCTTACCCGAACCGGTCGCCGCGACCACCGTCGCCCGGCCGCCGTCCTTCACCTCACGCACCGCGGCCGCCACCGCTTCCTTCTGGAACCAGTGCAGCGGCAACGGATTCACCACGACGGTGCCGGACGTCTGCACCGGAAGCGGCGCCTGGGCCTGGGCGCGCAGCCCGGCTGGCACGTCCTGCTCAGCGGTGGTGGTCTCCACGACGGTGCTTCTCCTTCGTCTACCGGGTGTTCGGAGCGGTGGCGGGGAACCGCTCATGAACATCCTCACTGTCAGTGCTCGTCGGGGTAGGCGTAGCGGTGGAGGCCGTCGATCAAGCTCTCGACCAGGTCACCGAACGGCGTGATATCCCAGTTCGCGTCAAAGCACTTCTCGGTGAGGAGGACGTCGGCGAGCTCGTCGGTCAGCTCCTGCGCGTTCTCCTCGCTGGGCGGGGTGGCCGGGTCGAGGACCACGCCGCGCGCTTCGGCGGCGCGGCGGAGCACGGCGAGTTTCTCGTCGGAGCCGGTGAACCATGCGGGGCGGTCTGGGTCCGGCGTGGTGAATTCGCGTGTGGCTTCGGCGAGGAGTCGGCGGGCGGTGCCCGGTGAGACGCGCAGGTTCCACGCGATCTGAATGATGGTGTGGCCGCTGTCCTGCAGTTCGGCGGCCAGGGTGCGGAGCGCGTCCCGCTTCGCATCGCCGGGTCGGCCGGTGTGCTTGGTACTCATCGGCCCTCCTCGGATACCCAGGCCCGGACTTCGAGGTATTGGATGTCGGCGTCCTCGACGGCGCGTCCGGTCTCCACCAGCCAGGCCCGCATCGCCTCGGTCACGTCGCCGTGGTAGTCGGCGACCCGCTGGGACCACTCGGCGGCATCGAAACCGCCGGTGGAGGCGGAGCCGTAGGTGCGCTCCTCGGTGCCGTCGGAGCGGGGGATGAATCCGCGGCGGATGCCGCCGGAGTCCTTCTCCGAGCCGGCCGAGTAGACGTACTGGTCGGCCTTCATCCGGACAGTGAAGGCGAGGCGGCCTCCGGCCTGGCCCGTCTCGTGCACGACCGGTGCCAGGTGTGCGGCGCCGGTCTTGATGGCCTGCTTCCCGGCCCGGCCGGCCATCGACTCGCCGGGGACGCCGATCACGTCCTTGCCGCGTACCCGCGCCTTCTGCCCCGTCTTGGTACGGCGCCGCTCCACGTTCTCCTGGGCGACGGCGCCGAGCGCCTCGGTGTCGCGCTCGCCACCGCGAACCGCTCGCACGACCTGGCGCAGCGCGCGCACGAACGCGGCACCCTTGCCCTTGGTGAAGAACTGCGACACGAGCGAGGCGTCGCGGCCCAGCATCTTCGCGACCTGGCGCTTGGTGTAGCCCTGGTCGATCAACTCCTGGGTCAGGCGGGCGGCCTCGTTGGGGTGGTTCGGGTCGGCCGGGCTCACTGGTCAGCTCCCATCTGCGCGAGTTCGGCGCGGCCCTGGCCGCGCAGCTTGAGGTACTGCTCCTGGCTGGTCGGGTGCTCGACCGGGCCGGTGAGGTGGCCCTTGAGGAGGTAGTCGCCGGGCTCGCCGCGGTAGGGCCAGGGCTGGCGCTCGGTCAGGGCGATGCCGTCGGTGCCGAAGTAGACGACGGTGCCGGGCTTCGCGTGCAGGGCCCCGGCGGAGGCGATGACCTCCTTGCCTTGGCGGTACTTCATGTCCAGCAGCGCCGCCCGGGCGCCGGACCACACGTAGGCGGCCCACTCCGGGTGTGCGTACGGGTCGCGGGAGAAGCCGGCCTGGCGCTGCCACGTCACCACCTCGTTGGCCTGGCCGAGGATCTCCACCCCGGCCGGGAGCGCCTCGCCCACCGGAGTGGTGCCGGACACCAGTCGCGGACGCTGCGCGAAGCCGCCCAGACCGAAGAGCAGGACGCTGCGCACGGCACGGGAGGCGAGGTAGGCCGCCTGCCGCTGCCGCTCGTCGGCGTGCAGCTTCGAGAGGTTGGTCAGGTCCGCCCACGCGGCCTTGAGGCGTTTGCCCCACTCGTCGAGCGGCTTGCCGTCCTCGAAGAGCAGGCCGCCGAGGATTTCGACCTTCCACGGCATCAGGTGGTTCGACAGCGCCAGGTGGACCTCGGCGCCACCCGCCCAGGTGGTGAACGGCGCCCCCGGCTCCGAGGGGTAGACCCAGGCGCGGTCCCCGGTGACGGGGGCGGGGAGCAGGCCGACGTGGTTCCAGCCCTGTGGGACGGTGACGCGCACGTTCCAGTGCGAGCAAGACATCAGGGCCTTGGTCTGCTCCTGCTCGGTCATCGCCGCGAACGCCCGCGCGGTGATCCGGCGCGGCGTGCCCACCGGCGACTTCCACAGGTGCTTCGCGTAGGCGAAGGTGCGGTCGTACTCCACCAGCGCCGGGAGCTGCTCCGGCACGCGCGGGGGCAGGATCAGCTCGGTACGGCCTTGGCCGCCGGTGGCGTGCAGCAGGCCGCGCAGTTCCTCGGACAGGACCGGGTAGCCGCCGGCCCACTTGCCCGTCGTCGGGATGGTGCGCGACCACAGGTCCCGGCCCGTCTGCGACGGCGAGCCCATCAGCACCGCGTCGTCCCACTGACGGCGCAGCGCCTGCCACAACAGCCGGAACGCATCCCGGCAGGTCACGACGTCGGCACCATCCGGGTCGAACCACTCCCCCATCGAGCGGATCTCCGTCACTGGCCCCTCCGGGGACGCGGCCGGGGCGTAGCGGCCGACCGGCTGGCGCTGGTGAACGAAGTGCCCGGCCAGCTTGTCCCGGCCGGAACCCACGGCGGTGGTCCAGCGCTCCGACGGCGTGTTCAGCCAGGCCGCGACCGCGTCCTTGAGCGTGGAGTACCGCTCGGCACCGTCGTGCCACGGAGCCCCGGCGGTGATGTAGATCCGCTCGGTGCCGGGCGCGGTCGCCAGGACGGCGTCCAGGATCTCGCCCGGGGTGCGGGCGCCGAGGTCGAGGCGGACGACCTGGTCGCGCACCGCCAGGTCACGGGTCGCCGCGTCCAGGAACACCGTGCTGCGCGCCTGCTGGACGAAGTTGGGGCGCTTGGACACCAGGCCGGTCGTCACGGCCTCGAACCGCGCGCCCGCCAGGCCTTCGTGCAGGGCGGGCAGCTCACGCGGACCGGCCTCGACCACCGGACGCAGCGCGGCAGCGACCGAAGCGACCGAGACGGCCGACTCAACCCGCGCAGCGACGGGGGCGGGCTGCTCGGCTACGGCCTGGTCCTCGTCCTCGCGCGGCGCCTCGGTCGCCGGGGCGGCCGGGACCGGCTGCTCGAGTACGGCGGCGGGGCGGGTCACCGGAGCAACCACGCTCGCGGGCTCGGCGCCTGGCGCGGCCACGGGCGCCGGGGCGGGCGCATCGGCGGCGGCCTGGCTGTCGGTCTTGGCCGCGCGGACGGCGGCCGGGGTCGGGTCCAGCAGCGGGGCGATCCGCACGACATCGGCTAGCGTCAGCCCGGAGGCCTTCGCGATGGCGTCGGCCTTCGCGCCCTCGTACCCCGCCAGCCCAGCCACGCGGCGCGCACGCTGGACGGTGAGCTTGTCCAGCTCCTTCTGCGCGGCGGCGACGGCCTTCTCGGCGGCCGTGATCTCGGTGCGCAGCTCGCGCAGACCGGCGAGCTCGGCGGTGTACGTCTTGCGGTCCATCAGGCTTGCTCCCCCTCGTCGGCGGTGGTGGCGGTGGTCGTGGTGGGGACGTAGGCGATCGGGCCGCCGGACACCGACGCCAGGCGGGTGCCGAGCAACAGGCCCGCGAGGCGGGCGTCCTCCGGGTCGGCCGGGTCGGCGGCGTTGGCGGGGGCGGTGAGGTCGGTCAGGTAGCCGGCTAGTCTCGCCTTGGTGAAGCGGTAGCGCCCCGTGGTGCCGACGGTGCCGTCGGACTCCCACTCGGCCAGGCCGGTCAGCACCGCGACGACGAACCCGGCCACCGTCACCGGTAGCACCCCGCCCGCCGCGACCCGGGCCGGGTCGCACCGCCACCACCCGGACAACGCAGCCAGCAGCTGCGCCTCGTCCAGCCCGATGCCGAAGCCGATCCACTCCCGATCCGCCTCGTCCACCCGCTGCGGGGCGTCCGAGCGCAGCACCGCCACCTCGGCCGTGCCGAACACGGCCAGGTCCGCGACCGGACGGGCCTGCAACTTCTGGAGCGCGGCCAGCGGAAACACCTGCCGACCCTGCTCGCGGACACCGGGGACCACGCCCGTGGCCAACAGCTTCTTCACCGTCGGGATCGAACACCCCAGCGCCGTCCCGGCCTGCCCGGTCGTCACGAACACACCCAGCCTCCACGCCTATTCATCTAACTTGAAACACTAAGGCGACCCTACGCCTCCCCAACGACCTGTCTATGCCTTTTTAGTAAGTCGTACAAGCATGCCGCCAAAGTGGTCCGCCATCCTCCGCCAGTGCCGGCAAGAACCTGCGGAAGGAAGCAGCGGAGATGACGGGAAAGCAGAAGGCTGGCTGCTCGTCTCAACCCGACCTCGCCCCCGCGAGGGTGCGCGACGTTGGCAGTGGGTCGGTCGGCTGATATTTAGCAATCCACAGGCTTCAAGGTCATCTCCATGCGGGTTGCCCGACTCGGGCGCTGTCAGGCCCTCGTGTAAGACTGCGGCGCATGTCCCTCACCGACCTCACCCTCGACCAGTGGCGATCGCTCGACCTGTCTACCGCCCGCCGCCTCGCACGACAGGCGGCCGACCTGGCGGGCGGGCATGTGGTCGCCGTCGAGGCAGCCGAGCACCTGGGTGCCCGGCTGCACCGGGTTCGGATCGAGCGAGACGGCCAGGAGTTCGCCCTGGTGCCGGGTGGCACCGTCACACTCGGCTTCGACCTCGACGCCTGGCAGCCAACGCCCGAACAGGCGGCCGACTACCAGGAGAGCCTGGAGGAGGGCTTCGGCTACGGCCCCGATCTGCGGGCCCACCTCGCGCAGGTGCTCAGTCCGCGCCGGCGCGTCACCCTGGCGACGGTGCTCATGGCAGTGGAGGACGAGAACCTGACCGAACCCGCAGCCGACATGCCGGCCGTGCTGGCGGCGCGTGGCCTGCGGATGCCGAACTCCGACGAGTGGGAGCACGCCTGCGGAGCCGGGGCGACCACCCTGTTCCGCTGGGGTGACGACTGCTCCCTCGACCGGATCCCCTACGACGACCCCTTGGGGCCGCAGCACCGGCCGAACGCCCTGGGTCTGCACATCGCGTACGACACGTACCGGACAGAGCTGACGAGCGACGTCACCGCGGTGCACGGCGGCGACGGCGGCGAGTCGGCCTGCGGCGGCTACGGCCACCTGTTGGGCTGGCTGCCGCTCGCCACGGCCAACCGTCATCCCTTCCTCGCCACCGAGTTCGTGTACGGCCCGGAGGGAGAGGACATGTACGAGGACTTCTCCACCCGGCCCGTCCTCGCGCTCTGACTACCCCAGCGGCCTCCCCGCACCCAGTCGGAGTGACCACAAGATCCGGGAGGCGCTGCTACGTAAAGGGTGAAATCCGGAGGGACGTCAGGCCGTCCAGCAGTCAGCTGGCGACACTGTGCCCGGCGGTCAGGCGAGGCCTTGGCGCACAACCAGGGCCAGGAGGTCGGTGGCCTCCCTGGACCTCTCGGACAGCAGGGGCAGGTTGTCTGCGGCGTCCAGGACGAGACGGCCGTCCACGAGCGCGGCCCATCCGGGCATGCCGGCCACGCCGTGCTGCACCCAGCCGAGGGGACGCCCGCGGCGGGAGACCGTGACCAGGTTGGGTGCCTGGGGCCAGCCGAACGCTGTCAGGTCGTCGCCCAGGTCTTCGGCGAGGTCCGGGTACCGAGCCGCGGAGGCCGGCGCTGCGCCGTGTATCGAGGATGAGGCGGGGTTGTCCCTGGACGTAGGCCAGCGGTTGCGGGACGTCGTCCGCCGGGACGCTGGCGGGGCCCGGCCGGTCGGCGCGCGGTGCGGGCAGGTGCCCGGTGGAGCCGGTGGCGGTCGACCGGCCTGGTTCGCGGGTGCTGACCGGTTCACTCCGTCACGGGCAGGCACTCGGCAAGCAGGTCGACGACGTCGCGCCAGGCTCGCTGCGCCTGCCGTGGGTGGTGGCCGACGCCGGGGAGCACGATGTGGTCGACCGGCGGGTGGTGGAAGGCGTGCAAGGCGCCGCCGTAGACCGTGAGGCGCCAGTCAACGCCTGAGGCCTGCATCTCGGCGGTGAACGCTTCCCGTTGTGCGGGCGGCATGATCGGGTCTTCCGATCCGACCCCGGCCCACACCGGGCAGCGGATGCGCGCCGCCTCTCCCGGTCGGCCCGTGGTCAGTGCGTTGACCGTCCCGATCGCGCGCAGGTCGACGCCGTCGCGCCCGAGTTCCAGCACGATTGCGCCCCCGGTGCCGTAACCGACGGCGGCGATCCGGTCGGGGTCGGTCCGCGGTTCGGCGCGCAACACGTCGAGCGCCGCGTGGCCGATGCCCCGCATCCGCTCGGGGTCGGCGAGCAGCGGCATGCAACGGGCCAGCATCTCCTCGGGGTCGCCCAAATAGCGCCCGCCGTGGAGGTCGAAGGCCAGCGCTACGTACCCCATCTCGGCGAGCGCATCGGCCCGGCGGCGCTCGACGTCGCTGAGCCCCAGGCCCTCTGGTCCGAGCAGCACTGCGGGCCGGCGGTCGACACCGGCAGGGAGTGCGAGGTGCCCGATCATCGTCAGGCCGTCGGCCGGATACTCGACCGTGCGTGCAGTAACCGTCGTCATGAGACGGGACTGTAGTGACCCTCGAGCCCGGTCGGGCCGGTGTTCACCGCTGGCAGAACAGCGCGGGTGTGCCTCTGAATCACGGCGCCGGCTCATAGCCCCGGCCAATGTGGCAACGTCAACTGAGACCAGCCGCGAATCCAACAAGGTCACGTGAGACAGCGAGAACGTTGTGGGAGACGGGACAGGCAGGAATCGATCCGTCTGCCGTCGATTTCGTCGGGGTCGGGCTTGGTCTTGAGGCAGCGGCGGGCTGTCCCGAGCGGGCTGTCCGCCGCCAGCGTCGAGGTGCGCGGTGATGAGCACCCGCTGGCGGTCGTGAACGTGGCCAACGACCTTCTCGCTCTCTGGGATCGCCCGCTGATCCCCCACACCGCCGTCAAGGGGTACCTCGGCCCCTCAAGCCTGGCCAGTAGTTGATCGGACGCCCTGCCGGCGGCCCGCCGGGCGGGCGTTCTACTGCATGACCTCCTCGTGCGGATGGTCGAAGGAGACAGGGCAGTGGTAGAGCTGGATGTTGTAGCTCCGCCCGATGTTGATGCCAGTGTCCTGCGTGGCGGTCCGGCCCTGGAGCGGAACCCAGCCGCTGCCGTCCAGATCGCCGGAACTGATCGTCGTCAGCAGACGGTTCATGACGGATTCGCAGGCCCCGCACCGCATCACCGACGGATCGCGGAAGCTCGGCATCATGCCTGGCGATGGCGACATCACAGCTCGGGGTTGCCTCCTTCGCCACCGCGACGCCCACTGCTGTGCCAGGAGCCGGCGCAACGCAGAGGGCTCGCACGCGGGGGACCCCTTCCGAGTTCGCGACGGCTTGCCTGCGATTGCTCACCAGCCGTCAGATAGCTCGCTGATTCAGCGACAGACGTCGTGCTGACCCGGCCGAGGAACCGCACCTCGAGTAGCATCGTCAGCGACAAGTAGCACGCTGAGTCACAGGTCGGGTAGCTACCGCAGAGGGACAAGTAGCCCTGAGCAGATATCGTGACTCACCGTGAGATCGCTGTCGCTGTCCGGGAATGGCTGCGGCGATGAAGGCCGGCCAGCAGAATCGGCGCATGGCCTGAGAAGCCATTCCCAAATCGAAGGTAGGGTCACGTTTTCCCAGGTGAGGGGTGTGGCCGTCGTTCGGTAGGCATGCTCGGATCGTCGTGCTGGTGCGGGGCGTGCTCGGAGGTGGCGGATGCCGTCGGTGCTGGGAGTGCTGGAGAAGCGCGAGCGAGTGGCGCTGGCCCGGGCGGAGGAACTGCGGTCCGAAGTGGAGCGGCTCCAGGCCGCGTTGGCCGAGGCGGAGGAGGCCGCGCGGCGCGCGGTCATCGCCCGCGAGGAGACGGTTGAGGCCCTGGCCGAGGCGGCTGGCGCGGTCGATGCGCCGGTGGAGGTGCCGGCTGCGGGGGCTGCGGGGCCGCGGGTGAAGGTGCCGCTGTGGTGCGAGGGCGTGGGGACCGGGGAGCTGCCGCTCGACTGCGCGCGGATCGTGGCCCTGGTCGAGCGCGACGCGGCCGGTGGCGGGGAGGGAGTGCGGGCTCGGGCCATGCGCGAGTATCTGGGCTGGGCGTCGAGCGACGCGAAGGAGCAGGCCGCCCGGTTCCGGGCGAAGCGGCTGGTCGAGCGCGGCTGGCTGACCGAGCAGCGGCCGGGGCTGTTCAGGCCGCGGACAGCTTGACGCGGCGGGGCGCGGGGGCGCCGGAGCGGGCCAGGCGGCGCGTGGCCGGGATGCTCGCGGCCCACCAGGCCATCGCCTCGGTGCTGTCGATGCGGGTCTCGTAGTCCCGGGCGAGGCGTCTCGCCCGGATCAGCCAGGAAAATGATCGTTCCACGACCCAGCGGCGCGGCAGCACCACGAACCCGGTGGCGTCGTCGCTGCGTTTGACGACGGTGAGCGCAAGGGCCAGGACGGTGGTGGCGAAGGCGACCAGCCAGCCGGTGTAGCCGCTGTCGGCCCAGACCAGGGCGATGCGGCGGTGTTCGGTGCGCAGTTGGTCAAGGAGGTCGCGGCCGGCGTCGTTGTCTTTGACCGAGGCGGCGGTGACCAGCACGGTCAGCAGCAGGCCCAGGGTGTCGACGGCGATGTGCCGTTTGCGGCCGTTGATCTTCTTTCCGGCGTCGTAGCCGCGCGAGGCGGTCGGCACGGTGGCGTCGGCCTTGACCGACTGCGAGTCGATGATCGCGGCGGTCGGCTCCGCCTTCTTGCCGGCCAGTTCTCGCAGGCGGGCGCGCAGTCGGCCGTAGAGCTCCTTGATCAGGTCGTTGTCGCGCCAGCGGCGGAAGAACCGGTATACGGCCCGCCACTTGGGGAAGTCGGTCGGCAGACTGGCCCAGCGCACGCCCTCGGCGACCAGGTAGCGCACGCCGTCGATCATCTGGCGGTGGCAGAAGCCCTCCGGGCGTCCGCCCTTTCCGTTCAGCCAGGCCGGGACCGGCAGCAGCGGCCGGACCAGGTGCCATTCGGCGTCGGTGAGGTCGGAGCTGTAGCGGCGGGTCCGGTCGGGCTGGTCGGCTGCGTTGCCGAGCCGGTGGGCCAGGCAATCGCACGGCGACACGCCGGAGTTGGACGCGGACGGGGTCGACACGCCACAGTGGGACACCTGGGCCTCCTGGTGCTTGGTTGACTCGACATCACCGAGCTGTGCAGGAGGCCCTTCTGCTATGCGCCGGCCACGGAGTGATCACTCGAACGAGGCTGATGCGCACGGAAGTTCGAGCGGCAGTCGTATCCATCGGTTTGGGAATCGCTTCTGACGGGTCATGAGACCGCCAAGCCCTCGTGTGCCCGCCAACTGTCGAACTCGGGGGACCCTCAACCCGGGCGCATGGGTCTGGGTACACGTCAAGCACAGCCTCGCCGCGGTCGCCGTCCTCGACGGCTTCATGACCGGCACCGGCCTAACCCTCGACACCCCGACGGCCGAAGTCGGTAACGGATGACACGCTTGCCCGAACCATCAACGAATAGACGTTGTCTCGGATTTCGGCGTTCAGTTAGGGTGCTGACTGTACCGTGCGCTGAAGATCCGGCGCCGCTTCACTGGAGGGGAACTATGACCACCCGAATGACCAGGGGTTTACTTGTCGCGCTGCTGACATTGACTGGAGTCGCCATGGCGGGCCCGGCTGTGGCCACCACGCAGGGCGCGCCCGCCGCCTCGATGGAGTGCGCGGGCTCCTGCCACCGGTCCCCGGTGTTTTCTGAGGTATACAAGGGCAGGGCGATCTTGATCACCGCCGACGACGGCAAGTCCTCGTTGTGTGACCACGTCCTCATCGACGGCGTCGCGCTGTCGGTGCACCGCCTGGCCGACGGCGGCTACTACAGCCTGGTGAACGCGTACCAGAGCTTCCCGACGCTGCGCGCCACCGCGGAGGCCGCCGTCGACAGCCTGGGCGGGGCAAGGCTCCTCCCGGCGCCCTGCGCGGACTGACCCTATGTGCGGTGGTGCCGTCGGGAAACGCCGGCTCCACCGTGTCGGGGACGGCCGGTTGCAGGATGGCGGCGGCGAAGCGGACGGCATGCAGGGCGGCGGTCCCGCGCGGGTCCACGCCGTCTGCCTGCCCGACGTTCCGCAGGGTGTCATGCCGCCGCTCCAGCTCCAGCAGCACCTCCTAGACCGGGGTGTAGGCGGGGTTGGTCCAGGTGTCGGTCACGGCGCGGCCTCCTCGCGGCCGTCGGGGCCCGGGTGGTCGGTGTCGCCCGGCCCGTCCGGCTCGGGCGAGGTGCCGGACAGGCCGGGCCCTTCGGCGCCGAGTTGCGGTGCGCCGTCCTTCGTGCGGTGCGGGCCCGGGATCACGGGCTGACCTCCTCACGGCCGCCGACGCGCTGGTCCGCGCAGTTCGATGTCCTCGGTGGTGAGCAGGTCGTCGTCGGCTGCCGCGGCGGCTTCCTCGGATTCGGAGAGCGCCCGGCAGACGGAGACCACTGACGGGTTCTTCCCGGTGTTCTTGCCGGTCTTGATCGGCGCGACCGGTACGTGGTCGTCCCCCAGCTCCGTCCACGACTCGGCCTCCGAGTCCGGCATCAGCACGCGCTGCACCCGCATGGAACCTCCCGCTCATCCGTGGTGGATGACGGAAGGCAATCCCGTCCAGGACGGGACGAAGTGCCCTTTACCCCTACGTGCTACACGTCATGTCGCTGGAGTCCTTGAACTCCTGGTGCTGGCGGGCGATGAAGTCAGCGAGGGCGGCCGCGTCGACGTACCGCCAGGCGGAGCGTTCCTGAATGCCCAGGCGCTCGGCCACTGTGGTGATGTTCCGTTCGATGACGTCGGCGACCGAACCCGGGCGCAGCGTCACTCCCCTGTGGGCCAGCTCGGTGAGCGTCCTTGCCACCGCGCGTCCTTGAACGCCTTTGTCCCCACTCATCGCGGAGCCTGTCTGCCCAGAGCAAGCTGGCCTTGAGCGCTCCCGAACCGGACGGTGAGGGTGCGAGGTGGGCGGTGGTCATGCGCGACGCCGCGGTCGCAGTGCGGGCTCAGCTTGCCGCGCGCGGCTGGCACCCCGCGCACTTCACCCCACAGTTCATGCCGTTGTTGGAGCTCCCGGAGGTCTCCTGAGCCGCAGGGGCCAGCGACCGCTCGCCCGGACGGAGCCGAATTCGGTCGACTCGCTACCGACGAGCAAGGAACTCGCCCGCCTTCGGCAAGTGTGGGCAGACTCTCGCGCGCTGGACGGCGCCAGCAGTCCGCACCCTGACCTCCTTGGCGACGCGCCGTTGTTCCTGGCGAAACGCGCGCACCTTCTCCAGGGAGTCGGGGCCGGTGATGTCCGCGACGCAACGGAACACGCCGTCCTCGCCGTAGTTGCCGGCCGCGTCGCGCCATCCCTCTGGGCGGACGCCGTATTGCTTGCCGAGGAGTGCCACGAAGATCTGCGACTTCTGCCGGCCGAAGCCCGGCAGTTCGTTGACGCGCCCGTACAGCTGCTTGCCCGTTGACACGCCCTCCCAGACAGCCGCCGCCTGGCCCTCGTAGCGAGCAATGAGGAACCGGCACATCTCCTGGATCCGCCGGGCCATGACCGCCGGGCATTCATGCACAGCGGGCCCGGCCGCAAGCAGCGCGACGAAGCCCTCCTGACTGTGGGAGGCGATCTGGTGCACGTCGAGGTCCTTGCGCCCCAGGCGATGCGCGATGGTCAGCGGCCCGGCGAACGCCCAGTCCGTAGCCACCTGCCGGTCCAGCAGGGCGCCCACCAACAGAGCGAGCGCGCTGCACGAGAGCAGGGCATCGGCCTCAGGCTGCTGCGTGATGCGCACCGCGACGTCCACGGCGGTCCCTTCTGGGAGCAGTTGATCGGGTTGTCCGTCCAGTCTCGTCGAGGCGGGTCAAGGCGTGCCGGGCAACACGCCTGCTGCGGAGCCCGGTCCCCCGAGCGGACCGGGGAGTTGGCAACGTCTTCCCAGTGACTGGTTCAGCATCTGCTCGTGGGTGTGGCCATCTGTCGGCCGCGGGACGGCGGCATACGGGCCAGGCCCCCGGCCCCTGTGCCGCCGGACCGGGGTCACCCTCCAGCTGGCCCCGGTCCGACCAGGTGTCCTCTTGGCGGCGCAGGAACATCACGCTGCCGCCAGCCTAGGCGCCGCTCATCTGCGTCAACCGGTCGCTGCGCCGGTGGCCGGGGGCGGGTCGGGGAGGCGCGATCGGGGTGTCAACGGCCTCCCTGCTGGAAGGCGCTGTGCCCACATGTCCCCGCCCCCGGAGTGCCTGACAGAGCATCATGTTCGGCATGGACGCGCGCACGAACGAGGAAACCGAGGACATGCCCGTCGGCGACGACAGCCGCCTGGCGTGGGAGGACGACGGGAGGACGACTACTCGCTCCGCTTCTGAGGACCGGGGATCCGCCAGCGGTGACGCTAAGTGGTCGGCTCCGGAAGTCCTTTGGGGGTTGACTCCGAAGCCCTTGTCGCGGGTGGCGTCTGGTCAGATGTTGGAAGTGGTGAGGTAGAGCTGGCAGGCGTCTTCGGGGGTGCCGGCGAGTGGCACTGTGCGGTCGGCGCAGGGAAACGGAGTGGCGGCAACAGCCACCGTGCCCTGAGTCGAACGCATATTGACATCGCAAGAGTCCCCCGGGCCATAGGATCCTTGGTGATCACTGACCAGGGGAGATGGGCGATGAAGAACAAGTGGGGGATTCTGGCCGCCGCCATAGCCGTCGGTGTGCTCGCCACAGGCTGCGGATCCGACGGTGGCGACAAGAAGGGCGCTCTGCCGAAGGCGGAAACGCTCGCTGCCGATACCGGAGCACGGTACAAGGCAATCCGCGTACCTGCGCTGGACGGCATGACCTGCGACAAGGGCAACGGAGGCTTCCACTTCGGCAGCGACCTGGACATGGACGTCTTCGGTGACGGCGACCTGCCGCAAGTCAAGCAGCCCTCCGGGGAAGACAAGATCTCCTGCTTCGGCGCGACGCGCATCACCCTCAGCAAGGGCGCGATGCGGGCGACAGCGCCTAACCTCACCACCCGGACGACGTTGTATGAAAAGGTGGCGGACCCCGCCGCCTCACTGGACAAGGTCTTCTCCCACACCATGGAGCTGGAGAAGGGCTACGGCCGGAACCCGGTCGGCGAGCCCAAGACCTTCACCACCAAGGACTTGGTGCTGAAGTGCCAGCAGAACGTCAGCGACACCTTCCCCATGACGACCTGCTTCTGGGCAAACTACGGAGCGATCGGCGTCGTCGACTTCTTCCCGCCGGACGGCAAGCACGTACCGATCGACGAAGCAGCCGCACAGACAGACAAGTTCGCCGTGGGCGCCCTCTCGACCACCGGCACGTCCTGACCCCTCGGAGGACCGCCAGGAGGTGCCCGAGCGTGTCACCCAGTACGCCCGCGAGGAGATGAAGCGCGCCAAACGGCTCGACGGCCGTCCTGCTCGATCCGGGCGCTTTTCGTGATCGGCCTGTCTGTCATGCCCCTTGCCGCTGCCCGCCCGATATCCGTGACCGCTTCCGAACGCAAGCGGTTGACGAAGGTCGCCTGGGGCCACCGAAGCGAGTACGGGGCGCGGGTACGCGCGCAGATCGTGCTGCTGGCCGTACGCGGCTGGGCCAACGCGCGCATCGCCAGGCAGGTCGGGGCACACCTGGACACCGTGCGGTCCTGGCGGGGCCGGTCTGCCAGCCCGGCCAGCAGTCCATGAGCACGCCTGTGTTCGATGCCCAGTACTGATCGCGGGGCCAGGCGAACGGCCCCGCCTGGAAGAGATCCGCGAGAACCTTCACGCCAGGATCGCCGAAGCCGAACGCGAAGGATGGCTGGGCGACGTCGAGCAACTGGCCGTCAGCCTCGCTGCCACCGATGACAAGATCAGCGAGATCGACGCCAATGAGAAGCGGAAGGCATCACCGGTCTTCCTTGGTATCCCTGCCATCAGTCAACTCACAGTTCGTCAGGCTGAGAACCGCGGCTGAACGAGCTGCCCCGACCCGTTCAGCCTCGGCTGAGCCGCGCGTCATCAACGCACCAGCCGGAGCCGTGCACGGACCACGGTCAGAGCACCCGGCCAGCCGGGTGGGCGAGCAGCGGCCGGCGCAGCTGCGCGTGGGCGAAACCGTCCGGCACTTCCGCCCGAACGGCTGCCCGGCCCCGCTCAGCTCTTCCGCTCACCCAGGACACAGAATTCGTTGCCCTCCGGGTCGAGAAGGGTCACCCAGTGCTGCTCGTCCTGCGCGGTATCGGCGCGCCGGGCACCGAGGGAGAGCAGCCGGGCGACCTCGGCCTCCTGGTCGTCGGGTCGGAAGTCGGGGTGGAGCCGGTTCTTCGACGTCTTGCCCTCGGGGACAGGCACGAAGAGCAGCCCCGGCATCCGGTCCGGCTCAGGCCGGATCTCGATGATCTCCTCAGATTCGTCGACCACAACCCAGCCGAGAGCCTCGGCCCACCAGCGCCCGAGGGAGACGGGGTCGGAGGAGTCGACGATGATCTGTTCCCATTCCAGTGCCATGGGCGTGATCATAAACAGGGTCGGCTGGCTGCCAGGGCTGGGGGTGGCTGCCGTCGACCGCCGGTCCGGTGTGCGGATGGTGTCACCCAGAGCGGTATAGCAGCGCGATGTGGTAGGAGCACGTCGCGAGAAGTGGTCGCTGCTACACCACTCCAGGGGACACCATCTCGGCTGGCCGACGTCCTGACGCGGCCCTCTCGCAGTTCAGAGAAGGCACGTGAGGGACAGGGCCATTCGGTCCGTGTGCCTTACGGATGTCTGCGGCTGTTTTGGCGCGTTGGGCATGTGAGGCTCAGTGCGGACGGTGGGAGGAGCGGACGGCGGGCGCGGGCTCTCAGCCCGCCTCGCCCGCGGCAGGCGAGTCCTGGTTCCGGCGGCGCGGCAGAGCCCGCCAAAGACGGCCGCTGGCGACGGCCCCAACGACCAGCAACACGTACACCAGTGGCGTCCAGGCGCCACCGGTTCGGCTTGCCTGTCCCTGGTGGAAGACGAAGGTGACGGAGCTTTGCAGTCCGGCGACGCCGTGCCAGGTGAACGTGCCTTCGATGTGGGGGCCGACAGCTGCGATCGCCTGCTGGTAGGCGTTCGCCGCCTCGTCCAGGAAGAAGTTGAGCAGCAGCGGGGTGGTGAGCAGGAAGAGCGACGCGGCGATCCAGGAGTGCCGCGGCCCGTCGCCGAGTTCTGCGTTCAGGTACTCCTGCGCCAGTTCCCGGCTGCCGCCCAGTCGGCGCAGCGCCTCGGCGGCGCCCACCTCCGCGGCGGCGGCCAGCAGGTTGGCGCGGACCTCGCGGCGCCGGGCGATCCGGGTCCGGGAGGGCAGGTCGTACAGGCGCTGGTCGAGCGACCAGACGACCCACTCGATGCGCAACCGGTCGAGCCAGGTGACGGTGTGTGGCATGTCAGGAACCCTTCTGCGGTGCGGTGGGCAGGGGGCGGGCAAGGACGGCGTCGACGCCGGCGACGTGCCGGGCCCAGCCGGTGGTGCCGGTGGCCAGGGCCTGATGCCCGGCGTCGGTCAGCCGGTAGTACTTGCGTGCGGGACCGCTGGAGGAGGCGACGAGCCTGGTGGTCAGCCGCCCCTCGCGTTCGAGCCGCGCCAGGGCGGGATACACCGTGCCTTCCAGGACGTCGGTGAAGCCGGCGGCCTGCAGGCGCTGGGCCACCTCGTACCCGTATGACTCCTGTTCGGCCAGCAGGTGCAGCAGCAGGAGCGACAGGACGCCTTTGAGTAGTTGCGGGTCATGGCTGGAGGTCACAGCATCCAGACTGTCCCAAGTACTATGCATCGTCAAGTACTGGTGACTGTCAGAGGCGAACACGAGGGTGCAAGAGCAGGCAGCTCGAATGCCAGCCCGCAGGTTGGTCGTAGCGCCTAGAACGTGCCTCATGCGCCCGAACGAACATGACCCGCTCTGAGCTGCGCGGATAACTCAGCAACCCCAGATAAGCACCGCCTCCTGACGACATAACGCCGGCCTGCGCGGACGGCGGCGGGCGGGCCCAGCTGGGAGACGAGACCGGCATAGGTCCCGTGATCATGGAGTTGCGATGCTCTGTGATCACTGGGGAGACCTGTGCCTGTGCTGCCGTCATGACTGACCGAACCGCTCGGGACCAATTCGCAGCATTGCTGCCGCAGCCCCGGGTTCGACGTAATTCGGAGCCTCTGGAGCAACGGCATGCCTGCTGGCCTGCGGCTTCACCTTCTCGGCTGCCGCAGGTCGTTTCTCTAGGCGCTCGCGTTTCCGCAGGTGGCGAGGCTCTCCGGTGTGGTCTCCGAGGGGGCCCGGCCGAAGGCCGTCTCGAAGCCACCGCGTGATCGACGATAGAGCGTCGATCACGGACCTCGCCCCGAGGTTGCCAACTTGCCCCATTTCAGAGAGGTTTGTCTCTACCGTTCTTCGGCTCATTGTTGGCCCATCGGCTCGATCGGCCAGGCCGCTGACCTGCCCGTTTCTCTATGCCTAGAGAAACGGGCGATTCGGGCTGCAAGCGGAGAGTCTGCAGGTCAGCGGGCACTTCACGCCTCCAGGAGAGACGAATTATGTCGAACGCGGGGCAGCGGCCCACGTTCGATCCGACCCACCCGCTGGGCTGCCACTGGCGCCGGGTCGCGACCGGATCGTCTTCGACAAGTTGCTGCAAGTCCTGCGGTTCGGCTGCTCGTATGAGGCGATCGCGGACTCCACCTGCTCGGCCAGCACGATCCGCAATCACCGCGACGAGTGGATAAGGCTCGGGTTGTTCACCCGGCTCAAGCAGATCGCGCTGGACGCTTACGACCGCATCGTCGGCCTCGTTCTCGACCAGATCGCCATCGACGGTGCCATCACCAAGGCTCCGGGCGGCGGTGAAGTGGCCGGACGCTCGCAGGTCGACCAGGGCAAGCAGGGCATCTGGTCAGTGGCCCCCTTTGAGGGCGCGGCTTCTTAGTGGACGTTAAGTCCCTTTTCTCTCGGCTCGTGATCGCTCGTTCGTGTGAACGTTGGCCGTACTGGCGTGCCAGTCGTGGTTCGGGTGATGTTCTGCGGCGCATGGACAGACGGGCGTATCCGAGCGACTTATCGGACGAGCAATGGGCGTTGATCGAGCCGATGATCACGGCCTGGAAGCAGGACCGGGTGGCGCGATCGGCGACCGGGGATCCGGGGTCCTGTGATCTGCGGGAGATCGTGAACGCGGTCTTCTACCAGAACCGGACGGGCTGTCAGTGGCGCTACCTGCCCCATGACCTGCCGTCCTGGTCGGCGGTGTTCTACTACTTCGGCCTGTGGCGCCAGGATGGGCTCGACCAGCGGATCCAGGAACTCCTGCGTTGCCAAATCCGGGAGAGGGCCCGCCGATTAGAGGACCCGTCCCTCGTGATCATCGACACCCAGTCCGTCCGCGCGGCCGCCGGTGTTCCGAAGAGCACCACGGGACTGGACGCGAACAAGAAGGTGTCGGGCCGCAAGCGGGGACTGGCCGTCGACGTCATGGGGCTGATCATCGGTGTCGTCGTCCTGGCCGCCTCCGCCCACGACAACGCCGCCGGCACCGCCCTGCTCGACCAGGCCGCCGAACGGTGCGGGATGCGTCTGGAGAAGGCCCTGGTGGACCAGGGCTTCAAGGACGAGGTCGTCATCCACGGTGCACTGCTGGACATCGACGTCGAAGTCGTCCGCCGCAACCCGGCCGACCAGGGCAAGGGCTTCGTCCCGCAGCCGAAACGGTGGGTGGTGGAGCAGACGAACGGCACCTTGATGCTGCATCGGCGCCTCGCCCGCGAGTACGACCACCGGCCCGACACCTCCGCCTCACGCGTCTACTGGGCCTCCACCGCGAACATGACCCGCCGCCTCACCACACCAGCCCCGGCCTGGCGCGACACCCTTGGACTGGCCGCGTGAACGTCGCCGAACTCCTGGCAGACCTCCAGACCCGGCAGGACGAGGCCACCGCCCGGGCCGCAGAACTACGGGTCCGGATCGAAGAGCTCGCCGCCGACCTGACCGAGACCGAAGCGCGGCTCACGGACCTGGCCACCACCCGAAAGATCATCGCGGAGGTCACGCCGGCAGGAGCCGAATCCGAACCACCCGAGACGAACACCACCTACCAGGCCATCGTGAATGCCTTCAACCAGCACCCCGACCAGGCATTCCGGGCACGCGAGCTGCACGAACTCCTCGGCATACCCACCGACGAGGCGTCCGTCAACATCACCCGCAGCCGCCTCGGACGCCTCACCCGCCAAGGCTTCCTCACCCAACCCGGACGAGGCCGCTACCAGAAACGGACTTAACGTCCACTTAAATCTCCTCAGGAAGTCCGAACCAGCACCGGGCGCCAGGTTGTCTACGAGCCTCTCACCGGACCGAACCGCTCCACCGGAGCCGTGCCCGGTGGCACATGGAAGTCCCTCAGGGCGATCGGGTTCGAGAAGTCCTGACCGCCGCCCGGCCCGGCCATGTCGTCCCCACGCAGGTAGCGGTAGAACCACTCGGAGAACGTCAGGTCGTAGCGGTAGAACTCGTCGTAGTCCCCCACGAAGACCACGACGCACCAGCCGTACGCGGTGTCGCTACGAGCCAGGAAGACCGATTCCCCGTGCGTCGTCGGCGTGATGGGGATCAGGCCGTCCGGCGCCCCGAACCCCGGAGCGACGGGGAATTCAGGAAAGTTCTCGTCCGAGAAGCCGCAATCCTGGTAGGCGGCGACGGTCTCACGCATGTACACGGCCAGGTTGTGAGCGGTCGTGGCGGGGCTCTGCAGCCAGATCGACCGACCGATCTGCATCGGTGCGTATCGCTCGGCCAGGGCCTTGAAATCGCTGGGCAGTTCCACCCTCAGCTCGGCTTCGAGCTCACGCCAGCACTCCGCCGGAACACCGGGCCCGCTCGGCGGCCCGATGATGGTGCCCACTTCCTCCACGTAGTCCACTACGGCTCTTCTCCTCTCAACGTCTGGGGCAGTTCGCGGTGCCGGTCGCTTTCCCACCAGTCGGCGGGTGCGAGGCACGCCGTGCGGACCGGCAGCCGCGGCACCGTGCTGATCGTCGAGGTGCCGAAAGGGGAGTGACCGATGCGATGGCCGCACGCGCGGAGTTGACGGGGTGGGCTGCCCGGCTCGGCACCTCTCACGGAACGAAGGCCGCGGCGGTCCGCTCGGTGGTTCTGCTCACGAGATTTACGACGTCGTTTCGACGTGGGATTGGGAGTCGCACGCTCACGAGAGCGGGAGTCAGCTGCCGCAGGCCTGCCCCCCGGCGTATCCGTCACTGCCCGGTCTGGTTGGTGAGGGGCTGTTGAGAGGCGGTCGGTGGTGCAAATAGTGCCTGAACGGTTTCGGTGGCCAGGTCTCGCAGCCAGGTATGGGCGCGGTCGTCGTCGTAGCGCTGGTGCCACAGCAGGTACAGCGGGACCTCGGGCAGCGGGAGTGGCGTCGGCAGTGTGGCGAGGCCGAGTTGTTCCCGGGCTGCGCGGGTGACCGCGCCGGGGAGGGTGACGACCAGGTCGGTGTCGCGGGCGAGTTGCAGTGCGAAGGCGGCGGTGGGCCCGGCGGCGACGACGCGTCGCTCCAAGCCGCGGGTGGTCAGGGCGTCGTCGATCGGGTCGCGCAGGCTTCCGCGTCGCGAAACGGTGAGGTGTTCGGCGGCTGCGTAACGCTCGATGCTCAGCGGGCCTTCGGTGAGAGGGTGGCCTGGTCGGACGGCGACGACCAGCCGGTCCCTGCCGACGAGGCGGTGACGGATGTCGGGGAGCGTCGGGGCGCTGGAGCTCGATTCGAGGTCGACCTCGCCCCGGCGCAGCTCGGCGTCGTCCGTGCCGGGTTCGGCGGGCAGGCGCAGCCGGACGCCGGGGGCCTGCCGGTGGACGGCGGTGATCAGGGCGGTGCCGCAGACGGCGGTCAGGACGTCGTGCCAGCGCACGGTGAACACCCGGTCCAGAGCTGCCAGGTCGAGTTCTTGCTGCGCGGAGAGAAGGTGGTGGGCCTGCTGTACGAGGGCGTGGACCTGGGCGCGCATGGCCAGTGCGCGGGTGGTGGGGACCATGCTGCGGCCGGTGCGGACCAGGATCTGGTCGCCGGTGGCTTTGCGGATGCGGCCCAGGGAGCGGCTCATCGCCGGTGCGGTGATGTGGAGGCGTGCTGCGGCGCCGGCGACGCTGCCCTCTTCCAGTAGTGCGTCCAGGGCCGTGAGCAGGTTCAGATCCAGTTGCATGGCAGTAATTCTACAAGTGAATAGCATGCACTTGTTGTTAACAATCGGGGGGCCTACCTTCGAAGTGCGGGTGCGGGACAAGCCGCCCGCACCCATCGAACCCAGGGAGTTTCAATGACCGAGTCAAGCCGCCTGCGCGACCGGCTGTGCGGGGGTGAACTCCCGTCCGTCGCGCAACAGCGCCCACAGGACGTTCACCCGGCGCCGGGCAAGGGCGATGAGAGCCTGGACGTGGCCGCAGCCCTCGGCACGCTTCTTGAGGTAGAAGCCCCGGTTCGGGCCGTCCTTGATCATGCTGGTCTGCGCGGACATGTAAAACACCCTGCGCAGGCGACGGCTGTAACGCTTGGGCCGGTGCAGGTTGCCGGTGCGTCGGCCCGAGTCGCGGGGCACCGGAACCAGGCCGGCCGCGGAGGCCAGCCGGCCGGCATCCGCGTAGGCCGACAGGTCGCCCGCAGCGACGACAGTGTGCTGGGCCCCGGCCGCCTCCAGCGCGGTGGCGGCGACCTTGTCGGCCGAGCGGACACCACGCTTGCGCAGCCAAGACTCCAGACGGGCGCGGCCCACCCGGCGTATCCCGGCCGGGGTCTGCCGGTAGGTCAGCAGGGTCAGCGCGCCCTTGCTGCCGGACCAGTCGAAGGCCCGCTCCAGGGCCGGGAAGATCCCGGTCAGCACGTCACGGAGCCGGTTGACCATGCGGACCCGGTCGGCGACCAGGTCAGTGCGGTGCGCGACCAGCAGCGCCAGATCGGCCACCAGCTGGGCGGGGACGTCCACGGCCGCGAAGTCCCTGCGCAGGCGCGAGGTCTCCGCGATCACGAACGCGTCGCGGGCATCCGTCTTCGCCTCGCCTCGGTAGGCGCCGGACATCCGGTTGACGGTGCGGCCGGGAACGTAGACCGGCTTCTGCCCGTGCGACGCGAGCAGGGCCAGCAGCAGCGCGGACGCGGTGCCGGACAGGTCGATCGCCCAGTCCACCGCACCCGCCATGGCCAGCGCTTCGGCGACCGCTTCCAGGATCGCGGCCTCGTCGTTGTCAATCTTCTTCGACCAGACCTGGAACCCCGACTCGTCGACCGCCGCCGCCCAGTGGTGGCCCTTGCCCGCGTCGATCCCCACCCAGATCCGAGCCCGCCGCTCTGTCATCCCACGCTCCCCACGCCGAAACCAGCACTCTCCTTGGCCCGAGGAACACCCCGCCGTCAGCTCCGTAAACAGCGACCAGGACGCAGATCTCAATCAGCGGTCAGGGCGCCCCGGAGAGCCGGACGGCCACTCCTTGGGAGCCACCAGAGGCAAGCCACCATCAGCCACATCCGGCCCTCCCGGGCCGCCTAACAACTTACGGAGCCCACCATGAGCACAGCCATGCCTTTCGCCGCCGGCACGACGCTCCTGTCCGAGGTGACCGCCGCGGTGAAGACCGCAAGCCTCACCCTGCGCGACCGCCACACCCCGCACGCCCGGGGCGTGAGTCTGGACGAGGTCGTCGCTGAGATCCACGCCAACGACGACGCGGTGCTGGACGTGCTGCGGGAGCCGCTGCTGCGGGCCCGGCGGGGATCGCAGTGGGCCGAGGACGAGCTGGCCGGCGGTGCGCTCCCGTCAGGGGAGTGGTGGGTCGTCGACCCCGCCGAGGGCAACATCAACCACGTTCACGGCATGGAGGACTGGGCCGTGACCGCCACCCTGGTCCGCGACAACCAGCCGGTGCTCACCGTCGTCCACCTGCCACTGACCGGCGACACCTACACCGCTGTCACCGGCGGCGGTGCCCGCCTCAACGACCGGTCCCTGAAGGTGTCCGCCAAGACCGATCTGGGCGCCGCGCTCGTCGGCACCGGCCAAGCCAGGCCCGGCGAGGACGAGCGCACTTTCCGGCGGATCGGTGACTCGGTCACCGCCATGCTCATCAACGGCTTGGTCGTGCGTGTGTCCGTGCCCGCCACGCTGCAGCTCATCCACGTCGCGGCCGGGCGCACGGACGCCTTCTGGCAGTTCTCCGACGTCCGCTCCGGTCTGGTCGCCGGTGCGCTGCTGGTTTCCGAGGCCGGAGGCACCGTCACCGACCTGGCGGGCGAGCCCTGGAACACGGGCAGCCGTGACTTCCTGGCCGCCGCCCCCGGCATCCACACCGCCGCCCTCAAGGTCCTGTCGCCGATCGCCTGACCGGACACCTCCGTCTACCCACCTCACACCGAAAAGGAGCATCACCTCATGACCAGCATCGGCATCCTGGGCGCCGGCCGCGTCGGCGCCAACCTCGCCGGCAAGCTCTCCGCAGCCGGACACCGTGTCACCCTCGGTGTCCGGAACCCGGAAGAGATCGCAGCCCTTGCCGCCGGCATCGCCCCGCAGATCGCCTTCGCCGACCAGCGCACCACCGCCCGCACCGCGGACGTCGTGATCAACGCGACGCCCGGCGACACCTCCCTGGACCGCCTGGCCGGCCTGCGCGCCGAGCTCTGCGGAAGACTCCTCGTCGATGTCTCCAACGCCACCCGCGACGCCGATGACGGCCTGCCCGGCGACCTGTGCTATCCCGGCAGCAGCCTCGCCGAGCAACTCCAGGCCGCCCTCCCCGACACCCATGTGGTCAAGACCCTCAACACCATGCTGTTCATGGTCATGACCGCCCCCGAAACCCTGGCCACCCCACCGACCGCCTATCTCTCGGGCGATGACCAGAATGCGAAGAAGACCGTCACCGGCCTGCTCGGCGACCTGGGCTGGCAGCCCGCATGGATCGAGGACCTCGGCGGCATCACCACAGCCCGCGCCACCGAGGCCATGATCCTCGTGGTTCCCCACATCCTGCGCCGACACGGCTTCAAGCCCTTCGCCGTCTCCCTCGCCCGCTGACCCATCAAGACCGGGTTCGGACCAAAACCATTAGCGAGCTCGCGCGAGGCACTGGGCGCTGGCACGGACAACGCCCGCTGAGCTGCAAGTGACGCCCGAACTCATTGACATTGATCATGCCTGCCCTGCGCGAGGCGACTTTCGAAGTCGTCGACAAACGACTCCCATTCCCGTGTACAGAGCCACCGACGCCTTCGTTCGCGCGGTCGACCTCGACCAGGAGCACTGGCACCTTCGCGCTGGGATCGCGCAGCACCAGGTCGGTGAACAGCGAGCGGCCGTGCGGGATCGCGTGCTCGATCTCGGTGGAGAAGGCCTCCAGGCGCCCGAACCCGGCACGGGCGAGAAGGCCGGCTGGCACAACGGGTACGGCGCGCGACGCGGTCCTGAGCAGCGGCCCCTCGTCCAAAGGACGGTTTCCAGGGGCCACATATGCCCGACTACGCCGCGGGCTCGGACGTCGCCGTCGCCGCACGCCAGGTGGCGATGACGTCGGCCGCCTTGGTCTCGAAGTCCGGGTCGCGCCAGGCGCCCGGCATGCCGATCACCGCCGGCAGCTTGAAGTCGCCGTGCTCCCGGTGGGTGACCCGCACGACGTCCCCGGAATCGGGGCGGAGGGCGGTGTAGAGGGGCTGGGCGGCGGTGCCGGCGAGGCGGCGGTGGCGTTCGGCGCGCAGCGCGTCCTGGAGGGCGGTGTCGTGGTCGGGGTCATAGCGCTCGGCGCACCCCGGAGCGTTCGTCCTCCCGACGCCGGCCCTGGCCAAGCAGCTGCACGACCTGGTCTGCCCGTAGCCAGCCACCCCGGCGCCTTGGGCGCCAGCACGCCGTCCACCACCTTCGAGAGGAGCACCGCGATGCCCACCGTCCTCCAGCACACCAGGACTACGGCGTGCGGGGGAGGCGCATGGATTCGACCGCGAAAACCACGACGCCCGGCGGCCTGGCCGGAAGCCCCCTGCTTGCCCGAGACCCCGGCCCGCCCCCAGCATGGGTTGGCCGGCCCGGCGCCGCTCCGCGTTCGGTGCCACGTCAGGCGGCACGGCAGCCGGTCCGTCGCCAGGCGATCAGGAGCGCTCGCATGCTTTCCGCGTTCCGGACTTGACCTTGCCCTAGGGGCAGGGTTCGACGATGGTCCGCATGACCAACAACGCACTGAGCACCGTCGAAGCCCAGATCCGCGAGCGGGCCGCCGCCTATTGCGAGTCCAACAACATCCCCGGGTTCGTCGCCGGCGTCTACCACGCCGGCGAGCAGGTCGTCGTCGCCCACGGTGCCGCGAACGCGGCCACCGGCGCGCCGATGCTCGAGGACACCGGATTCCTCTTCGGCTCCGTCACCAAGGTCCTGACCACCACGCTGGTCCTCCAGCAGGTCGAGCGCGGGGTCCTGGACCTCGACGCGCCGGCCGTGAGGTACCTGCCCGAATTGACCCTGACCGCGCCGGGCGCGGCGGACAAGATCCTGGTCCGGCATCTGGTCTCGCACACCAACGGCATCGACGCGGACCTGTTCTTCCCCGACGCCAAGGGCCGTGACGCCCTGAAGACCTACGTCAAGGGCCTTGCAGGCAGTTGCGGCGCCCTGTTCGAGCCCGGCGAGCAGCTCAGCTACTCCAACGGCGGCATGATCGTGGCGGGCCGCCTGCTGGAGGCAGTGACCGGACTGCCCTTCCCCGAGTTGCTCAAGCGCGAGGTCTACACGCCGGTCGGCATGACCGACTCCGGCACATCGGCCGAGGAGGCCATCCTGCGCAGCACGGCGGTCGGCCACTTCCTGGACCCGCAGACCATGGCGGCCAGGCCCACCAGCATGTTCATGCTGCCCGATACCTGGGGGCCGGCCGGCGGCACGCCGATCGGCACCGTCGCCGACCTGCTCGCCTTCGGGCGCACCCACCTCGCCGGCGGAGTGTCCCCGTCCGGCACGCGCGTCCTGTCGCCCGAGTCGACCGCGCTGATGCAGCAGGTGGCGTTCGACATGGCCACCCCGAACACCCCGCCGATCGGCCTGGGCTGGGTGCTGTACCCGTTCGGCGACACGACCGTCCTGGCCATGTCGGGTGCCTCGCCGGGCGGGGTGTCCATCCTGTGCGTCCTTCCCGAGCACGACCTGGTGTTCACCGCGTTCGGCAACAACCCGGGCGCGATCATGCTGCAGGACCAGATCCTGCGATGGCTGCTCAGCGAGCACCTCGGTGTCCAGCTCCCCGCACTGATCACCGAGCTGGAGGAGGACGTCGACCTCACCCCGTACGTGGGCACGTACCGCTCCAACCAACTCCGCGTCGACGTCAGCGTCGTCGACGGCCAGCTCGAGGAGCGGGTGACGTACGAGCCGGCGGACGCCTCACAAGAGCGGATCTTCACGCGGTTCGCTGGTGGGAGGGTCTGCGCCCCGCCGCAGCGCCTCGTGCCGATCAGGCCCGGCCTGTTCGCGCCGGCCGGGTACCCGCTGGAGGCCTTCGATGGGTACCTGCGCCTGCTGCTGGTGTCCTACCACGACGTCCGCGCCGGCCAGGCGCGCTTCCGCAACGGCGGCGGCCGGCTGACCCGCCGGGTCTGACCTGCCCGCTCCGACCCTGCTCGCCCCCAGGTGGGAGGATCTCCAGCATGCTCACGATAGGCCAACTCGCCGATTACGCCGGGGTGACCGCCAAGACGATCCGCCACTACCACGAGCGCGGCCTGCTCACCGAGCCCGACCGCGACTCGTCCGGCTACCGGCGCTACGACGCCCAGCACGCCCTCACCCTGGTCAAGATCAGGACGCTGGCCAACGCGGGCGTGCCGCTGGCCCGCGTCAAGGACCTCCTGGACGCGGACCCCGACACGCTCACCGCGGCCATCGCCGAGATCGACCACGACATCCAGGACCGCATCGCACAACTGCGCCAGGCGCGTGCGAACCTCGCCCAGCTGCGCAGCGGCGACCGGCTGTTCGTCTCCCCGGAGGTCGTCGACTATCTCGACGAGTTGCGCGAGCTCGGCGTCAGCGAGCGCCAGGTGAGCCTGGAACGGGACGGCTGGATCCTCCTGCACGCCGCCTCACGCGAGAACGCCGACCAGTGGTTCGCCGAGAAGCTCAAGCTGATCACCGAGCCTGAGTTCCGTGCCCTCTACCTTGAGACCGACGCTGCCTACGACTGGTCGCGGGACGATCCCCGCCTGCCCGCGCTCGCAGAGCGCATCCTGACGTGGCTCGCCAACCACCACAGTCCGTCCGAGGCCGAGCCCGTCGGCAACCCGAGGATCGCCGAGCTGACCGCGCAGACCCAGGCCGGGGCCTCATCCCCGGCCTGGGACCGCCTCGCCCAACTCATGAGGGCGAGTTCGACCAAGCCCAGACGACCACAGCAATAACACCCGTAACACCGGGCCTCGTTCCGTTCCTGCCGGGACCCCCTACGGTGGTCACTCAACAAGGGCGCTGACGCGGTTCTCGTACTCGCGGCAGGCCTTGCGCTGGGCCGCGATGACCGAGGTGTCCCGGGGGCCATCGAGGGGCTGGCAGCGGGCGAGAAGCTGGCGATGGACTGCGGGCGTGGCACTGACGCGCAGGGTGTAGCCCTGGCCGCGCCGTACAGTTACGCCGTGGTCGAGCGCGGTGCGCTCGGCGGGCTCCAGCTCGGCCGTGCGGAGGAAGTCAGCGACCTTGCCCCGCATATCGAGGGTGACCAGCCGGTCTGCACCATGAACTTCACCGTGGACAGCAGTTCGCCGGTGCGCGGGTGGCGGGCGGTGAGGTCCATCGCGGAGAACGCGCCATCGTGGATTCGCAGGGCGATGCCGGCGTCCTCCTCGAAGACGACCGGGTCCTCGATCTACCAGGTTGGCCATGCCGCTCCTTGTTCTGGTGGTCGCATTCGACCCCAGCTGTCACCAAACCCTGTCATCAGCAGCCATCGGAGGGCCTGTCCAGTTCCTTTTACAGACCCGCGCTCGGCGGCGCCGAGCCCCCTCGAAGGCGCCGTCCGCGACTGTCCCAAGCCGGTCGTCGGGCAGGTCAGTCGTCGATTGCCTGGTAGAGCGTGGTCCAGAAGTCGGTGATGGCCCGTGCCGAATCCGGGGTGGACATGCCGACCTGGGTGAGCAGGATGCCGACGAGCTGGTTGTGCGGGTCGGCGTAGGTCGTGGTGCCGCTTCCGCCGTCCCAGCCGAACTGGCCGATGGGCGCGTAGTCCCCGCGGTACGTGCGAACCGCCATCCCGAAGCCCCAACCGCCGTGCTGCCCCTGGCCGTAGGACAGATGGACGGCGTTGCGGGCCCAGGCTTCCCGGACGGCCAACTGCTCGGCCGGGAGGCGGTTGGTGGTCATCAGCTCGACGGCGGCCCGGGACAGGATCCGCTCGCCCTCGTGCATCCCACCGTTCAGCAGCATCCGGAAGTAGGCGTGGTAGTCGTCGACGGTGGAGTCCAGTCCGCCGCCGCCCGAGGGGAACGCCGGGGGCTTGCTGTGGTGCCCGCCTTCGGCCGGGTCCTCCACGGTGAACTCTCCGGTCTGCGGATCGGGGGCGTACAGGGGCGGCAGCCGGTGGATCTTGTCGGCGGGAACGAAGAAGCCGGTGTCCTTCATCCCCAGCGGATCGAAGATGCGCTCGCGCAGGAACGACTCGAAGGACTGGCCGGCGACCCGGGCGACGAGCACCCCGAGCACATCGTCGCTGACGTTGTACAGCCACCGCTCTCCGGGCTGGTACATCAGCGGAAGCGTGCCCAGGCGGCGTATCCACTCATCCGGCTCCACCGCCGGCAACAGCCATCCGTCCTGGCCGTAAACCCCCCGCTCGAAGAACGCGCTCATCATCGGGGCGGTCCGTGCCGTCATGTCCAGCCCGAGCCCGAACGTGGCGGTGAGCAGGTCCCGTACGGTGATCGGCCGCCGGGCCGGCACGGTGTCGTCCAACGGGCCGTCGGGCTGCCTGAGCACCTTTCGGTCGGCGAGTTCGGGCAGCCACCGGTCGACCGGGTCGTCCAGCCGCATCCGGCACTCGTCCAGCAGGACCATCGCCGCCGCGACCGCGACAGGCTTGGTCGTCGAGGCCATCCGGAAGATGGTGTCCCGGCGCATCGGAGCGCCGCCGTCGTGGCGCATCGTCCCGAGCGCTTCGACGTGCGTCTGTCCGCCCCGGCTGACCAGGGCGACCAGCCCGGGAATCTTCCCGGAATCGACATTCCGTGCCAGTGCCTCGCGCAGTCGGCGAAGTCCAGCTTCGGAGAAGCCGTTTTTGCCTTGTCCCATCATGAATCTCCTCACGTGCAAGCGTTTGATACGTGCGGTGCTCGATACATGCGGTGCTCGATCTGCAGTCGCGTCCCCCGGCCTGGTGGGGTGAGTCCGGCGTGGCCCGGTGCGGCCGGGTTTGACGACCCCGAGGCCGCATTGATCCGTTCATGACATCCATGAGCGTTAAGCGCGCCGAAGACGGCCGTTTGCTGTCGCGACGTCGCCGCTGACACACGGCGAGGAAAAAAGGCCAGTCGGCATGCCCCCCGTGTCGGCGTCATGCAGACCGTGCAGAGAGTCGAGAAAGTGGCACCCAGCCCCCTGGGTGCGATGTGCTGCGCCTGCCGTCAGGCGGTCTTGCGGTCCTTCCCGGCGTCTTGGCCGGTGGCGCGCTCGATGTCGTCGGTCAGCCGCCTCCGAGCGCGCGCGGGGACGTAGCCACCGTCCGAGTAGTTCTGGGCGAACACCTCAGAGAACTCCACCGGGTCCTGCCCGACGATCTCGCGGATCGGTGTTCCGTGCGCCGCGGCCTGCTCGAACAGGTCGGCGAGGTCTTCGAACATTGCCGCATTGCTGTCGCCGTCGGTCGGTACGAAGTGCATCAGGTGCCGCTCGATCGCTTCGACCGCCATGCGGTAGTTCTCGGGAAGTTCCTTGACGCGCGCCTTGTACTCCCTCCAGCGCTTCTTGGGCCCGATCACCTTCGAGATGAAGCCGCTCTTCTCGACATCGGACATGGTTACTTGCCCCCTTCGCGGAGCTGTTCAAGTCGTTCCGTGAGGAAGCTCCAGGTCCTCCAGAACTCTTCGAGGTACTCACGTCCCCGAGCGTTGAGGGAGTGCACCTTGCGTGGCGGCCCCTTCTCGGAGGGAACCTTCTCCACGTCGACGAGACCGCGCTTCTCCATCCTGAGGAGCAGCGCGTAGATGGTCCCTTCGGCGATGTCGGAGAAACCCTGTTCCCGCAGCCGTGCCCTGATCTCGTAGCCGTAGGCGGGCCGGCCGGACAGGGACGCGAGGATGATGCCCTCCAACGTGCCCTTGAGCATCTCCGTCAGCAGCTTGGCCATGGAACACCTCCTCCCTGCGCTAGTCAGCGGTATTGAGTACCGGTACACAGTAACGCCGACTACCGGTACTTAGCAAGAGCGAGTAGTGAAGTCGCAAGCCGGCACCGCAAGCGCCCAGTTCAGCAGCCTCGTCGGCGGGACCCCCGAGAGGGCCGCACTGCTCGTGGATCTCGACCGGCTCCGGGTTTCCGGTCGGGCTGCGACAGGCCGACCCCCTGGCATCACCGGGAACCGAAGCGGGCACCGCCCGTCCGTCCCCGGCGCCTCGGGTACATAATCCCCATCGTGACCTCAGGAACAGCCCGCCCCAAGTGGCGCTTCGCGCTGCGCGCCTTCGCCTTCTTCTTCCTCGGCAGCACGGTCGGCTACCTCGTCTACGCGCTGGTCACGCACCGCCCCGGTAGCGGGGTTCCATGGATCGGCATGCTGTTCGGCTCGACCGCCTGTGCGGCACTCACCGCATTCCTCCCGGCACGGCGCCACCGCTGAACCCTCTTCGCGGAAAGCCGCCCTCGGCACTCCGTGACCCGGCGGCACCATCCCGTCCAGATGCCGGCGGCCTTCCAGGGCCTCCGCGGCGGATCCAGCGGCGCCGCTTGGACACGTAGTCCCAGACCGTGGTGAGCCGGGCCAGCTCGAAGTCGTGCTCCGCGGCCAGACGCTCCATGATCCGGCTGGGGCATCGCCGGCGCCCTCAACCTGACCGCCGGCGAGCCCGGGCACGCGGACGCCATGGGGCGCGTCGCGGCGCAGTTCGCGGCCCAGCTGGCCGCCGGCTCCCGGGACCCCGCTGCTGGACGTGGTGGTCAACCCGTCGAACGGCGCCAACACGTTCGTCTTCCCCGCCACCGACACCAACTCGAACAGCATCCTGATCGGCCGCGACCAGAACGGGACGGGCGTCGGAATCGTCTGGTCCGACTTCGAAGGCTGAACCCTGGCCCCTCCGGGAGGGCGAGCTGGCGCAGGGGACCTGCCTCAACAACACGAAGGCCCGCAGGGACAAGCCCGCCGATGAGCAGCAGGCGGCACTCGCCGCCGTCGGAGCGCCCGTCGCCCACCGCGGACCGGTCGTCGGCCGGACGGATTAGTCGGGCCAGGTGTCGGCAGCGGGTTCCTGGCCAGGCTGTGAGCGGCGCAGTTGTTCGTTGATGCGCAGGGCCTCTTCGAGTTGGTCTTCGAGAATGATGATGCGGCAGGCGGCGTCGATGGCGGTGCCCTGGTCGACGAGGTCGCGGGCGCGCATCGCCATGCGCAGCTGGTAACGGGAGTAGCGACGGTGGCCGCCGTCGGAGCGCAGGGGAGTGATGAGGCCCTGGTCGCCGAGGGAGCGCAGGAAGCCGGGTGTGGTACCCGTCATCTCGGCGGCGCGGCCCATCGTGTAGGCGGGGTAATCGTCGTCGTCGAACAAGCTGACGGTGTCGGGGGTGTGGGGCCTGTTGGTCGTCGTAGTCACTGCACCTCTCTTGGTTCCTGAGGAACGCGTCGAGGGGCCCCGGCGCCAGGTCGGCTCCGGGGCCCCGAAGGGGAAACAACACCATCTACCGGCCTGAGCCGGGTTCCTTGTTCCGCGCCGCCCCAGGGTGGGGGTAGTGCGGGGATCGCGTATGCGTGACCGGAAACCACCGTCCTCGTACTCAAAAGGGGGTCTGCGGTGTCCGCCCGGGTGAAGACCTCACGGGCCGGGCGATCCTGATGGCGCTTGGTCCCTCCGTTCATCCTCGGTACTAACGGGTTGTCCTGCGAACTTCAGATACTGCGAACTGCCAGGTACTGCTGAACTGCCGCTGCTTGTCCTGCTGCGGCGGCCCTGAAGGGCCGCCTTGTCCGACAGCCAGCCCCGTCGCCGTCCTGCTCACCTACTCGGTCTGGAACTCCACTGCCCGGACTCCCAGCACGCGCGCCGCAGTCCTGACGCCTTTACTGGGATACCGCGTACCGCGACTGCCGGTACTTCTCGACTCAACTTCACTGCTGGTGCTGCTACCGCACTTGCTGCGGTACCGCTTGGGTGGCGGCCCCTGATCACTACGGGCCGCCCGGCCCGGCCGCCGGTCCTGTCGCCGTCCTGCACCTGCTCTGGCTTCAGGGCCCCACAGCCGGGCCGACCTGCGAACTTCTGTCACGCTTCCCGCCAGTTCGTGTCTGGCGGGTACTGCTTGACTGCGCCTACGAGAGAAACACTAACCACAGCACCAGCCAATGTCTACTCCGGCCAGAACAGATTTTGCAGTGTCCGAAGGAGAGGTAGTCTGCGCCCCGCAGCTGGGCGCTATCCTCCGGTGACATGTCGAATCCTGATGGGCTGCTCGTCGACATCGCCGCGATGGTGGAGTCCGAGCACAGCAACCAAATGCCCCTGACCGTAGTCGTCCCGGGCGCGGTCATCACCGGCCGGCTGGCGCCGCAGAGCCTGTGGCACGAGCGGGTGGCTGAGGTCCTCGCGGCCTCCGACCATCTGAAGCCGTTCGCCGCGCTGTTCGCCGAGAGCGAAGGAACAGCGCGCGCCGGGCGGCCGACCCACCTGCACCTGCACGTCGCCCGTATCCTGCAGGGCAGCTACGGCCTTCCCCACACCGGCGGCATGTACCGCATCGCCATCGCCGACATCAGCAGCTGGACCGTGGGAGACCTCAGCTACTCCGACCAGTAGACCCGCCCCGCCGGACCGGCTGCCCGGGCCACAACCGGCCCGCCCGCCGCCAGACCGCGGCGGACCACGCCCACCGGCCGCCCTGCGGGCCCACGGCATGCCAACCGGAATGCGCATCCGCAACACTCACCCGAGGTGCGGGCGCCAAGTGCCTGCACCCCGGAGGTGCTCAGGTCGCAGCGGCCAGGTCGGCACGGCCGAACAGCGGGTCGTAGCCGCGGGGCAGGCGGCCAGCATGGCGCAGGTGGCGGGCCAGGTGCGGGCGAGAGGGCGGGCGAGGAGCTGTCGCCAGGACGCAAACCCGCCCTCCACCGCCCTGGGAAGGGAGGTTGATTCCCTTCCCAGGGCGGCGGAATGTCTCGAGGGCGGCGGGGTTGGCGCCCGCGCCTGACCCGGGGTTTTACCCCTGGACGAGCTTGCCGACGGCGTCGATCACTGCGGCTGCGGCGAACGCGAGGGCGGTGCGCGACTTGCCGCTGATGGTCTTGCGTCTGTGGGGAGCGCGATGCATGGATACCCCATGTTGGCAGGTGCCTGACAGGACACCCCTTGGTTGGTGTTTCCCTGAGCAACCTGAGTGAGCAGGCCGGGGACGGGGGTCTCCCTGCCGGTGAAATGTGTATTGCCGGGCCCGCCGTTCGTCGGCGGATGCGCCGAGGCCCGTCCGGGGTCCCGGCGGTCTTGCGCCGGGGCCCTGTGGTCTTGATCAGCGGGTGAGATCAGTGAGCGAAAGAGGCCGCGGTGTCCCGACGAGGTTGGTGGAGCCGTCACCGTCCCGGCGCCGAGTTGCTGGGTCAGCCGGGGAACTGGACGAGGCCTACGTGAACGGCATGGTCGTCGGCCCCGACGGCCACACCATCTACGTCGGCGGCTTCGTCGAGGACTACAAGGGCATCGCCAACCTGCAGATCATCCACATCTGAGAACAGCCGCCAGGGAGACGAACAGGATCCGCAACGGCTCCGGGCCCGGCCGCAGACGCGCCCGCCCGATCGCCGCGGTCGTCGACACCTGCCAGGCCGTTCCCAACGACCCTCACGTTCCAGGCGCTGCGTCAGCAGCCGTGCGACCTTCTCATAGCCCGTCCCGAAGAACAGGCACATCGCAGCACGAAGTACACGACGAGCCGAGCCGGCAGCAGCCGATACCGCTGCTCGACCCGGCCACACCCGGCGGCCACCTCATCGACCAGCTCGGGCGGGAGAGGCCGCGCGGGCCGAGCCCCACGACCGCGCCGGGACGGCAAGTGGCCGGGGTCCTGGCCGGATGGGTGACCTTGCGGACTTCGTCGTCCGCGAGAAGGGGTGCATACGAGCTGTACTACTACCGTCGGTCACCGGGCGGGGCGAACGGGCCGCCCGGGCCGAAGGCCAGGGTGGCGAAGCGTTCGCCGATGCGCCGGTGACCGGACTGGTCCGGGTGCACCTCGTCGGGCAGCGGGAACTCGGCGTAGTCGGCCGGACCGTACAGTTCCCGGCCGTCCAGGTAGTGCAGGTTGGGGTCGCAGGCGGACCGCCGCTCCGTAATCCGGGCCAGCTCCGTACGGATGACGCCCAGGGTCAGGCGTCCGACGACGACCTCGGCCGGATCGCCGCCGGCCCGGAACCGGGGCCGCCCGTCGCCGAAGTCCGTCACCAACGGGCCCGGTGTGTCCTCGTGGATCGGGCACAACACCGAGGAAACCACCAGCAACGGCACCTCGGGGTGCCCGTCCCGGATGGTGTCGAGGAAGCCGTGCACCGCTGGGGTGAAGGCGCGCAGCCGCATCAGATCGGTGTTGACCAGGTTGATGCCGAGTTTCACGCTGATCAGGTCCGCCGGGATGTCCCGGATCACCCGGGCCAGGAAGGGATCGAGCAGCGCGTTGCCGCCGAAGGCGAGGTTGACGAGATCCACCCTGCCCGCCGTGGCGGCCAGCACCGGCCAGATGCCGGTCGGGCCGTCGGCGTCGGAACCGTGGCTGATCGAGCTGCCGTGGTGCACCCACACCCGCCGGCCCCGCTGCGGCGCGGCCTCGACGGGGGCGTCGGTGCGCAGCGCGATGAGCTCGGTGACCTCCTGGTACGGCAGCCAGAGCTCGACGTCCTTGACGCCGGCGGGCAGGTCGGCGAACCGGACGGTGCCGGGCGGCCCGGCCTGCAGATCACTGGCCCCGGTCACCGGGTCGACCACCCGCAGGTGGCCGCCGCTCGCCGCGGCCCGCCCGGCAAGGCGGCCGTCGACCACCAGGTCATAGTGGCCCTCGGGGCACGGCGGGAAGCCCGCGAAGCTTGTCCTGGTGCGCTGCACCGCCAGCTCGACGGTGCGGGCCCGGGTGCGGAAGGACAGCCGCACCCCGGACGGCTGAGCCGCCATCATGGCCAGGAAATCGTCCGGGAACTGCCGGCGCACCCAGCCGGGCAGACGCCGCGGCAGCACGCCGTGCTCCGTGTGCTCCACATCCAGCGCCCCGCGTAAGAACGGCTCAACGGGCGTGGTGAACAGTGCGTGATCGTGCATGATCACAGCGTCTCAGGCGCACGGCCCGACGCGCAGCAGCTTCCCCCTCTGCCTCGCCCCGAGCCGACGCACCATCTGGCCGCGAGCGGTACAGCTGGAAGGCGGCTCAGGCAGCGGCGTACGGAGGGGGCCGAGGGCGCCGGCCAGATGGGCGATGCCGGTGCCGGCCCGTGCGGCCGGCCCGGTCTGCGCCTCCGGCTGGGCCATGCCGCGGCGGGCCCGGCGGCAGGTCGCGGACGGCGTCAGCCGCCGTGGGGATGGCCCGCACCCGGTACGGGAAGGCACCGTGTCACTCCGGAAGGAAGGCGGTCCGCCGCAGCGCTTCGACCGGATCCCTAGCTCCAGTGTTTTCCCGGCCCACGCTTGGCCGCGGCTGGCGCGGGCACGCGCACGGCATGGGCACACAGCATGCGGAGACGGAGCGGAAGTACGACGGGACCACACTTCCCGAGCGGCTCGACCGGGTGCCCGGTGTCGCGGCCGCGCAGAGCGCCGAGCCCCAGGACCTCGACGCCGTCTACTACGACACACAAGACCTGCGCCTGCTGCGTCGCCACATCACCTTGCGCCGGCGCGCTGGCGGCAGCGACGCCGGCTGGCACCTGAAACTGCCGCGCGGAGGCGACGTGCGCCAGGAAATCCGGCTGCCGCTGGCGGCCGGCGGCCCCAACGAGGTCCCGGCCGAACTCGCGGGACTCGTCGTGGCCTCCACCCGCGGCACCAGCCTCGCCCCGGTGGCACGTCTGCACACCCGCCGCGCCCGGCTGCTGCTGCGCGACGATCGGGGAGACACGCTCGCGGAGATCACCGAGGACCGGGTCGTAGCCCAGATCCTCGACGCCGAACGTGTCCCCGTCGCTCCCTCGGGCGATCAGGCGGCTCTCGCCGAAGACGACGCGCCAGGAGACCGGCCCGCGAGTGAAGCCGGCCGGGCGGGCGGGACCGGTACGGAGGTCTGCGGGTGGACCGAGTTCGAGGTCGAGCTGGAGCACGGCACGCCAGCCCTCTTGGACCGGATCGAGGCCGTGTTCGCCGACGCGGGCCTGGTGCGATCGACCTGGCCTTCGAAGCTTTCCCGGGCACTCGGCGAGCCCCGTATGGCCGAGGCCCGCTCGGCCGGGCCGGCGTCCACTCCGGCGGCGGGGTCGGCCGGCGCTCTCGTCATGGACGGCTTCCGGGCCCAGCTCGATGCGTTCCTCGCCCTCGATCCTGCCGTACGCCGCGGCCAGGCGGACTCCGTGCACCAGATGCGGGTCACCGCACGCCGACTGCGGAGCCTGCTCAAGGCCCACCGACGACTCTTCGAGCGCGACCACGTCGAGCCCCTGGCCGCGGAACTGCGCTGGCTCGGAAGGCTGCTGGGCCGGGCCCGTGACCAGGAAGTACTCGGCGAGGAACTCGTGGACCAGCTGGACGCCGTCCCCGCCCAGCTGCGCCAAGGCGCTCTGCGCGGCCAGCTCACCGAACGCTACGCCCAGGGCTACCGGCAGGCCTGGCAGCGGGCGGTCACCGAACTCGACAACGCCCGCTACTTCGCCCTCCTGGACGGCCTCGACGCCTTCGCCGCCGACCCGCCACTAAACGGCCGCGCCAACCGGCAGGCACGCACGTACCTGTCCGAGATCCTGCGGCGCGAGCAGCGCCGAACCCTGAAACGCCTCGACCGCGCCCTGGGTACCGAGCCGGGCCCGCAGCGCGACCAGGCGCTGCACCGCGCCCGCAAGGCCGCCAAGCGCGCCCGCTACACCGCCGACCACGCCCAATCGCACATCCCGCGTCGCACGGCGAAACGAGCAGCGAAGTTCGGCGCCCGGATGAAGAAGCTGCACAAGGTGCTGGGTGCCCACCAGGACAGCGTGGTGACCCGGCAGGAACTGATCGCCCTCGAAAGCCAGCACACCGGCAGCAGCGAGCGGCACGCCTTCGCCTTCGGCGTCCTCTACGAACGCCAGCGACACACCGCCGAAGCCGCACAGAAGCGCTTGCCGAAGCTGCGCCGCCGGGCCGGTCGCCGCAAACTCACCCGGCTGCCCTGATCACCACACCGCGCTTGTCTGCACGGCCCAGAGCCTGCCCCCAGCAGGCCCCCGGGCCGCGCCCTTGCGCGACCCGGCCACGGCTGGTGGACCGTCGCCGCCTGGGGGCGGTTCAGGATTCGCCGCGGCCGGTGACGAAGTCACGGGCCCGGTCCACCAGGCCGGTGCCCGGCGCGAGGAGCTTGCTGGCCGCCGGGGTACTCGGAGCGGAAGGATGCGGGCGGGTGGGAGCCATGGCCTTGGCCCGGCGGATCTTGTCGCCGAGGTCGTCCAGCTGTTCGGGGGTGCAGGCCCGGCGCAGCATCGGGAAGAGGTTGGTCTCCTCGTCCTGTACGTGGGCGGCGACCTCGTCCATGAGCTGCTGCAGCAGCGGGCTCATCTGCGCGTCGTCGGTGTCCATGTTCTCCAGGCGCTTGAGGATCTTCTCCACGCGGCTGTGGTCCTCGGTCTCCTTGTCCGCGAGGCTGTCGCCGCCCTGGAGGTGTTCGCGCACCGCCGGGTAGAGGTACTGCTCCTCGGCGACCGAGTGCCGCACCAGCTCGATGGTGACCTCGTCCACCAGATCCCGCAGCCGCTGGCCGCCCGCGGTCATCTCCTGGATCTTGCCGAAGATCACCTGGACCTCGCGGTGGTCGGCCATCAACTCCTCGATCACGTTTCCGCCGTGCCCCATCGCACATCCACCTGTCGCTCGTCCGGAACCGGGTCGCTCCCGGCCCACCCGACAGTGATCCCCGCCCCGACCGGCCGTGTGAGCCGCCGCCGCGGGGCTCACCCCATCGGACTCGAAGGCCGACAGGCAGCCGCGCGTGCCCGGACGCCTTCCGACCGAGACCAGCGCAGTGCAGTGCAGTGCAATGAGGAAGTTTCATCGTGATTCGTGCAGGTCACCGGTCCTGGTGTGACGAATAATTGGGGTGCTCGCGCAGCTCATCACGGTGATCACCGCGCGGAGATCATCCGTCACCGTGCCACCTGGTGGTGCGTCAGCACCAGCAGGGCCCGCACGAGTGCGGTCGCGTGCCGCGGATGCATGCGCACCTTGGTCAGGATCCGGAAGGTCTTCAGGTTCGCGAAGCCGTGCTCGACCGGCGCTCGCAGGCTGCTGACCAGCCGGTTCACGACCTTCTTCGGGGACGAGAGGCGCTTTCCGCCGCTCGCCTTGAACCCCGTGATGACCGCCGGCTGCTCCTGGTCCCCGTCGTCCAGGCCGACGAACCCCAGGTCGGCCACCGCACCCAGTCGAAGTTCCCGCAGCCGCGCGCACAGCTTCTCGTAGCGGGCGGCCGTGATCTCGCTGCAGGCGCCCCGGCGGGCCGAGGAGATCCACAACAGCCGCCCCTTCGCGTCGGTCAGGGCGAGGAACAGCAGGCCATGCGCCTTGTGCTTGCCCGAGTAGTTCTTCCGGTTCGCCCGGCCGGTCCGCCGCCGGGTACGGATCAGCGTGCCGTCCAGAAGCACCACGCACCCGCTGTCCTTGGCCACCTTCGCCAGCGCTCGGTCCAGGCGGGGAGAGCGTGCGGCCAGCAGGTCGATCACCTCCAGTACCCACCGGCGCACCGTGGAGGCCGAGACCGCGTTGCCGCCGGCCAGGTCGGCCAGCCGCTCGTCGTTGCGCAGGTGGGCCAGTGCGATCACGGCGATCCGCCCGGCGTCCAGCTTGCGCCAGCGGGAGCGGATCGTCTTGCGGTGGGCGCGGATCAGGCCGGCCACGTAGTTGACGGTCCGGCTGGACAGCGGCAGGCGGACGGAGTAGACAAGGCTGACGGTGTCCCCGGTGGGGCTGGTCCTGGTTTTCACGAGCTTCCCAACTCCCGCCGGGGTAAGCCGTGTTGCGGCGGGAATCGGCCGTTATTCCGGGACCGCGCGCCCTACCGGGGCAGGTAGCGTCCGGCCGCGGTTCGGGTGATCCAGCCGCGTTCGGCCAGCTTGCGCAGCTTCCCGCGCACCGGCTCCACCTTCGCCGGCACCGGATCCAGCCCCAGCTCACGGGCCACGTCCTTGGCCTGCAGCGGGCCGTCGCCGTCCGCGACGATCCCCATGATCGCCTGATAGTCGGCCGGCAGGTCCTGCGGGCCGCTGTCCTGGCCGCAGTGCGGGATCAGCAGCTGGCCTGCGGCGCCCGGCGTCACACCGGCGCCGGGCGCGGGCGCGGCGGGTTCTCCGCCGGTGGCCTCCTCCAGGGCCTGCTGCCAGGCCTCGGCGTCGGGATGCCCGGCGTCAGCGTCCTCCTGGTACTGCCGGTAGACGACCTCAGCGGCCTCCAACCGAGCCACTTCGGCCTCGGTGTCTGCCAGCTGCTTGCGCAGCCGCTCAACGCGTTCTTCCAGCACCACGCGGCGCTCCAGCAGCCACACCATCAGGTTCTGAGCCATATCCCCTCCCGCGCGGGCCCACCACAGCCCCTGCTCGCACAGTAGGGGACCGGCACACAGCGTGCAGGAGATCCCGGGAAGACAGCCAGAAAGGCTGACGGATGATCTCCGCGCGACGATCACCGTGATGAGCTGCGCGAGCACCCCAACCACTTGTCACACCAGGGCCGGTGACCTGCACGAATCACGATGGAACTTCCTCAATAAGCGTCCATCCTTGCGCGGGCGCCTGAATGCGTCGGGATCTACCTTCGGGGTAGCCGCCTTGGCACATCACTCGAGTCAGGAGTTCAAGTCATGCCTGCCGGTTCGAGCAAGAAGCGTGAACGCCAGTACGAGCACATCAAGGAGAGCGCCAAGGAGCACGGCGAGAGCGAGAAGCGGGCCAAGGAGATCGCGGCCCGCACCGTGAACAAGGAGCGAGCCCGGCACGGCGAGTCGAAGACCGCCAGCCGCTCCTCCACCCACGACATGTCCTCCTCACGGCGCGGCGGCCAGCGCTCCCACTCCGGCTCCCAGGGACCGACGTACGACCAGCTGTACAACGAGGCCAAGCAGCGCAACATCCACGGCCGCTCGAAGATGAACAAGAAGCAGCTCGCCAACGCGCTCGGCCACTGACCGGGAGCCGAGCAGGCGGCTGGCGGCTCTCGCCCACAGAGCCCGCGGACGCAGCTCACAGGGCGGTGCCGGCGCCATGAGCGGGGCGACCGGCAAAAGCAGCGTCTGGGCGCGGGCGGCGAGGGCGCGGTGCGCCGATCATCAAGGCCATGGCCGACAGCGTTCCTCCCCTGAACCACGATGCCTTTCGCCTCAGCGAAACGGCCCGCAGATTCGGCTGGGACGTCACCCGAGACGCCGACGTCCTGACGATGTCACTGCTCGACTGGCGGGTGCACGCGATCCTGTGGCACGACGGCGGGTTCCGCTACGCGCGGGCCACCGGTCCCGGGAGCACCGCTGTGAAGCTGACCCTGCAGGAGGTCCTCGACGTCCTCGAGGAGTACGGCGGCCCGGCGCTCCCCGCGCCGTAACCTTCGGCACGCCCTTTCGGCCCGCCGCTTTCCTCCCCTCCAGTACCCGCGTCGGCGCAGACGGCGCCACTGGCCTTCACAAGCCTGCAATTCATGAGTGATCGGAATCAGTCAGACAGTCGCACAGACGGCGGCCGTGGAGCGTGGTGATGGATGCCCGGATTGCTCCGAATCGTTCGGATCGCTGATTGCAGTGGCCACGGCGAGCAGCGGCAGCCGCCCGGTTGGGCTCGTACCGCGGCCGGACAGTGCGGGCGGATCGTTACGGCCATTGGCCGCAGATCTGTTCGCCTACGGGGTCGTCGGATCCTGTGGCAGAGCGCCCGGATCGCCGACCCCGGAGTCGGCACCGCGGTCACCGTCCCGGAAAGCCTCTGCCCCAGCCGCAGGTCCCTTCGGACCCGGATCCACTCTTCGACGCTGACCATGCGTCCCATCCTCGCGAGGTCATCACCGCGAAAGCGATGCCGAGCGGGAAGAGGACGCCGCCCCTGCGAGGACCGCAGGCAGCTGCAACAGGTTCTTCCGGATGCCGCCGAGTGCGGGAAGCGGACCGCGAACCCCTGGAGCTTGCGCCCCAGGGGTTCACCGTCTGCGCTGGTGGCTCAGTGCTGCTGGGCGGCCTTCACCTGGTCAAGCTGCTTCTTGACCAGAGCCTGGTCCGGCTGCGGCACGGATGCCTTCGCCAGGTTGCTGATGCCGATCACGACGTCGCCGCTCCGGACGAAGACGTAGGAGTACTCGGCCGACTCCTCGCCGGTGAAGGCCACCTTGAAGGTCAGGGTCGCGTCGCCGAGCGTCGAGTAGCTCAGCTTCGACACGGACATCGTGATCTTCTCGTTGCCGTTCCCGGGGACGGAGCCGGGGATGCTGGAGCACGACCCGAGCGCGGCCGCGGCGGACGAGAAGGCCTTGTCACCCTGGCCGGCACCGAACTGGTCGAGGTGGATCACGACCCCGGCGCCCGAACCGGTCTTGTAGAAGCCCTCCACGCCCGCGGTCGGCTTCGTCGCGGCGTTCATCCCGTCCATCAGGTCGAGCACGGGCTGACAGGCGGCGTTGTCCGCGACCGTCTTGCTGTCACCGCCGGCCGGGCCGGTTTTCGCGTCGGTGGCGCCCGGCACGTCGGCCTTGGAGAGCAGGGCCTTGGTGAGCTCATCGGCCGACAGGCTCTTCGCCGGACCCGGCTTGCCCGTCGGAGCAGCCGTAGCGGTCGGTGCGGCCGTGCCGGTCGGTGCCGGCTTGCCCGTCGGAGCGGCCGTGGCGGTCGGTGCGGCCGTGGCGGTCCCGGTGTCGCTCGGCTCGGGGTTGTTGGGGCCGCACTGGGCGGCCATGGACCCGAGGAGAGCGATCGGCAGAACAGCCGTCACGAGGAAGCGCTTGTGCGAAGCACGCATGGAGAAGTGTCCCCCTTGAGTTGGATCATGGTACAACTGCCGTGCCGGAGCCCGGTCATGATGCTCGCCGAGGCCCCCGCCGCAGTGATCAGCAGCGGTCCCTGCATGAGCCTGCAAGCCTGCAGGAGGGATTCGGGCCGTTCCACGGGGGCGGATGCCGCCCGTGTGGGTGGGCCACCGCGCTGCGGCGCCACAAACTACCGCAAATCTCCAGCTGATGAGTACAGATGATCATCCGACAGTCGGAAGTCATCTCATGCGGAGAGTCTGTGGACTCATAGCGGACTCACCTGGGGGTTGCGGCGATGCTCGCGAAGGCACGGCGCAGCCGCGCCCCACGCGGTCGGCGCGGGGCGGGCTGCGCTGCTGGTGCGATGCGATCAGTAACGCCACCAGACGTTCTCGTTGCTGACCGAGGCGCAGGGGTAGAGACGGGCCTCGTTGCCCCGCTGGTCACCGCCCCACATGTTCACGCAGTTCACCGACGCGGACTTCGGCTGGAGCTGCCAGCCGATGCCCTTGTAGACGAAGTTGAACACGCGGTCGCTGCCGGTGCCGCAGTCGTAGAGGCGGATGTAGTTGCCGGTGACGTCTCCGCCCTCGTAGTTGTTGAGGCAGTACTTGCCCTTCTCGAGGATGCTCTGGATCTGGAAGTGCGTGCTGTCCACGGGGATGATGTTCCAGCGTTGGGCATCGGTGTCGTTGCACCACCACTGCTGGACGATCTGCTGGCCGTACGCATCGGCGTTGGGGACGTCGAGGCAGTAGCCGTTGCTGAAGTGGATGGCGACACCGTAGGCGGGGATGGTGTAGAGGTTCCCGGCGGCCTGGGCGGGAGTCGCGGTGAAGCTGAGGGCGCTGGCCAGCGCTGCCGTTCCGGCGGCTGCGGCGATCTTGCGACGGATGGACATGGGTGTTTTCCCCCTGGTGAGTGCGACGCACGGGTCATCGCGCGTAGATCGGCGGGCAAGAGCGCCTGACGCGATGCCAGGGGGAGCATGTCCGAGGCGCCTATCACGGCCCTGTCACGGGCCGAAGATCGATTTCGGACGGCAACGGCGGTGGCCCGCCCCGAGGTGCGCGCTCACTCCTGGCCGGGCGATCCGGTGCCCTGCTGCCGGCTCATCCACTCGGCGAGGTCACTGCGCCTCGGGTCATGTCGTTCGGCGTCTGCCCGCGCGCAGCACAATCCAAGGCAGGACGAGCCAGCAGATGGCGAACCAGAGCATCACGGCTCCTGCGACCGCCCAGGCGATCACGGATCCGGTGGCGACGTGGAGGAGTAGCACGAGGGCGGCGCCGACGGTGATGCCGAGCAGGACGAGTCCCATGGCGATCATCTTGGCGCCGGCGCGGACCAGTTCGGGCATCATCTGGTGGCCGGCGAGGAAGCGGTGGAAGGCGACCGGGGCGATCAGTGTGCCGGTGGCCACCGCGCCCAGGACCACCGTGACGTCGTACAGCGCCCGGTCGGCCGGGCTGATCTGGGTGAATCGCGGGGTGAACACCACGCTGATCAGGAACCCGAAGAGAATCTGCGCGCCGGTTTGGGCGACCCGGACCTCCTGCAGCATCTCCGTCCACTTGCGGTCCGCCTTCTCCTCCGACTCCTCCTTCCCGTCCTCGCCCACATTCCAGTCCTTTCGCGTACCTGTCTAGCGGTCCCCATGATTCGCCATCGCCCCAACCGCGTGCAGGCAACCGCGCCTGCGGGTGGCGCGCGTCCTTCGATCGGACCACCACCACCCCCGGATCGCCGCGCGCTACGGTCTTTGACAGGCCTCTACGGTCTTTGGCGGGCCCGGACCAGGGCTCGTCCGGTCAGCGCGCCGCCGTAGACGGTGTAGCCGACGCCGATCAGCCAGGACTGGACGATCAGCACCGTCCCGACGGTCCCGTAGGACACCGCGTTGGACACCAGCAGAGGCGCGAAGACCAGCCGGGAGAAGAGGTGCAGGCCCGCCAGGCCCACCACCGTCGCAACCGCTCCCGGCAGCAGATCACGCGCCGGGACGCGTCCGGCGAGCAGCAGGTGCTGGAGCCACCAGAACAGCAGCACGCCGCCAGCGATCGTCACGATTATCCGGAAGGCCGGCTGAACACCCGAGTGACGCCAGGGAGAGCCGCTCCAGGCGGCCACGATGATGTATCCCACGAGCCCGGCCAGACCGACGGCCTGGCGCCAGATGGTGTGCCACGGGCCGCGATCCATCCTCCAGATCCGCTCGTAGACGCCTTGGACGGCGGCCATCAGGGAGAGCCCGAAGACCGCCAGGGCAGCCAGGCCGAAGCCGGTGGTGGTGCTGAGGACCTGGCCACGGGAGGCGAACAGCCGCTGCACGGCGTCGGCGCCCCGACCGCTCAGGCCGAGGCCATCGGTGATCCACTCGGCGATGCCGGTGCCACGCGCGGGGAAGGCGGCGGCGATGACGATCAGCAGCGGCACGAGCGTCACGAAGAACAGCGCCGCGAACGCCATCGAACGCTGGAGTAGTTCGATGGTCCGACCCTGTTCCCACACGTCTCGGGCCGTCGTCCGCAGAACCCTCCGCCAGGTGCGGATCGCCTGCGCGGGCCTGTCCCTCCGGCGCGTGCCGGGCACGCGACGTGCCGAGTGCGGCGGCCGTGGCTGCCAGCCGCGGACCCAGTTCCGGTCGCCCGTCATGGCTAGGACTCGCTGATCGAGCGCTCCCGGCTCTCCGGGCCGGCCGGGATCGGACCGTCGTCCGCAGCTGCCGGGTCCGGGAAGTTCGTCCCCGATCCGCTTGCCCTCCCGCTGGCGCCGCCATCGTGCGCACGGCCGGTCATCGCGGGGCCACCCTCCTCGTGACCGCTGATCCGGACCAGGAACTCGTGGCACTGCTTCGCCCTGGCGGAGTCCTCCTCCATCACGGTGCGGAAGAACGAGGCGATCTCCTCGTCGCCGGCGTTCTCGGCGTCCCGGACGTACTCGCCGTAGTCGTATCCGCCCTTCAGGGCGTGATACTGAACGGAGATCAGATCGTAGGCGACATCACTGAAGCCCGTCTGTCCGGTGGACATCACCAGCCCCTTCCCACTCGGCACGTCGGACCTGCCCACGCGCGTGCCCCGGGGCTGTCAGGGCAAACCGGAAACCGGCCTTTCGTCCGCGGCCCGCGGCGAACGAAGACAAGCGTGGGCGGTGGTATCTGTGTGCCTGACGCGGAAGGGATGCCGGGTGGACATGAATGGGCCTCCGTCCGGCACGGAAAGCTGTCCGCCTTTGAGCGTGCACCCTCCCAACCCGCTCGCACCAGTACGCAGCGTTGCCGGGGCCGACCGCTCCATCGGCCCCGGCAACGCCTCGCGGGTGACCGGACCTGCGGCACGAAAACCTGCCCTGCCCTGATTTTTCCGCACCCCGGACTCGAGCGGGCCCCTGGCGGGACCGTAGCCCGGCCGCGTGCCCTCTCCCCCAGGTATCTCCCGAGTGTGCCCAGGCAGCCGTGCTGCCCGGCCCCTGCGATCCGCGGCAACCAGACTGGACGACCAAACCGATCGTCTACTCAGAGGAGGGCCGCGCCCGTGGACGTCGCGGTGCGCATCGCCCAGCAGCCCGAGGCCGACGCCCTGCTTCCGCGCAGTGCGCTGGCCCTGCTGGTGGGAGCCCTGCTGGATCGGCAGGTGGGATGCCGCTGCCGGAGGGCCCGCGGCCACGACCCGGCTGGGCTGACGCGGCCGGCTCAGCGCGTGGGCGATCCCGCAGTGGTGAGCTGCTTCTGGTAACAGGCGCGCATTCGGACCGCGTCGTATTCCTCGGCTACCAGCGCGGGTCGGCGGCGCCGGCGGGGTCAGCGCGAGGGCTGAGGCGCTGGGTCGACCGCGAGGTCTGTGTCGGCGGCGTCGCTGAGGCCGAGCCGGAGGTGCTCGGTGTGGTAGACGGCCTGGTCGAGGAGTTCGGCGACGTGGTTGTCGTAGAGGGCGTAGACGACCGAGCGGCCTTGGCGCTGGCCGACGACGAGGCCGAGGTTGCGCAGCAGACGGAGCTGGTGGGAGCAGGCGGACTGCTCCATGCCGACGGCGTGGGCCAGTTCGGTGGCGGCGCAGGGTCCTTCGCGTAGGCGGGCGAGGATCAGCAGCCGGGAGGGGGTAGCGAGTGCTTGGAGGGTGGTGGCCACCCGGGCGGCGTTGTCCGCGTCCAGGCGGATGTGCGGGACGGCGTTCTTCGCGGGGGCGGCTCCATGACCCATGGGCTCATCCTACAGTCGATGAATGAAAGACTGTTCATGTGTTCCTGTATGGTCGGGAGGGTCGTCCGTACTCGGACTTGGCCTGCGTGAAGGGTCCTGTTTGCCATGCCTTCCTCCACCCTGATCGAGCGCCCCGCGCCCGAGACGGCCACTCCTGCGAGCGCCGCTCCTCGGCGGCGTACTCGGCTCTTCGCGCTGCCCGAGGCCCGCTGGGCAGCTGCGGCGCTGGCGCTGTTCCTGGTGGCGTTGCCGCTGCAGCTGGCCGGCGCCCCGGCGTGGGCGTGGGGCCCGCTGTACGCGCTCGCCTACGCGACCGGCGGCTGGGAGCCGGCCGGGGCGGGCCTGCAGGCGCTGCGGGAAAAGACCCTCGACGTCGACCTGCTGATGATCGTGGCCGCGCTCGGCGCCGCCGCTGTGGGGCAGGTGATGGACGGCGCGCTGCTGATCGTCATCTTCGCAACCTCCGGCGCGCTGGAGGCGATCGCCACCGCCCGCACGGCCGACTCGGTGCGCGGCCTGCTGGACCTTGCGCCCGCCACCGCGACCCGGCTGCTGGACGACGGCACCGAGGAGACCGTCCCGGTCGAGGTCCTGGCCGTCGGCGACACCGTACTGGTGCGGCCGGGCGAGCGGATCGGTGCGGACGGCCGCGTCCTGGACGGGGCGAGCGAGGTGGACCAGGCGAGCATCACCGGCGAACCGCTCCCGGTCGCCAAGGACCGCGGGGACGAAGTGTTCGCCGGAACTCTGAACGGAACCGGCGCGCTGCGGGTGAAGGTCGAGCGGGACGCCTCCGACTCGGTGATCGCCCGGATCGTGAAGATGGTCGAGGAGGCGTCCGAGACCAAGGCCCCGACCCAGCTGTTCATCGAGAAGGTCGAGCAGCGGTACTCGATCGGCATGGTCGTCGCGACCCTCTGTGTGTTCCTGGTGCCCCTGGCCCTCGGGGCGGCGTTGACCGGCTCGCTGCTACGGGCAATGACCTTCATGATCGTCGCCTCGCCGTGCGCGGTGGTGCTGGCCACCATGCCGCCACTGCTGGCGGCGATCGCCAACGCAGGGCGCCACGGCGTCCTGGTCAAGTCCGCCGTCGTCATGGAGCGCCTGGGCCAGGTCGACGCCGTCGCGCTGGACAAGACCGGCACCCTCACCGAGGGCACCCCGCGCGTCACCGACATCCGGCCCCTGGCCGGCTCCGGCCTGAGCGAGGGCGACCTGCTGGCGCTCGCGGCCTCCGCCGAGCACCCCAGCGAGCACCCGCTCGCCCGCGCCGTCGTCGACACCGCCCGCAGCCGCGGCCTGGACCTCGCCCCCGCCCAGGACTTCACCTCAACTCCGGGGATCGGCGTCACCGCCACTGTCGCCGGCCGGACCGTCGCCGTCGGAGCCCCGGCCCGCCTGCTCAGCAACGCCAAGGACACCGTCTCCACCCGCGCCGCGGTAGTCGCCGCCGAGCTGGAGGACGGCGGCCGCACCGCAATCCTGATCGAGGCCGACGGCGTCCCGGTCGGTCTGCTGGCCATCGCCGACCGCCTGCGCCCCGACGCCGTCGGCACCGTCACCGCACTGACCGCGCTGACCGGGACGGCGCCGATGCTGGTCACCGGCGACAACCCGCGTGCCGCCGCACGGTTGGCCGCCGAGGTCGGCATCACCGACGTGCGCGCCGGACTGCTGCCCCAGGACAAGGCTGCTGCGGTCGAGGAGCAGGAGAGGGCAGGGCGGAAGGTGATGGTCGTCGGGGACGGCGTCAACGACGCCCCGGCGCTGGCCGCTGCCCACAGCGGCATCGCGATGGGCCGGGCCGGCTCCGACCTCGCCCTGGAGACTGCCGACGCGGTCATCGTGCGCGACGAACTCGCCACCGTCCCTGCCGTCGTCGCGCTCTCCCGCCGGGCCCGCGCCCTGGTGGTGCAGAACCTGGTGATCGCCTCGGTGTTCATCTCCGTGCTGGTGGTCTGGGACCTGGTCGCCACCCTGCCGCTGCCGCTGGGCGTGCTCGGCCACGAGGGCTCCACCGTGATCGTCGGCCTCAACGGCCTGCGGCTGCTGCGCGAGGCCGCCTGGACAAAGGCCCGATCGGAGAGCGACCGGTGAGCCGCCGCACACGCAAGCAGGCCACCGGCACCGAGAACTCGGCGGCGGCCCGATGCACCGTCACCCTCTGCCGGGGCTGCTGCTGCGGAACCCCCAAGGTCCAGGGCCTGGACCACCGAGCCCAGCTCACCGACCTGCGCGAATCCCTTGCGGGCGTGGCCACTGTGCGGCCCACCGACTGCCTGGACGCCTGCGAGCAGGCCAACGTCATCGTCGTCCAGCCCTCCGTCGAGGGCCGCAAGGCCGACGGACGACCCGTGTGGCTCGGGCTGGTCAACGACCCCGAGGCCGCCCGCGACATCACCGCCCGGGTCCAGGCCGGAGGCCCGGGCATGGCCGACCCGCCGGACAAATCCTCCGGAAGTCATGCGGCTCAAGTGCAACGGCTTGCCGTGCCAGTCGACAAGCCCTGAGGCTTTGAGCGTTGCGTCTAGGGCCCGCCGAATGGTGTTGTCGGAGATAGGGCGATGCTCGCCACTGACAGCGTCGGACGGTGGTCTGGCGTCCCCGGTGCACCCGTCACGTTCGATGGTATTGCGCAGGTCCCGAACGCCGGTTCCGAGGTTCTGACGCACCGTGGAATCGAGCTGCCTGTCTTGCTGTCTGACAGGTTTGCGGGTCGATCATGCGACGCCCGATGGTGCGGCGTCAAGGTCCGATTCAGTCCTGTTTCGCCGGCGAGGAGCATCGTGCTCTGCGATCGCGTGCCGTCGGCCCTGGCTCCGTCACGTTCACTCGCGCACGGACCCCATGGGGTGACAAGTCCACAAGTGATCGGATTTGATCGTACGGCTCTCGCAGGGCAGGCTCGGTGCCGCACAGTGGCGGAACCGCCACGGTCCGGCACGGAGGGAGCCGCATGTCCGGGACCGAGCACAGCAAGCCAACAGCACACGTCGTTGTCGGGTACACCCCGCAGGACGGTTTCGTCGCCGTCCAACTCGATCCGCCCCCAGCGGAATACGTGTGGCACGACCGGCAGGCCGAGCACCACCAGGAACGGTTCGGGCCGGGTAATGGCTACCAACAGTGGCTCGCCGTCGACGCCGCCACCGGTGCCGTTTGGTTCGGGGACACCGACTGGCGAACACAGGATGAGGATGCCGCCCCCTGGCTCCCGGGTCACCGCCGGGCTACGGTCGGCGATGGTGCGCTGCCTTCCCCGGCCGTGTTCGCACTCCCGTTCACCCATCGCGCTGTCGACGACCAGGGCACCGACACCTGGCGCTTCTTCAGCGCCGAGGAGATCTACGCGCTGCTCCGACGGGTACTGCCCCTGGTCCAGCGGGTGATCGGCTCGCTGCACCGTGTGGGCCCGGACGGGGATCTGGAATGGTCCGCCGAAGCCGCTACGGCCTGGACCGATCTCGAACAGGCCTGCCGATACACGCTGGACGCGACGGGAACGGTGGCCTGGGCCGAACCCCGCATGAGCCCGGTTCCCGCATGGCGGGTCGAAGTGGCGGATTTCCTGGCCCGGAATCCGGAGCTGTGCGACGCGGCCTGGGCGACAGCCACCGACGCCGAGCTGGACGGCTACGCCACTTACGAACCCGATTCCGGTTACGGCGGCGTTCCGGGACGGATGTGCGCTCCGGCGGGCGTCCGGATCGAGGAGGGTTACACCTTCTACGGTCACCGGGCGGCTCTGTACGCCTATCGTGCGGCCGCGTGCGGCGACCGTACGCCGGTCGAAGCCGGGCTCTGGTTGCGGACCAGCGATGCCGGACGGAGCAGCTGGGAGGGCGCGAAGGTCGTGGGAGCGAGTCTCGCCGACGCCCCTGACTGCGTGTTGGACCACCTCGCCGAGACGTTTCGCAGCGCTGCGGCCGACGACGGCGCGGTCCTCACCGGCCTGACGGCCTACCTGCGGCAACAGCGGGCCGAGGAAAGGGCGGCGGTCGACGACACGCTTGCGGCCACCGGGGAGGAGCTGAAGCGCTTGGAGGAGTTGCTCAAGGAGGTCCGCCTGGTCCGGAACACCGTCCTGACCCGGGTCCTCAGCTGGACCGACGGGCGGGACGACGAGATGATCGCCCGTCTCGCGGCGATGTCCCCCGTCGCCGTGGCCGAGTGGCGGGAGCGGCTCACCGCCGACCGGAGTGTCCGAGCGGAGGCGTGAGAGGTTGCCCGGAGAGCCGGCCCGCAGGCGGGCCGGCGACGTTCGGGTCCGAAGTCGTCGAGGCGTTGCCCCGGCCTCATGAGAGGGCGGCCAGTGCCTGCGCGGCGAGCATCCGTTCCAGGGCCAGGAGGGCGCGCGGGGCGTGCCGGGTGTCGATGCGGACCGTGTAGATGAAGCGTGTCAGCTCCGGGTCGGCGAGGGGGCGTGCCACGACCTGGGTGCTACCCGGGGGGAGGGCCAGCCGCGGCATGACGGCGACGCACAGGCCGGCGGCCACGAAGCCCAGCACGGTGTTGAAGTCGTCGCCGTCGTATTCCAGGCGAGCCTGGAAGCCCGGTGTCTTGGCCATCTGAGCGAGCAGTTCCAGGCGCAACGCGGCCTCCGGAGCTGCGATCCACGTCTCGGACGCGAGGCCGGCCAGGTCGATGACGTCCCGGTGGGCGAGGTGGTGGTCGGCCGGGACGACCGCCACGACCGGGTCCCGTGCGACCAGCGTTCGGCGCAGCGTCCGGGGCGGTGGCATCGGGATGAAGTCGTAGTCGTAACTGAGGGCCAGGTCCATGTCTCCCCGCTTGAGCCGGCTGTAGCCGGCTTCGGGCTCCACTTGGGAGAGGCTGACCTGCACATCGGGATAGGTCGCGTGAAGCTCTGCCAGCGCCTGCGGGACGATGCCGGCGGCGGCGGAGGCGAAGGCGCCGAGCCTGATCCGTCCGGCCGTACCCGCGCGCATGGCGTCGAGTTCCACGGACGCCGCCGCCAGTGCGCTTCGGACGCGCTGTTCGGCGTCGAGGAGGACCATGCCGCCCGGGGTGGCGCGCACCGGGCGGCGCTCGATCAGGATGAGGCCGGCGCGGCGTTCGAGTTCGGCGATCTGTTGCGAGACGGCGGGCGCGCTGTAGCCCAGCTCGCGTGCGGCGGCGTTGAAGGAGCGGTGGCGGACGACTGCTTCGAGGGTGGCGAGCAACCGGGGGTCGAGTCTCTGCACGGAGTTAAGGCTCACTTATCTGTCGCGAAGATGTCTTTTCTTGTGCTTAAGCATGAACGGCAGCAGGATTCTTGCTCGCGGCCCGGATGCGCAAGCCTCCGCCCCCGGGTCCGCGCCCCACCATCTCCGTCGTCGGGCGCGTTCGTGCGCCCGCGGGGCCGTGCACCCCCTCTTCCGCAGCCCTCCTGACCCCGCGTCCGTCGGGCGGGTGGGCCGCGGAGGAGACGGCCGTCGAGGATCGACTCCCGCCCCTGAAAGGAAGTGGTATGCCCAAGCCACTCATCGGACTGACCACCTACCTCGCCGACGCTCAGTGGGGGGAGTGGGAGCTGCCCGCCGCGCTGCTGCCCGCGGCGTACATCAGCTGTCTCCAGGCGGCGGGCGGCCGCGTGGTCCTGCTGCCGCCGGACGCGCCGGAGGCCGCGGCCGATGTCGTCGCACGCCTGGACGCGATCGTCCTGACCAGCGGCGAGGACGTGGATCCCGCGCTGTACGGGGCGCGGCCGCATCCGTGCACGGGGCCGCCGGTGCACGAGCGCGACCGGTGGGAGTGGGCCGTGCTGACCGAGGCTCTCACGCGTGACATGCCGGTGCTGGGAGTATGTCGCGGAATGCAGTTGATGAACGTGCACGCAGGCGGAACCCTGATCCAGCACCTCCCCGAAACCGTGGGTCACCACGGGCACAACCTGCACGGCGGCCACTTCTCCCCCCATGCCGTCACCACGGTGCCGGGGACGCGGATCGGCGCGCTCCTTCCGGGGACCCGCCAGGTCGCGACGCACCACCATCAGGCGGTGGAGTCCCTCGGGGCCGGCTTGATCGTGGGCGCCCGCACGGCGGACGGCACCATCGAGGCGATCGAGAGCACCCGGCACCGCTTCGTGGTCGGCGTTCAGTGGCACCCCGAAATGGCTTTCGATTCGGCGGTGGTGCACGCCCTGGTGGCTGCTGCCGGGGCCACGTCGAACCCGGCTCCCGATCGCACCGCCGAGAGCAAGGCGCGCGCGCGGCGGAGTGCACCGGACGTCGTTTCGTCTAGCCCGGTGTCTTGACACCACTGCGCTCCGACCCGGAAGATCACCCCGTGAACCTGTCAGACAGCCAGACAGGTGGGGCGATCCCGCGGCGCGTCAGCGCGATGGAAGCGGTGTTCGGCCACCTGCGCAGCGCCATCGAACGCGGTCAGTACGCCGTGGGGGACAAACTCCCCTCGGAAGCAGAGCTGTGCCGGACCCTGGAGGTCAGCCGGCCCGTGCTGCGGGAGGCACTCCGTGCCCTGCAAGCCATGGGCCTGACGGTCTCGAAGACCGGCAAGGGCACCTTCGTCGTGGCGAACACGGTTGAAGACCCCACCTTCGGCGACTACGCGGCCAGCGACCTCCTGGAGGTGCGCCGGCACGTCGAGATCCCGGTCGCCGGCTACGCGGCGCTGCGCCGGACCCCGGAGGACCTGGACCACCTGGCCCACCTGCTCGACCGGATGGAACGGGAGACCGACACCACCGCGTGGGTCGCCCTGGACACCGTGTTCCACCTGGCGGTGGCCGAGGCCTCCGGCAACCCGGTGTTCCGCCGGGTGATCGAGGAGATCCGTGACGCACTGGCGCGTCAGTCGACCCTCCTCAACGAACTCGGCGGTCGGCGCGAGCAGTCCAACTGCGAGCACCGGGCGATCGTCGAGGCCCTGATCGACGGTTCCGAGCCCGACGCCGTCGAGGCGATGTCCCACCACCTCCACCGCGTGGAGGCCACTCTCACCGACATCGTGCGCCCCCAGCGCGCGGACACCTCAAGAGAAGGCAGAGCCGAGGCGTGAGCGAGCAGTTCCTCAAAGACGAGAAGCGCCCCACGACCCGTCACGTCGACGCCGGCGACACCGGCTACAGCAAGTCCCTGAAAGCCCGGCACGTCAACATGATCGCCATCGGCGGTGCCATCGGCACCGGGCTGTTCCTCGGCGCCGGCGGACGGCTCGCCGATGCCGGGCCCTCCCTGTTCGTCGCGTACGCCATCTGCGGCGTCTTCGCGTTCCTCGTCGTGCGAGCGCTCGGCGAGCTGGTCCTGTACCGCCCGTCCTCCGGCGCCTTCGTGTCGTACGCCCGGGAGTTCCTGGGGGAGAAGGGCGCGTACACCGCCGGCTGGATGTACTTCCTCAACTGGGCGACCACCGGCATCGCCGACATCACCGCCGTCGCCACGTACACCCACTACTGGCACCTGTTCTCCGACGTTCCGCAGTGGGTGATCGCACTCATAGCCCTGGCCGTGGTCCTCACCGTGAACCTCATCTCGGTGCGGATCTTCGGCGAACTGGAGTTCTGGTTCGCCATCGTCAAGGTCAGCGCCCTGGTGGTCTTCATGGGCATCGGGATCTTCCTGCTCGTCACCCAGCACCCGGTCGACGGCGTCGTACCCGGTCCGTCCCTGATCACCGGCAATGGTGGGATCTTCCCCAACGGCCTGCTGCCGATGCTGCTGATCATCCAGGGCGTCGTCTTCGCCTACGCCTCCGTCGAACTGGTCGGCGTGACGGCCGGGGAGACCGAGAACCCCGAGAAGATCATGCCGAAGGCGATCAACTCGATCATGTGGCGCGTGGGCCTGTTCTACGTCGGCTCGGTCGTCCTGCTGTCGATGCTGATGCCGTGGAACAAGTACACCTCCGGCCAGAGTCCCTTCGTGACGGTGCTCTCCCACATCGGTGTCCCGGCGGCGGGCAGTGTGATGAACCTGGTCGTCCTCACCGCGGCGATGTCCTCGCTCAACTCGGGCCTCTACTCCACCGGCCGCATCCTGCGCTCCATGGCCGTCAACGGATCGGCCCCGCGCTTCACCTCCAGGATGAGCCGCACCCAGGTGCCATACGGCGGCATCCTGCTCACCAGCAGCATGTGCGTCCTCGGTGTCGGCCTCAACTTCGTGGTCCCCGCCGACGCGTTCGAGATCGTGCTCAACCTCGCGGCCATCGGCATCATCGCCACCTGGGGCATGATCATGGTCTGCCACCTCCTGTTCTGGCGGAAGACCACGGCCGGCGAACTGACCCGCCCCGGCTACCGCCTGCCCGGCTCGCCCTGGACCGAACTCGTGACGCTGGCCTTCCTCGCTGTCGTCCTGGTCCTCATGTACGCCGACGGCGGCGCCGGACGCACCACTGTGCTGTGCGTACCGCTCATCGCTGCCGCACTCGTCGTCGGCTGGTACGCGATCCGCGGGCGCATCGCGCGCGCCGCCGCCGGAACCGACGACTGAACCCGGGCGGCCCGGGGAATCCGCAGAGCCACCGCGCGTCCGCCCCGGGCCGGCCCACTGCCACCAGGCACACAGGTCGGCATCCCAAGCCATCACGATCGAGGCAGTCATGCTCACCAGCCCCCTCGCGGACATGGGGCACGGCCAGATCGTCGCTGAGCTGCATCTGGACCCGAAGACGGTGCGGAAGTTCATGAGGGCCGCTACTGCGGACGAGCTGATCGGCGCGGGGCCCTAGGGCGGCCGGCAGACCAGCCTTCAGGGCCACACCGCCTACGTGTGGCCCGGTTCAACGAGGGCTGCCACAACGCACTGCGGCTCCACCGCGAACTCGCCGAACGCGGCCTGGCCGTCAGCGAGCGAACCGTCCGCCGTTTCGTGCACCGGCTGCGCGAGAACGCCAAGCCGACCACCCGCCCGCTCGTCCCCAAGGTCCGCGAGGTGACCGCGCTGATCCTCACCCACCCCGACCACCGATCCGAAAGCCAGCAAGTCTTCCTGAAGGAACTCCGCATCCGGAGCCAACTCCTACCGTCCCTTGACAATCAGCCCCGCCAGGACCCGCTCCGAGACCGTTTCGCAGCCCCCGGCAGCCCAAAGTAAGGGCCTCGCCTCGAGCACGTCGGCGCCATGGTCTGGGCGACACGCGCCATCGACGCCTGGACCGGCTCCGCGACTGAGCCCGGTGAGATTCGAAAGTTCGCTCCCCCTACGATCGGTGAATGACCACCAGGGATTGGCGGAAGCCGAAGAGTGCCGAGCCGCCGAGGAGCAGATGCGGGACGGCCGGTGCGGGCGAGGCCCGCTCCTGCCGGACCCCCTGCGGGCCGGGCTCCAGCGCACCTGGGTACGCGCCCGCCGGTACGTGGTGGGCGCAGCGGTGGTCACGATCGGATCGTTCAAGCCGTAAGGAGTTCCTGTGTCGTTTCTGATGCGCGCGCCGAGAGAATGCGCCTCGTGGACCTGGGATCTCGAAGGCGTGACGGAAGCGGGCATGGAGTCGGTGCTCGCGGTCGCGGAGCAGATGTCCGGCGTGCTGCGCAAGCACGGCCTGCTGGACCCGGGCGCGCTCGAATGGTCCTGGTTCCAGGTCGGCAAGGGCGGGCTCGGCCTCCACAGCCGGCTGAGCCTCGTGTCGCGTTCGCTGGCGGAGCCGACTCTGGCGGAGGAGATGCGGGCCTGCCGGCCGGTTGGCCATCCGCAGGCGGAGATGGGCGCGGTCACCGTGTTCGGGGACGGCGAGTGGATCGACGCGGGCGGAAGGCACCGCAGGGAGTACCGGCTGGTGGAGCTCATGGTGTCGCCCGGGAACCTGGGTCCGTACGCCGAGCTGTCCGTCCACCACGACGTCTGGGGCGAGTGTGACTTCCGCGGCCGGCCGCATCCGGCCGTCCACGCGAACAACGCGCCTCGGCTCGCGGCCGCGCTCCAGGAGCTCGATGGGCTGCTCGGCGTCGAGGCCGAACCGGGCGGAGCAACGTACTTCGGCAAGGCCGAGGGGTACGGTCTCGAAGCCCCGGAGCTGATCGACGGGCTGGGGCCGGATCTCACCGACGGAATCGGGGGGATCGTGACGTCCGGCGTCCCCGACAAGTGGTGCCCCAGGACCCTGCCAGTGGACCGGAAGGCCGCCGACCGGCTGGGCGCCTGGGCGGCGGCCTCGGGCCGCGAGGCGCTGGACGCTGTCAGCCTCGACCTGCGTGGGGCCGACCTGTCGGGCGGGGACTTCACCGGAGCGTGGTTCACCCACGCCGTGCTCGCCGGCATCTCTCTGGCCGGCGCCGAGCTCTGGCGCGCCCACCTGGAGAAGGCCGACCTCACCGGCGCGAACCTCTCCGGCAGCAGCCTGGTGAAGGCTACGCTGGACCAGGCCAGCCTGCGCTCCGCCTGCCTGGACGACGCCGACCTGACCTCGGTCTCCCTGGCCGACGTCGACGCCGCCGGCGCGACGTTCCGCCGCACCGACCTCACCAACGCCACCCTCCTCCAGGTCGACCTGCGCGGGGCCGACCTCTCCGGCGCCACCACGGCGAACACCTCGTTCACCGTCCACGTCGACGACCGCACCCTGCTTCGCGGCCTGACCGGCACGCTCCTCGGCCCCGTCACCGTCGTCACCGGCGACACCGAGCGGGAACTCGACGGCCTCGCCCTTCAGCGCTGGCTCACCGAACGCGGCGCCGACGTCGAAGTCCTCAGCGGCTTCACCTACTACGCCCGGTTCGACGAATCCAGTACGAGCTCCCGGGAGAACCCCTACGGAATCGTGCGCCGCAGCACCGTCGACGCCATCGACATCGACGAGGCCTTCACCCGCAACCTCCGCTGGGAGCCCACCGAGTACCTGCGCCTGTACTACCTCGGGCACAACGACGACGACCACGCCGAGATCACCAGGGCCGAAGCCGACGCCTTCATCAAGCGCGTCACGCGGATCCTGACGACACCGCGGGCCCGGGCGACGGTCGAGCGCCTCACCGCCATCGACTGGCGGGACGAGGACACCGCCTTCACCCACGCCGCGTCGCGCTCGCGTCTGTTCCGCGAGCACCTGCGCCGCTCGGCCCTCTGGGCGCAGGCCTACCAGCCCGCCGGCGACTGGCCCGTCGTCGACCTGGCCGCATCGATCGACCCCACGGTCCAGGTGGAAGCGGAACTCACCGCGCGGCTCGACGCGTTCCTGGAGGCCAACGTCGGGGACATCCGGGCGAAGGCCCTGTGCCGCGCCGCACTGCGCTGGGCGGCCCTGCTCGACACGACGACGGCCCGGCTGCCCGAGCTGGACGACCCCTACGAGCCGCTGCTGCTGATGCTGGAGCGAGGCGGCTGGTGCGGCCTGGTCATCAAGAACCGGGTCGCCGACTTCTCGATCGTGCGCGTCCCCCTCGGGACATGGCAGGACCACCTGAGCACGGAACCGGTCGTCTCGCTCGACAAGTCCGCGCTCGACGCCATCGGCTGAGAACCGGCTCCAGGACGCACACCCGGCGATGGCCCGGCCGCCCAGATGCGGCCGGACCATCGGGCATGTCCGGCCACCGGCCTACGTCGGGAACCCTCCCATCGTCGGCACGGCAGACTGCCAGCACCGCCTACTGCCCAGGAAACAGGCCGTTGGACCCTCACCCAGCGCGATAAAGTGATCACTTCTCCTCCGGGCGCCACGTCTGCGGGGTGGATGAGGGGGATTCACACATGACGACGCGGAGAATACCCACGTACCTCGCGGTGACTGCCGCCGCTGTCGTGCTGGTGACGGGCTGCACGCGCGGGGCCACAGGAGGCCCTGCGGGTACGGCAGTTGGCGGGACGGCTGCCGCATCGCTCGCGACGCCGTCGATGACGTGGTCGCCGACGTTCAAGGGCTACGACCCGCCGACCAAGTTCTCCCAGGGCAAGGAATCGGCACCTTTGCCGGAGGACGCGCGCACCGCCGATGTCCTTCTCGATGGCACGATCTACTACATCGCCAGCAACTACGGCCTTGAGGCTGACGCCCTGTATGGACACAAAATGGCGGGCATCGCGAACTCCACGCACGGCGGCAACCTGCACTCGCCTCCGGTCCTCGCGCAGGCCGGCGGCCAGCGGGTGGTCCTCACCGCCGTCCGCATGGTCATCCAGGGCCAGGGCACATCCGTGGACCGCACCGCTGTCGAACTGGTCGCGCTGTCCACCTCCAAGGGCTCGGACTCCTGGACCGTCCCGATCGACCTCCCGCAGGACTACACCGGCATCAGGTCCCTCACGGTGCTCGGGGTCCGCGGCACGACCGCGGTCATCGCCGGGGCGGATGCGAACCACGGCCTCGTCTGGGCCGTTGACCTCGCCGCGAAGAAGGTCCTCTGGACCCAGAAGGGCTTCACCGGCGCCCAGCTGTCCGACGACCAGGTCGTCGGTCTCGTCTCGCCGGAGTACACCAAGCATCAGGTGTCGGCTTTGAAGATCGCGGACGGAAGCACCGCATGGACCGCGGAGCAGACCTACGACCTGCTCGATGCGACCCTCACCCCGGCCGGACCCAGCCGCGTCGCCCTCCAGGGCAGCAGTTTCACCGGCTTCAAGAGCAACGCCTGGATCCTCGACAGCACGACCGGCAAGCAGCTCTTCGACTTCAGCGGCGGCTCCACGCCGTTCACCTGCACCTACGACGAACGCTCGGTGACCGTCTGCGCGGACAAGGACATCGCCTTCGCCTTCGACACGGCCAGCGGGAAGACCCTGTGGCGCCTGCCCGACGACGCCAAGACCCGGATCGCTCCCCGCGTGACCACCGCCTGGCACGGCGTCGTCTACGGCACGACTTCAAGGGGCCCGGTGGCCCTCAACGCCGTCACCGGCCAGGATCTGCCCAGCCCCCCGACACTCGCCCCGCTTCTCGTCAACACCTACATGAGCATCGGAAGCCGCGACACCGACGGCACCGCGCTCTCGGTCTACCCCGCAGTCGGCTTCTGACCACCAAGCGGCGGACCAGCAGCGACCAGCCCTTTCGCCTGGAACTTGCCTGCGCGTGTGACGACTTGGTGGGTGGAGATGGCGAGTACGTAGCCGACCGGGCGGGCTTCGACGGCGACCCGAAGGCGCGGGTTGTCTCCGTAGACCTCGTCGCCGGTGACCCAGCGGGCGGGCGTGCCCGCGTCCAGCGTCCGGACGATCATCTTGGCGGCCAGTTGCGGCTTGGTCGCGAAGGCGAGGTCGTCGGGGATGCCGGCTGCCCGGCAGCGGTCAGGGTCGTCGGTCCACGAGCGCGGCACGTACAGGGCCCGGTCGATCGCGGCGTGACCCTGCGCGGCCGAGTAGACCAGGTAAACGGGTCGAACATCGCCTGCCACCGGGCAGGCACTACGCTGCGACTCGCGGCCACCGCCTGATCTTCGTTTGTCCACACAACACACGATGATCATCGGTGGCCGCAGCCGTCTCCGCACCGGCCCTGAGCAGCAAGATCACGATCTACGGCTGGAGTACTAGTGTCCTGCGCCGGAGATCCGTCGGCAGAATCGGGCGAGGGAGTCGAAGGATCTCGTCGGCGGTCTTGGTCCAGGTGAACGGTTTGGGGTCCTCGTTCCAGTTCTTGATCCAGGCGCGGATGTCCCTCTCAAGGGCCTGAACGTTCTTGTGGGCACCACGTCGGATCATCTGGTCGGTGAGAAAGCCGAACCACCGCTCCACCTGGTTGATCCACGAGGACCCGGTCGGGGTGAAGTGCATATGGAATCGGGGATGTTGCGCCAGCCAGGCACGGATGGCCGGGGTCTTGTGGGTGCCGTAATTGTCGCAGATCAGGTGGATGTCGAGCCCGTCGGGAACCTCGCGGTCGATCTTGACGAGGAACTTCTTGAACTCCGCCGCACGGTGCCGGCGGTGCAGTGAAGTGATGACCTTCCCGCTGCTGGTGTCGAACGCGGCGAACAGGGTGGTCAGACCGTTGCGCACGTAGTCGTGGGTTCGACGCTCCGGCATGCCCGGCATCATGGGCAGGACCGGCTGGGAGCGGTCGAGGGCCTGGATCTGCGACTTCTCGTCGACCGACAGCACCACCGCACCTTCGGGCGGGTCGAAGTACAGGCCGATCACGTCGTGGACCTTCTCGATGAAGAGCGGGTCGGTGGACAGCTTGAAGGTGCCGACCAGGTGGGGCTTGAGCTGGAACTTCCGCCAGATCCGTCCGACGGTCGACTTCGAGAGGCCGCTGCGGGCGGCCATCGAGCTCCGGGACCAGTGTGTCGCGTTCTTCGGGATCTCCTCCAGCGTCGCCACGACGACCGCCTCGATCTCGTCGACCGCGATCGTGGGCGGCCGGCCCGGTCGGGGTTCGTCTACCAGGCCGTCCAGCCTCTCGGCGAGGAACCGGCGTCGCCACTTGCGGACCGTGTCCGCAGTGATGCCCAACTCCCTTGCCACGCCGACGATCGACGGCACATCAGGACCGTCGCAGGCCAGCACGATCCGGGCCCGCAGAGCCAACGCCTGGGCGGACGAGGCTCTGCGGGCCCACCGCGTCAGCGTGGCCCGTTCCTCGTCGGACAGCAACAACGGTTCCAAGGCGGGACCACGACGGCGCACCGGGAGATCAGGAGAAGAAGAGCTCACACACAACTAACGACGGATCTCCGGCGCAGGACACTAGTGTCCTGCGCCGGAGATCCGTCGGCAGAATCGGGCGAGGGAGTCGAGGATCTCGTCGGCGGTCTTGGTCCAGGTGAACGGTTTGGGGTCCTCGTTCCAGTTCTTGATCCAGGCGCGGATGTCCCTCTCAAGGGCCTGAACGTTCTTGTGGGCACCACGTCGGATCATCTGGTCGGTGAGAAAGCCGAACCACCGCTCCACCTGGTTGATCCACGAGGACCCGGTCGGGGTGAAGTGCATATGGAATCGGGGATGTTGCGCCAGCCAGGCACGGATGGCCGGGGTCTTGTGGGTGCCGTAATTGTCGCAGATCAGGTGGATGTCGAGCCCGTCGGGAACCTCGCGGTCGATCTTGACGAGGAACTTCTTGAACTCCGCCGCACGGTGCCGGCGGTGCAGTGAAGTGATGACCTTCCCGCTGCTGGTGTCGAACGCGGCGAACAGGGTGGTCAGACCGTTGCGCACGTAGTCGTGGGTTCGACGCTCCGGCATGCCCGGCATCATGGGCAGGACCGGCTGGGAGCGGTCGAGGGCCTGGATCTGCGACTTCTCGTCGACCGACAGCACCACCGCACCTTCGGGCGGGTCGAAGTACAGGCCGATCACGTCGTGGACCTTCTCGATGAAGAGCGGGTCGGTGGACAGCTTGAAGGTGCCGACCAGGTGGGGCTTGAGCTGGAACTTCCGCCAGATCCGTCCGACGGTCGACTTCGAGAGGCCGCTGCGGGCGGCCATCGAGCTCCGGGACCAGTGTGTCGCGTTCTTCGGGATCTCCTCCAGCGTCGCCACGACGACCGCCTCGATCTCGTCGACCGCGATCGTGGGCGGCCGGCCCGGTCGGGGTTCGTCTACCAGGCCGTCCAGCCTCTCGGCGAGGAACCGGCGTCGCCACTTGCGGACCGTGTCCGCAGTGATGCCCAACTCCCTTGCCACGCCGACGATCGACGGCACATCAGGACCGTCGCAGGCCAGCACGATCCGGGCCCGCAGAGCCAACGCCTGGGCGGACGAGGCTCTGCGGGCCCACCGCGTCAGCGTGGCCCGTTCCTCGTCGGACAGCAACAACGGTTCCAAGGCGGGACCACGACGGCGCACCGGGAGATCAGGAGAAGAAGAGCTCACACACAACTAACGACGGATCTCCGGCGCAGGACACTAGGCACACACAGTCACCAACCGGCGGTCTGAAGGGCTTCTACCGCCTCACTTGAGGCACGATTCCTGGACCGCTCGCGGATGCGGTCGTGGATGGTCGAAGTACGCGTCAGCTGACCCGAAGACCCACCGCCAGCGTCAGTTCAAGGACCCGGTGTGGCGATGCGAGATCCGGAAACAGCTCCCGCAGCTGCGACATCCGGTACCGGACTGTCTGGGGATGGACGAACAAGGCCGCCGCCACCTCGTCCCGCCTGCCCTGGTGGAGCAGCCACGCCCGCAACGTCTCCTCCAGCCGCCGTGCGGTCGCGGCAGGCAAGGTCCGCAACGGTGCGAGGGCTCGGGCACGCAGGTCTGCGAACGCGTCCGCGTCGGCGCTCAGCACCAGCTCGGGCAGGTGGTCCTCGGTGTCGCGGATATCGGAGGAGAGGGAGCGCGCGCGTACGGCTCGTGCGTACGAGGCGGACGCACGGGTCCATGGCCGGGCCGGGCCGACCACGGCGGTGCGGTCGGTCAGCTGTCGCAGGAGGTGTGATCGGTCGGCATCGGGGACGAGCAGCACACCGGTGGCGTCCGGCAGATCGTCGAGGACGAGGGTGTTCGGGTCGAGCGTGCGGTAGGCAGGCCGGGCCTGGGCGGCGGGCAGCAGGACCGCGGTCAGCGAAACCGGGGGGTGCCACCCGGCCCGTTGAACAGAGGCCAGCAGTACGTCCGGGCTCGCGCCGGCGAGGAGGTCGCGGGCCAGGTGTTCCAGGTGGCGCTCGTGGGCCCTGCCCTGGGCGGCCAGCTCGTCGGCGTGGCCCGAGGCGCTCGCGGCAGAGAGCTCGTCGATGTAGGCGAAGGTCAGTTCGGCGAACTTGGCGACCTCGGCGGCGGGCAGACCTGCGGGTACGGCACCCGCTGCCAGGCATCTCCAGGCCACGCGGGCGCCGACGCGGTAGGCGCTGAGCAGGGCGTCCATCGAACGGCCGTCGCGAACCTCGCCGCGGCCCAGCTCGTAGGCTGCGTCACCGGCGTCGCCGCCTGTGGCGGTCCCGCTCGCGAGGTCCAGGTAGTGCCCCAGGGCGGTGCGGACGGCTCGGCGGATGGTGCCGCCCATGCGGCCCGAAAGGGCGTTGGCGTAAGGAGGGACCTCGTCGATGATCGCCTGGACGACCTCGTCGGCGGTGGTCTTCAGCGCGGCCCGAAGTGCGGTGACCGTCGTCTCATCCAGGGCCAGTTCGCTGGCCCTCCGGATTGCATGGCTCACGTTTTTGTTCCCTGCGAACAATTCAGCCGAACAGATTTACGTCCTTCGGTCAGGACTTTACGCCCTGAGGCGCAGCAAGCTGGAGTCATGACGAGTGCAGCCCTCCGCAGAAGGGCGTGGAAACTGCTGGAGATGGTCACGACGCCGCTGCTGCCGTCGGACTACCTCGACCTGGTCAGCCCACTGCGTGCGGGCGCTGACCTGCGTGGGCGCATCGAGGCCGTGCACCCCGAGACGAGTGACGCCGCGACCATCGTGATCAAGCCGGGACGGGGCTGGCGCGGCCACACGGCCGGTCAGTACGTGCGGATCGGGGTCGACGTCGACGGGAGGCGCCTGTGGCGTGCCTACTCCATCACCTCGCCGACAAACCGCCGGGACGGCCGCGTCACGATCACCGTGAAGGCGATCCCGGACGGCAAGGTCAGCAACCACCTGGTCCGCAGGGCGACACCGGGCACGCTGATCCAGCTCGACCAGCCGACCGGTGACTTCGTGCTGCCGCAGGCCAAGCCCGCCAAGGTGCTCTACCTGACAGCCGGCAGCGGCATCACGCCCGTGATGGGCATGCTGCGCGACATCGAGTTCGACGACGTCGTCATGGTCCACTGCGCGCCACAGCCGCAGGACGTGATCTTCCGCAACGAACTGCACGACCTGGTCGCGGACAAGAAGCTGCGCCTCACCGAGGTGCACACCGACACGGACGGCATGCTCGACATCGCCCGTCTCGACGAACTCGTGCCCGACTGGGCCGAGCGCGAGACGTGGGCGTGCGGGCCCGCGGGCCTGCTCGACGCCGCAGAAGAGCACTGGACCGAGCACGGGGTCCAAGAGCGCCTTCACACCGAGCGCTTCCGCCCCAGCATCGTCGTCGCCGGCGACGGCGGCGAAGTCACGTTCAGCGCCACCGGCAAGACCGTCGACGCGGACGGCGCCACGCCGTTGCTGGACATCGGCGAGGAGGCCGGCGTGCTCATGCCCTCCGGGTGCCGCATGGGCATCTGCTTCGGCTGCGTCACGCCGCTCAAGGCGGGCGCCGTCCGCGACCTGCGCACCGGCGAGATCACCGAGGCCGAGCCGGGCGTCCTCATCCAGACCTGCGTGTCCGCCGCGGCGGGCCCCTGCGACATCGAACGGTAGGAGCGCCTTGACCGCCATCGACCCCACCGCCCACCTGACCGCGGAGCAGATCGAGGAGCTCGGCCGCGAGCTGGACGCGATCCGCGATGAAGTGATCGCCGGCCGCGGCGAGAAAGACGCCGCCTACATCCGTAAGGTCATCTCGGCACAGCGCAAACTCGAGCTGGTCAGCAGGGGCGTGCTGTTGTTCTCGATCTTCCCGCCCGCGTGGCTGCTCGGCACCGCCGGTCTGTCCGTGGCGAAGATCATGGACAACATGGAGATCGGCCACAACGTCCTGCACGGCCAGTGGGACTGGATGCGGGACCCGAAGATCCACTCCACCACCTGGGAGTGGGATCACGTCTCGCCGTCCGAGCAGTGGAAGCACTCGCACAACGAGCTGCACCACACGTACACCAACGTGATCGGCAAGGACAACGACCTCGGCTACGGCATCATGCGCGTCGACGAGGACCAGAAGTGGCACCCGTTCCACCTCGGCCAGCCGCTGTGGAACTTCATCAACGCCTGCTTCTTCGAGTACGGCATTGCAGCGTACGACCTGGAGCTCGGCAAGAACCTGCACAAGCGCCGCCGCAGGAACCCGGAGTTCCGCGCGCGGGCCAAGGCCGTGGGCCGCAAGATCCGCAAGCAGGTGCTCAAGGACTACGTGATCCACCCGCTGCTGTCGGGCCCGTCGTTCCTCACCACGCTCGCCGCCACGTTCACCGCGAACCTGGTCCGCAACATCTGGTCCCACTCGGTGATCATGTGCGGGCACTTCCCCGAGGGCGTACAGGTCTTCGAGCGCCAGTCGATCAAGGGCGAGACGCGCGGCCAGTGGTACCTGCGCCAGATGATGGGCTCCGCGAACATCAGCGGCAGCAGGGCCATGCACTTCATGACCGGCAACCTGTCGCACCAGATCGAGCACCACCTGTTCCCGGACCTGCCGAGCAACCGGTACGCCGAGGTCGCGGTGAAGGTGCGCGCGCTGTTCCAAAAGTACGAGCTGCAGTACGTCACCGGGCCGCTGCCCAAGCAGGTGTTCTCCGCGTGGCGCAAGGTCTTCCGGCTCTCGCTGCCGAACAAGAAGCCCAAGGTCAAAACGCCGGACCGCAAGCAGGAGCTCGTCGCAGGGTGAGACAGTCCTAGGACCGTCTCAGATCCGTCCCAGCAAAGCACTCGAAACGACTATCGCCGCGGGTCCGCCAGCACCTCGGACGGCGCTTCCCACTGGTGCGGAACCGGCGGGAGGGACGACGGTGCGCCCGCCCCGTCCTGCTGGAGCGAGACGGTGTGCGTGGGCGCGGGGATCGAGATGCGCTCCGTCCGGTATCGCTGGTGCAGACGCTTGATGAACTCGTGCTTGATCCGGTACTGGTCGCTGAACTCGCCGACGCCCAGGATCACCGTGAAGTTGATCCTGGAGTCGGCGAAGGTGTGGAAACGGACGGCGGCCTCGTGGTCGGGCACGCCACCGCTGATGTCGGCCATCACGCTGTCGACGACCTCGAGGGTGACCCTCTCCACGTGCTCCAGGTCGCTGTCGTAGCCGACCCCGACCTGGACCAGGATCGACAGCTTCTGCTCGGGCTGGGAGTAGTTCGTCATGTTCGTCCGCGCCAGGCGGCCGTTGGGGATGATCACCAGGTTGTTCGACAGGTTGCGCACCACGCTGTTGCGCCAGTTGATGTCGACGACGTACCCCTCCTCCCCGCTGGTGAGCCGGATGTAGTCCCCCGGCTGGACCGTCTTCGAGGCGAGGATGTGCACACCCGCGAAGAGGTTGGCGAGGGTGTCCTGCAACGCCAGCGCGACCGCGAGACCGCCCACCCCGAGGGCGGTGACCAGTGGGGCGATGGACACCCCGAGGGTCTCTAGGGCCACGAGGACGCCCATCGACAGCACCACGACCCGGGTGATGTTGACGAAGATGGACGCGGACGCCGCGACGCCCGTCCGGGACGCGGCCACCGACTGCACCAGCCCGGCCACCACCCGGGCCGCGCTGAGCGTCGCGATGACGATGAGCACGGCCGTCAGCGACTGGTCGACCAGCCCCCCGATCCGTGCGGTGAGCGGCAGGGCCGAAGCGGCCACCTCGGCCCCGGCGATCACGGCCGCCCAGGGGACGATAGTGCGCAGCGCGTCGACGATGATGTCGTCCCCGCTCCACTTGGTCCTGCTCGCGTGCTTGCCCAGCCACTTCATCAGAGCCCGCAGCACCAGGCCGGCCACACAGCCGGAGGCCAGCGCGATGCCGGTCACCACCCAGTCGTGCAGGACCAGATCCCGGGTCACCGTCCCGCTCCCGCAGCGTGGAGGGCGAGGCAAAGGGCCGTCGTCGGCCGCGGTACGTGCTGTGTCGTCACCTTGTCGCCTGTCAGGTCGTGTTGTGTGCAGCTGCGCTGGAGCGGATGCTCGGATCCGAACGGACTGCTAATCCTGCCCCATCGCCCGGATGCCGCCACAGCCGGATCCCGGCGTTCCGGCCGCTCGGCCGGCCGGCGGGACTACTCCGTCCGTGCGACAGCGGGGTTGCCTGTTTCTTTGATCATGCTGGCCGGTCGACGCGCCAAGCCTTGGCCGGGACGGCCCCTTCCGCACCTCCGAGGCACGCTCCCTCCTGCCCACCCACGGGCAGAAGGGGCCTGTCAATTCCGCCACTGATCCGACGTGATCCAGCGAGGCCGTGAACTTCGCGGCGACCCGGGGCGGGGCCATGGTGGAGCGGTCGACTTCGACCATGAGGACCGGCACGCCGATCTCCGGGGCCTGCCACACACCGTCCGGGCGCACCTTGCGCTTCCCGCCGGGCAGCACGAACCTAGTCTCATCAGCAGCCCCTGCCGGTGGCCACCATTCACAGACCCGTACAATCCCGGGCATGAGCACCAGCGGAATCTCGCTCCAGGTAGCGGGCGACGGCGACCGTTTCGCGTTGCACGAGGCGATCTGGGAGTCCGCCCGGGCGTTCATCGGCAGATACCTCGCCGCGCCGGAATACGAAAACGCCAGACAGTATCCGCGCCACGCGGTCGAGTACGCCAAGGAAGAGGGCTTCTGGGGCGTCTACGGCGACGAGTTGTACTGGGAGTTCATGGCGGGCCCCGGCGCACATGTGGCGCACGCCTGGGCGCACTGGCTTCGCCTCGCCTTCGCTGTCGAGTGGGAGAGCCTCGAGGAACTCGCCCGGCGTCATCGGCTCACGATCACGAGCGAGCCACTGATGCCGTCCGAGCTGCTCCGCGGCGACGGGCGGCACTGGCTGACGGCTCGTGGCACCCTCTGGTCCGCCGACGAGAAAGGGTTGCACCAGTTCGTCAAGCACGTCGCCGCCACCGAGCTCACCGCCGACGAACGCGCACAGCACGCCGAGGCGCTCAGGCTGTGCCGGTGCGCACCGTGCAGCACGCTGCGGCCCGACGAGGGCGTCCTCACGCCGCTGCTGGGCGCCTTGGAGAGCGAGGACACCGCGGCGAGTGCGGCCTGGTACCTCACCCGGACGCAGACCGCCTCACCCGAGGTACTGGAAGCGCTCGTACGCGCCGGCCGCTTCGCGATGCGCGAGCTCGCCCCCGACCTCGGGCCCTACGCGCGGCGACTGCCCGACGCCTGGCCGATGCTCACGGCCCTGCTGCCCGACCTGCGCGGCGGCGCCCGCGCCCTGGCCCTGCACGCGCTGGCACACACGACACGCGACGACGCGGACCGGGCCCTGCTGGTCCGTGAGCTGTGCAGCGCCCTGCTCGGTTCCGACGCGGCCGCGCAGGCGTCAGCGGAACTGCTCGGCTGGGTCAGTGAGGGCGCTCCCGAGGTGACTGAGGAACTCGCGGCAGTCCTCGACCGTGACGTAGCCGAGGAGCTGCGGCACAACGTGGTGCTCGCACTGGTCAACCTCCACCTCCCGGCCGCCCGGCCCAGCCGGTCCATCCGCACCAGGCTCGCGGGCGAGGCTCGGCGCGACACGGAGGCCGGCCGTCTGGCGCAGTGGATGCTGGCCGTCCTGCCCACCACGTAGCCGGGGTGAGCGGTCCGAACACGGGAGCACCAGTCTGTCAGTTATCTCTGTAGATACGACATGCGGAGCGCTCTGATCGACGGCTGCATCGTCGCCTCCGCCCCAGGCGGCGAAATGCTGCTGTCGCAATCCTCTCCGACGCCCCTCACCCGCCGGGTCTGGGTCTGTACGGTCATCGGTTCTGTCCCGTAATCGGCTCTGTCCCGTAATCGGTGGTAACCAAGGGTGACCGGCATCGTTGGCGTGGTGTGCGAGATGTCAACGAGCTTGTGAGCGTGGTGTTTTCGGGGCTCTCGGCGCTGGTCATCGAGGGTGTGGCGGACGAGGGCGACCTGATCCGGGTGACGGCGCGGACCCGGGATGAGCCGGTGCCGTGCCCCGTGTGCGGGACGCCAACAGGGCAGGTACACGGTTTCCACGGGCGAAGGGTCGCGGACGTGCCGGTGGACGGACGGCGGGTCGTTGTCTCGGTGAGGTTGCGGCGCCTGGTGTGCCCGGTGCTCGACTGCCGGCGGCAGACGTTCCGCGAGCAGGTTCCCGGCGTCGTGGAGCGGTATCAGCGCCGCACCAACCGTCTGGCCGACCAGCTCGGCTCTGTGGTCAAGGAGTTAGCGGGCCGGGCGGGCGCCCGCCTGTCACGCGTGCTGGCCTGCTGGATCTCCCGCTCGACCGCCCTGCGCGTGCTCATGCGCAGGGCACTGCCGCCGCCGCGCGTCCCGCGCGTGCTCGGCGTCGACGACTTCGCCCTCAAGCGCCGACACCGCTACGCGACCGTGATCATCGACGCCGAGACCGGCGAACGGATCGACGTCCTGCCCGATCGCAGCGGCGAGACCCTGGCGGCGTGGCTGCGCGAGCATCCCGGGGCCGAGTACGTCTGCAGGGACGGCTCCGGCTCCTACGGCGAGGCGATCCGCCAGGCCCTGCCCGAAGCGGTCCAGGTCAGTGACAGGTGGCATCTGTGGAGCAACCTGTGCGGCAAGGTCCTGGCCGAGGTCCGCTCCCACGCCGCCTGCTGGGCCACCGCCGTGAACCCCGTCCGGCCCGGGGGCGTGCGCGAGCAGACCACCCGCGAGCGCTGGCAGCGGGTCCACGATCTGCTCGACAAGGGCGTCGGCCTGCTCGAATGCGCCCGCCGCCTCGATGTCGCCCTGAACACCGTCAAGCGGTACGCCCGCATGATGGAGCCCACCGGCGACCGCCGTGCACCCCGCTACAAGCCCACGCTCGTCGACCCCTACCGCGACCACCTGCGTACTCGCCGCGTGGAAGACCCGGCCGTCCCAGTCCTCCAGCTCTTCAGGGAGATCAAGGAGCTGGGCTACACCGGGAGCCTCAACCTGCTCTACCGCTACATCACCCAGGGCCGGGCCGAGGGCGACAAGCCCGTCACCACCCCACAGCGCTTCGCCCGCCTCCTTCTCACCCGCCCCGAGAACCTGCGCGACAAGGACGCCGCACTGCTGCGGGAACTCACCAAGGCCTGCCCCGAGATGACCGAACTCTCCTGTCTGGCAGGTGAGTTCGCAAAGCTTCTGACCCCGGCAAAGGGCAACGACGCCAAGCTCACCGACTGGATCACGGCAGTTCACACCGTCGACCTGCCCCACCTGCATTCCTTCGCGAACGGCCTCGAACTCGACCGTGCCGCCGTCGATGCCGGACTCACCACCCCGTACCACAACGGCCGCACCGAGGGCGTCAACACGCGAACCAAGCGGATCATGAGGCAGATGCACGGCCGAGCCGGGTTCACCCTCCTCCGTCACCGCATCCTCCTCCAGTGATCACTACACAGCGCTACCACCGATTACGGGACAGAGCCCCGTAATCGGTGGTAGCGCTCTGTCATCGCCGAAGATCACGGTCCGGCCTGGCAGGACCCTGCACGGGCGGAGTCCTGCCAGGCCGGACAGCGGGGCGCAGCGATGTCGGAGGCTACCGGCGTGGCCGGGTGTCGAAACCGTGCCGCCTCGGCGTCAGGCCGGCGAGCGCGGAGCAGGCCAGTCCGAGGGTGGCGGCGCGACGGGCGAGGGGCGGGAGAACAGGACTGCGGAGGTCACGCCCCTCGAGCATGTGTTCGAGTGATCAAATGTCAGCTACGTATGCCAGCCCGACGGCCTAGTCGTACGGCGGAGGGTTCACCTGCAGCGACGCCATTCCGTGCAGGACCCGGCCCGCCGCTGTCTCGTGTTCGAGGTGCTGGGTGAAGACGTCAAGAGGATCCTGGGGCGCCAGCTCGATCAGACCGGGCGGCCACGTGCCCGGCGGCACCAGGATCACCACGACGGCGCCCCTGCCCTCGGCAGCCGCCAGCCAACCGGGCGACACGTCGACCCGCGAGCCCGGCTCCCACACCTGGAGGCCCCCCACCAGCACCAGACGCTCCAGGCGGCCACCGCCGACCTCGACGACCCCGCTCGTGGCCGGCGGCTCGCCCGCGGCGACCACGAAGCCGCTATCGACCGCGTTCGCCAGCAGATCGGAGTGAAACCTGGCACCGACCTCCACGATCAGCTCCGCGACCGGCTGACCCTCCGCCGCCTCGCGCACCGACAGCGCCCACACCACCGGCGCCTGGCTCCGACCCTTGTTCGTCTCGTCCGTCACAACCACCTCAACGAGCCGCAGGTGCCGACCAGCGCAGACCTCACACGATCAGCCGCTCGCCTGCCCCGGTCCGACGTCCACCTACACGTCCCCGACAAGCCCGGCGGCCGGCCCCGCCGTAGAGTCCGAAGACGTGGCCGAGCCCGACTTCGACGCAATCGCCGACGCGCTCTACACCCTCGCCCCGCAGGACTTCACCGCCGCCCGGAACGAACACGCCAACACGCTCAAGAAGACCGACCCACAGCTCGCCAAGCAAATCCGCGCACTGCGCCGCCCACCATGGCAGCGTGAGCCGCTAACCTCCTCGCCCACCGGCACCGCGACCTGGTCGGGCAGCTCCTGGACCTCGGCCGGGATCAGGCAGGCGGGACAGTCTCGGCAGCTGGGCAGGCCTGCGCTTGCAGGCAGTTGCGGGCGTGGGCCAGCGCCAGAGCAGCGCAGCGCAGGTGGTGGTTGACGATAGGCGTCAGGGCGCCACGCAAGCGGTCGGCGGTGTGCAGTGCGGTGGCGGCTTGTTCCAGCATGTCGCCGGTGCGGTGTATGGCGTGGCCTCGGTCGCTGGTGCGGTACTCCTCGGCGAGGGCCTCGGCGGTGCGGGCGAGTTCGCCGACGCCAGGGTCTTCGACCGGTTCGGCGCCGAAGAACCCAGCGTGTACGCCAGTTCTGCCAGCCGGGCGCTGCGGCGTGTGTCCCACCACGTGCTCACGCTGTGATCATGCACCACGACGCGCCGCGATGGGTCAGGAACGGGTCAACTTCCCTGCACCGGCGAGGACTCGGCCTCTGGAGGGTGTTCCTGCTCGATGAAGTTCGCCCGGGATGGGAGGGCTGATGGTGCAGCCCGTGTCACCTGGTCCGCGAGATGCTGGAACGCGAACTCATCACCCGCCTCACCGCACGACCGGACGGCGTCGACGCCCGCAAGAGGGCCGCGGCCTTCTGCACCCAGGTCGCCGGCGTCGTCGTCACCCGCTACCTCCTACGCCTGGAACCCGTCGCATCCATGCCGCCTGATGAAATCGTCCGGCTCTTCACCCCGTCCTCCGCGACGCCGTGCAGCCGGACCGTACGACCGATTCCGAGGCGGAGGGCGGGTTGGGTGGTAGCCAGGCCGCTGCCCAGCTGGGCTGGTAGATGATGCCGGGGCCAAGGGCGCGTCGCGAGGAGCTGCTCATGCCCGGCTCAACGACGAGGGCCGGGTCGCGTGATGCCTCCCCCGGGCGGGCGGCGGCGCGGCATGATCAAGGGATGGCCAACGACATCCCGCGTGACACCCAGCCCGTCCACCCCGAGAAGAGGCCTCGGCCAGCATCGGATGCCGTGCAGGCTGCGCTTCGACTCGCCGCGCCTCGGGTTCGCACGGTGGACGACCACATGTTCAAGACGCCCAGCTCCGGTGGACGTCCCGCGTCGTTCCGGTTGCAGTTGTTCACTGCGCTTGGGCAGCGGTCGGTCGCGGTGGTCACGCAGACCATGCGCGAGGGGATGAGCCTGACCAACGGGGCTGAGGCGTACGCTGCCGCGGTGTGGGAGCGGCACTGTCCGGACGAGGAGCTGCCGCCGTTGTGGGTGCAGCGGCAGCTGCATGACCGCGAGATCAGGGTGAGGAAGGACGAGTTCGAGCTCGTCACCTTCGGCGAGGCCGAGCCCTACGAGCTGCGCTCCCCCGGGTGGCTGGCGCTCACTGCCGGACAGCTGGAGCAGCTCGTCGGCGGGCCCGTCGCTGAGGACCGCGGGAGCGGCTACGTACCACGCGAGCCGCTGCCGGAGCCCGAGACACGATTCGAAGTAATGGCGGTACGGCAGCTGGCCCGGCCCAGGCCGTTCCGGGCCCGCGGGTGCATGCCGGCGGGCACGTCGTGGTGGCGGCGCTGGTGGCGGCAGGCAGTGCCAACGCGCCAGGTCCATGACTGCTGCTGGTACCACCGCGGCGACTGGCACACCGTCAACCGGATGGCCATCGCGATCCTCGCCGAGGGGACCGAGGCCGGGGTCGCGGCCGACGACATGGCGGACTTCGCCGACGAGCGCGCGATGAAAGCTGGCGCGGACGAGTGGCAGCAGGAAGCGCTGTACTCACTGTTCAGCCTGGGCGTAGCGATCATGCCGTGCGAGGGCGGCGGCTACGTCAACGGCCAGCACCGGTCACAGGCGATGCTGGACGCGGGGGTACGCCACACGGTCGTCGTCCGTGACGTGTGGCCGGAGGGGTCCTGATCGGCGCCCTCGGTGGCGAGGCCCGCGGCCCTCGCTGGCGAGGGCGATGAACGGGTGCGCCACGGTCGTGCTTTCGTGGTCGGCCGCGCGCACAAAGCCCCCCGCTCGTGCCCGCGCGGGGAGGGCTCACCCGTACGGCGACCACGACATGACCGCGGCCGTCACAGGCGGCCCAGTGGCTGGGGCGTCCTGTCCGACTGAGGTGGGGGCGGCGGCCCTACGATGGTGGCCGCGTGCCACCGCAGGGTGCGGTACTGCGAGCCATGGAACTGCTCGCCCGCTACCCCGGCCACGAGGAGACAACCACCGCGCTGCGCGAGGCCGTCGACCTCGCCGCCGACGGCGAGGCGACGGCGGAGAAGCTCCAGACCCTGGGCGCGGGCTGGGTCGCGGAGGAGGCCCTGGCAATCGGCGTCTACGCGCTGCTGGGTCGTACCCGTCCCCAGACCTACTACATCTCAAGTCAGGGCACCGTTTGCGACCCCAGGCCGGCCCGCACCCCTATCGAGGCCGCCTTCCTGCTCTCCGTCAACCACGCGGGCGACAGCGACTCCACCGGCTCGATCTGCGGCAACCTCCTCGGCGCTCACCACGGCGACGTGCGCCTGCCGCAGCACTGGCTGGAGCGACTCGAAGGCCGCGCGACGATCGCCGTGCTCGCCGACGACTGCGCCTCCGAGGTATACCCGGGCGAGAGGCGACCCTGGAATCATTGACGCCACGCGAGGAGCGGGAGAGCGATAGCCGTCGTTCTCCACCGGACGGCCTGCCCCGGCCGCCTGCGACGTGGTGCCGCGGAGACGCAGCGGACGCGCAAGCCCAACCAATGGTAGGCGCCGACAGCGCTGGCGGGACGAGACCGCGCGATCCCGGATGGGTGCAGATCTGATGAGGGTGCTGTTGATCAGGCCGCGAGTGTGAGGTGGTCGCGGTAGCGGGCTTGGTGGTTGCGGGCGAACTCCTGCTTCTCGTGCCAGGTCCAGTAGGTGTCGAAGTCGCCGTTGGCGCGTAGAGCGCGGAGCTTGAGCACGGCTTCGGCGCCGGCGAGTCCCCAGCGGGCGCCGGTGATGTCGAGTCGGTCTTTGACCAGGTGGCGGCAGGCGCCCTCGATGATGCCCGTCGCGATGGGCCAGCCGTGTTCCAGCGCGGTGTCGTAGCGCAGGTACTGGGCCTTGTTGCGCAGGTAGCCGATGGCGTCGTCGATGCCCTTGCGGCGGTTCTTCTTCAGCCGGGCGGCGCGAGCGGCCTTCTCGAGGGAGGTTGCGACCTGTTCGGCGCCGCCGCCGAGGATGGTGCGGGCGTGGCGGGCGACGAAGGCTTCGGCGGCCTGGTCGCCGGCCTGGTGCAGGCACCAGGCCGCGTCCCAGAGGTACTCGAGCACGTGGATGAGGTCGATGACGATGTGCACCCGCGCGCCTCGGCGTTCGGCCTCCGCGGTGATGAGGTCGAGTTGGTGGCGGGCGCCGTCCACGAGCACGACCCAGGGCCGGCGGTTGGTGGGGTCGCGGTGCTCGGCCTGGTCGAACGCGGCGGCCACGACCTGGGCGGCGGGGTCGTCGACGGAGCCGGTCAGCCACTTGGACCTGGCCTTGGGCCCGGGACGGCGTTCGCGCCCCTCGCCCTGGCCGCCGTCGTCGCTGTCGCCGTCCTCACGGGGGTCGGGGTCGGTGATGATGTCGTCGACGCCGCGCTTGGTGGGCTCGGCGTCGTAGACCGCTGCGAGGGTGGCCATGCGCTTGCGGCCGTGCTTCTCGCCGGCGGCGAGTCGGGACTTCATCTTGTTGCCGCCCTTGACCTGCGCGGCCTTCGCGGTAGCCTCGCGCAGTGCTTCCGGCCTTATCACCACGCCCTTGCCGTCGACCGAGACCACCAGAGTGGTCGTGTCGGTGCACGGGGTCGGCACCAGGGCGTCGTAGAAGTCGTCGATGTCACAGGCGGCGCCGACCGCGAGTTCCTGAACCTGCCGGGGCCCGATCCCGGCGCCGGTGACGGCGTTGATCCGCTCGGTGGCCTCGGCGAACGAGCCGCGGGATGCCTCGATCGCGGCGAGCTTGGCCAGTCCGTGGCTGTGCATCCCCGCGGGCAGGTTCAGCACCGCGTCGGCCGGGTGCAGATCGGCCACCCCGCTGCCGCGGTAGGCGATCCGGGTCACCGTCACCTTCCCAAACACCGTAGCCAGGATCCGGGAGCGGCCCCGCTCGATCCTGGTGCGTTCGACCCCGCTGGCGTCCACCACCTCGGGCAGTCGTTGCTCGGTCAGCTCCCGCAGCCGGACATGGTCCTGGAACAGCTGCCGGGTCACTTCACGCATCCGCGAGCTCAGCAGGTCCTCCAGTTGCGAGTGCGTCAAGGCGGCTGTCTCGGCGGACCCGAGCTCGTCGGTGACCTGGTCGAACAGGTGGCGGGAGGCGGTGAACGCGGTCTCGGCGGCGGCCAGAGCCGCCTGGTCGCTCACCGGGCACCCGACCGCGACGCCAGCGCGAACAGCCCCGAGGCGGCCTCGACGAGGATGCCGCGCTCGACCAGCCGCTTCAGCTTCGAGCGCATGCCCTCAACGTGGTTGGCTTCCGTCCCCAGCCCCACCGCGGTGCACACCTCCTTGCACCGCAACGGGCCCGGCGCCTCGGCGAACGCGACCAGGACCCGCCGGTAGGCCGGCGAGGTCACCGTCGCGTCCCCGGCCGCCTCCGCCGCGAGCAGCACCGGCACGAGTTCCGTCAACGGCACCACCGCGGACTCGACGTCCCCGATCGGCTCCGAAGCAGCCGCACCCGGGCCATCGGCCAGCACCTCGTCCACGGTCTCCCGCGTGATCCGCAGCCGCGACAGCTCGGCCTCCACCTGCGACAACTCCTCGGACAGCTCAGCGATCCGCTCGCGCAGCCCCGCGGCCCGACTCCGGGCCCGATCCTCCCTGGCTTCCAACACGGCCAACAACGACGGCATGACCCCCACCCCTCGCTCGGCACCCGCGCACCACAGCGGGCTCATCACCACCGACGCTAGGAACCCCAACCACCCCACCGCCCACCGAACCCCAGCAAATCACCCCAACGAGGCACCCCTACAAGATCTGCACCCATCCCGGATTTCGTACCTACGTCGTGCAGCGCCCGCCGGCGATGGCCCAGTGTGCTTCTCGGGTCCGGCGGGCGCCGACCGCAGGCTACCCGGCTCCCACCGACGAATCACGCTCCGACGGGTCCGCCAGCACCCGGCGGCCGCTAGGAGCCGGGGCAGCGCCCAACGCTTCCGGGACGGACGCCGCCCACAACGCCTCAGCCGGCAGTGCCCGGCGCCCTTGCACCGTTGACTCGGGTACTGCTTCCTCCCCATCGACGGGACGAACGTGGAGCGGACGGCGCACAGGCGACTGATGAATCATCAGGCAACAGTACCGGCGCGCACGACCGCCTCGGACGACGGCCGATCTATGAAACCTGCCCCGGCACCGGTGAGGCGGCCGCGGCGGCACCAGCCGCAGCACGGTCGTAGCTATTGGTGCTGGTGGTGAGCCAGGAAGCATTTGCCTCAGGCAAGGGAACCACAACAACCTCCACGGTGAGATCGGTCAGGCGGTCGACTGCGGGTCGTCGGCTTCGATGTGCGCGGTGTCGGTGTTCGTCGGTACCTATGACAAGGGCCCCGCCTAACGGCGGGGCCCTTGTATGGGTCAGAGACGAGTCTCCGTACACCCACTCCAGATCACGTACGGAAAGATCGTTCCGCGCACCTCAACCAATCCCGAGACCGGGCCCCGAGCCGCGGCTGACGTCCTGACGCGGACGGGCCTGCTGCTGCGGCACCGAGGCGACGGTGCGCTCGCCCAGGGCGGCTGCCTGGTGGTCTGTACGGGGCGTGCGGGCGCGGATAGCTTCCTCGGCGCGAGCCTGGTCCGGGGTGAGCTGTCGACGGCGCGCGGCTTCGGCTTCGATCGCGCTGACGGCCTGCCGGGCTTGGACGAGGCCGGAGCGGGCTGCCTGGACGACGGGGCGGTGTTCCGCGAGCCGGGCACGGGCCTGAGCCTCGTCCTGGCGGTGGGCCTGGGTGAGCAGCGGGCTCCACTGCTCGTTCAGCTGAGCCAGAGCGTCGAGGGGATCCCGCACACCAGGAGCGGCGGCCTGGGCGGCCGCGGTCGCGGTGTTCTGTGCCGCCTGCTCGGCCCGGGCTCGCTCCTCAGCCTGAGCTGCATGTTCACGCCCGGCAGCGGCCAGGCCCTGTTGCTGGGCCTGGCTGGTGCGCGCTAGTCGGAGGACTAGGTCGGGCCGGCGAGCCATCGCTTCGGCCTGCTCAGCGACGCGGCTGGCGGCCCGGGCCTGGGTCAGCTGCGCCTCCGCCTGGGCTCGGTGTTGTTCTGCGACGGCGAGGTACTGGACGGCGGCCTCCAAACGGTCACGACGGTCCGCGAGGGCGAGGGCTGCGGCTCCCGGTGAGGTTCCCGCCGCGATGTCGGTCAGCCGGGCTTCGGTCTGCTGCTCCGCAACGAGCCGCTGGGTCCGGGTGGCGACCGCGCGTGTGGCTGCCCGGTGCTGCTCGGCGAGTTCGGGTCCCGTTGCCAGCGCGTAGGGGTGGTTGAGCGCGGGGATCTCCTCCGCTACCTGGCTGGGCTCGCTGATGGCGGCCTGAGGCTGCTGAACGGGGGCTTCCACGTGGCCTGTGGGAGGCTTCAGTACCGGCTCAAGCTTGGTCCAGGACAAGTCCTTCGCGACGTTCGAGGCCCTGACCCAGATCTGCTGGCCTTCGGCGTCCACCCAGCCGGGCAGCGAGAAGGCGTATCCGCTCATCTTGCCCGTCTTGGCGACGTTGGCCCGGAACTCTACGCCTCTCGTGGCAAGCTCGGCTTCGAAGGCCTCCTGGCCCCGGCCGGCGGCGGCGTCACGGGCTTCCCAGATGATCAGGCGGAGCTGTTCACGCTCGGGTAGCGCTACTCCCCGGCGGGCGGCGGCGGCCAGCTCTGTGCCGCCGACCTGCGGCGCGACGCGATTAGACCGCTCTTCGGCGTTGGTGAGGCCGTACTCCGCTTCCAGCGCCCGGACGACTGGCCGGGAGCGGTCGAAGTCCTGCCAGTCGGACACCACCTTGCCGTTCCAGTCGATCCGGCAGACCGTCAGGTGGATGTGGTCGTCACCGTGGCGGACCGCCACCCATGGGCAGCCGGCGAAGCCCATGCGCGCGACGTACTTTTCCGCGATCTCGGCGAAGACCTCGTCCTTCAAGACGCCGTCCTCGTCCGGAAGGGACAGCGAGCACCGCCAGATTGGCTTCTTGATATCGGACCGCTGGCGTGCGTGGTGGTCGATCAGCCGGGCCACTTGCTGGCGGGTTCCGGCCACGTTGCCGGCTATGAAGCGCGGTTCCTTGTGCTCATCACGGTTTCCGGGACCGAAGTCGTACCGGAGCGCACCTCCGGCCCGGGCGCCCTTGGTGATCTTCGCGATCACGTGCCGGATTCCTCGCCGTCCAGCGGCTCCAGCCCGCGTATGGCCAGGGCGGCGTTGCCCACTGCCTCAATGGCTGCCTGGATGTCGTGGTGGAGCTGGCTCTCTTGGTGGGTGTAGCGGGTGAGCTGGTTCAGGTTGTTCGCGGCCTGGGCGAGCGTGAGATACGCAGCGTGGTTGACCTCTGGCACCTGTGCGACATCGCCGGGGACCCCAGGGTGGCCGTTCAGCGCTTCCTCGACCACGGCCCGGACCCACGCACCCAGCTCCTTGCGCGACGTCTTCTGCTGGGCCGCGCGCCAGCGCTCCAGTTCCTGCGGTGCCAGCCGCACGGACACGGTGTGGCTGCGATGGCCTACCGATGTCAGTCGCCCGCCTGCCATCCCTGTTCTCCATTCCCCGATGTCGCCGGCCGCGGCGATTCCCGGCCCACGATCCGGACACTTGAGCCTGAGCGTATCGGGGGTGTCTGACAGCCGATTCACTGACCTGGGGGTTCGTCAGGCTTGTTGGCTGATCGGATGCGTCTTGGGTCCGAACCGTAGGGGTGGGTGCCCCCGCCGGGTCAGTGGGGGCACACCACATGTACGAGGGCCGCAGGCTCGGTCAGTTCAGGCTAGGGCTGTCAGAGCTCTGGGGAGGAGCCGCGCTGCTGCGTGACGGAGGGCAGAGTCTCGGAAGATGGCTCTCCCTTCCCGACCGCGACGCGGCGAAGGTGGGGCATGCCCGCGCCTGCGATACGGGCAGCGTCGATCGCCGCTCCCGTGCGGCCGGTCTGTGCCGCCCGCTCCACCGCTTGTTCGCGGCCGTCCGCAGCGCGCGGGGGAACCGCCTGCAGGGCGTCCAGCAGCCCCTGAGTGGCATGGCTCCAGGTGTAGTTCTGCCCAAAGTACTCGCGCAGCGCCATGGCGGACTGCCGAGTGGCAGCAACATTGCGGAGCATCGGCTCTGCACGGTCGGCCCAGAGCTTCCCTAGTTCTGCGGCCGGCTCGTTCCCGCGCATGGGGACCACAAACTGCGAACCGAGCTCCGGGGGCACCCTGGCAGGGTCGCTCAGGAACATGCCGGTACCGATGTTGCTTCCGGCCAGGATGGGAATTCCGAAACCGGTGGCTTCCATCGCAGTCAAGGGGAATCCGTCCTGCCGGGACGGGATGACCACGAGATCGGCGCTGCGCAGGTCGGAGTCGATCTCGGCCTGGTCTCCGGTGAAAGCCCGCACCTTGACCGGCATGCCGGCCATATTGGACAGGGCTGCCTCCTGCTCGCGCAGCGTGGCCGGGTTGCCGCCCCGGACGACCAGCTGGACGTCCAGTCCCCGGTTACGGAGCTCCCCTACCGCGTGGGCCGCTGTATCGGCGCCCTTGAGCGGATCGTCGGCCCGCCCGAACAGCAGCACGTTGAGGCGCCGTTGGCCCGTGTAGTAGGTGGGCGGCTCTTTCAGGACCGTGCCGGCGATGAGCTGGTGGACCGGCGGCGGGCTGGGCAGCATGCGGGCCAGCCTGATGGCTTCGTCGGTCAGCAGCGGTCCCACCCCGACGACCAGGTCGGCACGGGCGATGAGGTCGCGTTCGGTACGGGCGTGCTGGTTGGCCTGCTCGGGGTCGCCCCGCCAGCGGTCGAGCTCGTCAACGGCGGCATGCACGAAGTGGACGACCTTCGCCGCGGGGTAGAACTGGTCTCGCAGATAGCCTGCGGCGCCGCTGGAGAACCGGCCTGCGCCGACAATGACGTCGACGTTGCGCGGCAGTCCGTCAGTCCGTAGCAGCTGTCCCCGATCGGAGATTCCAGGGATGGGGTCCAAGGCCTGGACGGTGACGCCCGGGTGAGGCGGGGCTCCAGCGGTGCCTATGACCCGCAGGGCAACGTGGTGCCCGAGCTCGGCCGCCCCTCCGGCGAGTTCGCGGTTGACGGTGTGCCCGCCGTTGCCGCTCCAGGCCGTTCCAAGAATTAGTATGCGCAGCGGCCGTACGTTTCCGGCTCCTGATAGCTGGGCGGGGTGACTCATCGCAGGCCGCCCAGGGCCTGCAGGTGTTCGGCGAGCTCTTGGGCCAGGCTCCCGTGGTCTCGGGCGGACTGGTCCAGTTCCCCAGTCTTCACGCCGTCGTCGATGCGGCGGGAGTACTCCTCCAGCAGGGACGCGATGACGAGGGCCTTGAGCGGGGAGATGCGGACTCCATCGCCGGGAGCCGTGCGGTCCTTGCCGAGGTCGGCCCGCTTGGCCTCGGCGTCCTCGGTGAACGTCACGGGAGAGCCGTTGACGTCCTCGGTATAGCGCCGGCGGCTCAGCAGGTGGCGCGACTTGTCGATACCCATCTGATCCATCTTTCCCCCTTGCTCTGGCTGCTGTCACAGGCTGCCAGGCGAAGGCTCACCGAACTACCTCCGCTGCTTCCCGTCAGCACGTGGCTGGGCAGCCTACCCGCAGTCCCTGTCAGTTCCTTGCCTGTAATTGCCGATGGGTGCAGATCTGATGAGGGTGCTGTTGATCAGGCCGCGAGTGTGAGGTGGTCGCGGTAGCGGGCTTGGTGGTTGCGGGCGAACTCCTGCTTCTCGTGCCAGGTCCAGTAGGTGTCGAAGTCGCCGTTGGCGCGTAGAGCGCGGAGCTTGAGCACGGCTTCGGCGCCGGCGAGTCCCCAGCGGGCGCCGGTGATGTCGAGTCGGTCTTTGACCAGGTGGCGGCAGGCGCCCTCGATGATGCCCGTCGCGATGGGCCAGCCGTGTTCCAGCGCGGTGTCGTAGCGCAGGTACTGGGCCTTGTTGCGCAGGTAGCCGATGGCGTCGTCGATGCCCTTGCGGCGGTTCTTCTTCAGCCGGGCGGCGCGAGCGGCCTTCTCGAGGGAGGTTGCGACCTGTTCGGCGCCGCCGCCGAGGATGGTGCGGGCGTGGCGGGCGACGAAGGCTTCGGCGGCCTGGTCGCCGGCCTGGTGCAGGCACCAGGCCGCGTCCCAGAGGTACTCGAGCACGTGGATGAGGTCGATGACGATGTGCACCCGCGCGCCTCGGCGTTCGGCCTCCGCGGTGATGAGGTCGAGTTGGTGGCGGGCGCCGTCCACGAGCACGACCCAGGGCCGGCGGTTGGTGGGGTCGCGGTGCTCGGCCTGGTCGAACGCGGCGGCCACGACCTGGGCGGCGGGGTCGTCGACGGAGCCGGTCAGCCACTTGGACCTGGCCTTGGGCCCGGGACGGCGTTCGCGCCCCTCGCCCTGGCCGCCGTCGTCGCTGTCGCCGTCCTCACGGGGGTCGGGGTCGGTGATGATGTCGTCGACGCCGCGCTTGGTGGGCTCGGCGTCGTAGACCGCTGCGAGGGTGGCCATGCGCTTGCGGCCGTGCTTCTCGCCGGCGGCGAGTCGGGACTTCATCTTGTTGCCGCCCTTGACCTGCGCGGCCTTCGCGGTAGCCTCGCGCAGTGCTTCCGGCCTTATCACCACGCCCTTGCCGTCGACCGAGACCACCAGAGTGGTCGTGTCGGTGCACGGGGTCGGCACCAGGGCGTCGTAGAAGTCGTCGATGTCACAGGCGGCGCCGACCGCGAGTTCCTGAACCTGCCGGGGCCCGATCCCGGCGCCGGTGACGGCGTTGATCCGCTCGGTGGCCTCGGCGAACGAGCCGCGGGATGCCTCGATCGCGGCGAGCTTGGCCAGTCCGTGGCTGTGCATCCCCGCGGGCAGGTTCAGCACCGCGTCGGCCGGGTGCAGATCGGCCACCCCGCTGCCGCGGTAGGCGATCCGGGTCACCGTCACCTTCCCAAACACCGTAGCCAGGATCCGGGAGCGGCCCCGCTCGATCCTGGTGCGTTCGACCCCGCTGGCGTCCACCACCTCGGGCAGTCGTTGCTCGGTCAGCTCCCGCAGCCGGACATGGTCCTGGAACAGCTGCCGGGTCACTTCACGCATCCGCGAGCTCAGCAGGTCCTCCAGTTGCGAGTGCGTCAAGGCGGCTGTCTCGGCGGACCCGAGCTCGTCGGTGACCTGGTCGAACAGGTGGCGGGAGGCGGTGAACGCGGTCTCGGCGGCGGCCAGAGCCGCCTGGTCGCTCACCGGGCACCCGACCGCGACGCCAGCGCGAACAGCCCCGAGGCGGCCTCGACGAGGATGCCGCGCTCGACCAGCCGCTTCAGCTTCGAGCGCATGCCCTCAACGTGGTTGGCTTCCGTCCCCAGCCCCACCGCGGTGCACACCTCCTTGCACCGCAACGGGCCCGGCGCCTCGGCGAACGCGACCAGGACCCGCCGGTAGGCCGGCGAGGTCACCGTCGCGTCCCCGGCCGCCTCCGCCGCGAGCAGCACCGGCACGAGTTCCGTCAACGGCACCACCGCGGACTCGACGTCCCCGATCGGCTCCGAAGCAGCCGCACCCGGGCCATCGGCCAGCACCTCGTCCACGGTCTCCCGCGTGATCCGCAGCCGCGACAGCTCGGCCTCCACCTGCGACAACTCCTCGGACAGCTCAGCGATCCGCTCGCGCAGCCCCGCGGCCCGACTCCGGGCCCGATCCTCCCTGGCTTCCAACACGGCCAACAACGACGGCATGACCCCCACCCCTCGCTCGGCACCCGCGCACCACAGCGGGCTCATCACCACCGACGCTAGGAACCCCAACCACCCCACCGCCCACCGAACCCCAGCAAATCACCCCAACGAGGCACCCCTACAAGATCTGCACCCATTGCCGATCGCTGCACGGGGATAGCCAGTGTCAGCTCACGTGCAGGCGGGCGAGGCGCAGGCGGAGTTGGACGAGGGAGGTCGGGTCTGATGGTGGGACGATCTGGCGGAGGTTAAGGAGAGCGCGGCCGGTCTGGAGGGCTTGCTGGGGGTCGGCGATGCGGTGCCAGAGGTCGTTGGCGCGGTCGGCGGCGTGGTGGGTGCTCGGGTGGTCGGGGCCCACGGTCTGGGAGCGGGCGAGGGCCAGGGCGGTGTACTGAACGGCGGATGCCGCGATGTCGCCTCGGACGGCGGCGAGTTGGGCCTCCAGCTCGGCGACTCGGTCGGCCTGGCGCGGGTCGGCCTTGAGGGGCTTGAGTTGGGCGGCGACCGTGGTCCAGTCCCCGGCGTCGATGGCCGCCTCGAGGGTGTTCTCCGAGGCAAGGGCAGCAGCTGGGGCGGCGGGTGGCTGTGCCTGTGATTCGACGACGGTGAGCAGGTCTTCGAGTCGGCTGGAGGATTGAGCAGGCGTTGGCGGCGTCGTTTGGCGCTTGGGGGCGATCTTGGCTCGGGGCTCCTTGGGGGGCTTTGGCTGCTTCGGGGGCTTGGGCGTCTGCTGCTTCTGCTTGGCGCCGCGGCGCCGCGAGGACGACGGCTTCTCCAGTGTCGTCTCGCCACCGTCGGGGTGGGCCGCCAGGACCCACTCCGCGCCATCGGTGTCGGTCAGTTTGACCCGGACCGGCCTGCCGATTCGCGCGGCGGTGGCGACGGCGTGCGCGAACGCCGCCGAACGCGCCTCCTCACCTGGGGGCACGGCGACTGGGTTGCCGTCCACCTGGGCGGATCCGTCGGCGCTGAGCACGATGGTGACCAGCGGCCAGCCGGGCACTTGCAGGTCGTTTCCCACGGTCTTTCGTTCCTCCAGTGGGTTATCCGAGTGTGAGGGTGTCCAGCCGCCAGGGCTGGGTTGTGTCGTCGCGGAGCAGGACGACGAGGGCGACGTGGATCTCGGGCTGGGCGGTCCACCCGTCGCGGCCCTTGGGTGTGACGGTGATCACCCACCGTTGGTAGGCGGTCGTAGGGCTGCCGGTCGGTCCGCCGTCTTCATGGGACTGCCGGGCCTGAACGGTGGTGAAGGCGTGGTGCGATGCCCACGTGTTCCACACGTTGCCGGGCTGGGCGCGCGGGGCCATCGATGCGGCTCCGCTGGCGCGCTGTGCCGTGAACATGGGAGTGGCCCGTTTCTCCGCGTCCATCAGGGACGTGTCGATGTCCGTGTCCACGGTCCACATCGCGGTGAGGGCGGCCTGGGCCACGGCTGCCGGGTCGGTGCCGTCGACCTTGCCGAAGTCCGGCAGGCCGGCAGCCGGGGTCCCGGTTCGGCCGGGAGGGAGCGGCGGGGCCACCGGGTCGGTCGTGGTGATGGACGGTGCCGGCTTGGAACCGAGCGGGTGCCCTAGCGAGCAGCTACTGACCAGCGCGGCAAGAAGGACGGCCGCCGCGGCGCGCTTCAGGGGAGCGGTCATCCGAATCGCCTGACCTTCCAGGGGAAGCTCTCGTACCAGTCCAGCGTGGCGACCTTGACCACGTCGCCGGTGTGCGGGGCATGGATCATCTGGTGGTTGCCTATGTAGATGCCGATGTGGTCGTAGTCCCCGTCGTGGTGGAGATCGAATCCGATGACGTCGCCGGGCTTCATGTCGTTGCGCTCGACCGCGGTGCCCATCGTCACCTGCTCCTCGCTGAGGTGCGGCAGGTGGATCTTGCCACCGGAGGCCTGGTAGACGGCGTAGAGCACCAGTCCCGAGCAGTCGTAGCCACCGCCGGTCGGCCCGTGCTCATCCCCGCCGCCCCAAACGTAGGGGAGGTTGAGCTTGGCGCGTGCCGCGGTGACGATCTGGTCGCCGAAGGCGCTGCCGCCAGCAGGGGGGACGGTGTATTTGGAGATCAGGCCGCGGATCTCCTGCACGTAGCCCAGCGTCTCGGTGTAGGGCGGGACGCCATGGCTGTACTTCACCGCGTAGGGGCCGGCGTTGTAGGCGGCCAGCATGAGGTCGGTGATGTCGCCGCTGGCCTGGCCAGCCTTCACGTAGTTCTGGACCTCGCCGGCCAGGTAGCAGTCGTACCGGCCTTGCGCCATGATCGCGTCCGCAGGGTCGAAGGGGTTGCCGCCGTCGCCGTCGTTGTTCTCGTCCTTTCCCCAGGTCTTCCACGTACTGGGCATGAACTGGCTGATCCCCTGCGCACCAACCCCCTTGCTGACCGCTGTGCGATCCCAGTTGGACTCGGCCTCGATCTGCGCGGCGATGACCTGCGGACTCAAGGCGCCGGGGACGGCGTCGCAGACACCGGCTTTCTGAACCCAGGCGAGGTATTCAGCGGGAACCTTCGTGGCGTCAAGAGTACCTGTGGTGCCTGAGCCGCCGGACGACCCGGGCGGCGTCCCTGGCGCCCCTCCCCCGGCGGCGGACACCACGAGAAGGCCGAATACCAAGGCCGTAGCGACGGCACAGACACTGACCCCCATGACCGCCTTGCCCACGCTTCCACTCACGCTGTGTCTCCCCCCAGGTCGCAGCCGTGGCCATGGCACCCTAGGCTATTCGGCCATCCGGACGCATCAAGTGATCGCTCGTCAAGTGGGCTGTCGGTGGCAAAGGCTACGTTGAAAGCCCGTCGGCCAAACGGCCGAATTACACATATGATCTGCCGGACACGCTGCGCGTGGCGCACCGGGGGTGTCCCCGGTCCCTGCTCACTCAGACCTTGGGGGATTCCGAGATGATGTACCTTCTGCAAGCCGGTGTGGACACCGTCCACCACGTTGCCCAGGGTGCCGGGCACATCCTGGCGGAACCCAGCAAGCCGCCGAAGTTCGACGTCAACCCGGGCACCGGCGACGCGCCGCCCGGTGTTGGCGAGAACCTGAAGTTGATCCTCCAGTGGGTGGCCTGGATCGTCTTCTCGCTCTGCGTCTGCGGCATCCTGCTGACCGCCGGGAAGATGGCCATCTCCCACAGCCGCGGCCAGGGCGGGGAGCACGCCTCGTCGCTGGCCTGGGTGCTCGGCGCCTGCATCCTCGGCGGCGCGGCCTCCAGCCTCGTCGGGGCGCTCATCTGAGCCGGCCTCAAGTCTGAACACTCACGGGGGAAACCGTCATGCCCGATCAGACTTCTTCGAACGGGCCGGACGGCCCGCGCAACCCGTTCACGAACAAGTGGTTCATCGCGTCCGGTACCTTCCTGGGATGCGTCGCGCTACTGGGTAGCTGGATAGCCCTGGACGGTAAGGACGAGCAGACCACCGCCGGCGGCACAGCCGCTCCCGTCACCAGCGCCCCCACCAGCACTCCTGGTGGGGGCTACACCGGGAGTCCGGGCGGCGCGTCCACAGCCAGTCCGAGCGCCAGTGCCCCTTGTCCTCAGCTGCCTGACAACAACCAGGCTCCACTGACGATCAGCAACACGTTCGCCACAAAAGAGCTCACCTGGAAGGACTTCCACGGCTATCGGCTGCCCGAGTCGCCGTCCTCCGGGCCGGCGGTGCACTCCGGGGACATCGCCCGCTGCTACGCCCACTCCCCCCGGGGTGCGGTGCTGGCGCTCGCGCAGACCTCAATCCGTAGCTCTAACGCGGACAACTGGCGTGCCGCCATCGACCAGCTGGTCGCGCCAGGGCCCGAACGCGACTCCTACCTACAGTTCGTCACGGCTGCCCGGGTGAACCCGTCCCAGCCGACCCCTGGGTCCGCGACCATCGGCGAGTACGCCGCCTACCAGGTCAACTCGTACACGAATGACACGGCCGTGGTGACCTTCGCGATCGAGTTCCCGATAGGCGGCGCCTACCGCACCGTCGTGCTCACCGCCGTGTGGGACGGCACGGACTGGAAGCAGAAGATGACACCCCTTGGTCAGCAGAGCTCCGCGGTCGGTCAGCAGCAAACGATCACCACCATGGTCCCGTTCGGCGTGGGGAACTGACATGTCCGGTAGCTGCTGGAACCCCATGAACTGGGGCGACTGTGTGAGCGACGCGGCGAGCGACGTCGGCATGAGCGTCGTGCAGACCATCGTCGACTCGTGCTGCGCCATGGCGGGAAAGGTGGCTGCAGCAGTCACCACCTGGTGGATCAGTGTGCCCACCGCCAACATCCTGGCGGACAGTCAGGGCAACGGACCGATCGTGTGGGTGTGGCAGCACACCATGTGGCTCTCGGCCTGGATCGCGGTGATGGCCATCCTTGTCTCAGCGGGTCGGCTGGCGATCCAGCGCCGGGCCGAACCCGCCATCGACGTCGCCAAGGGCATCTTCGCCATGTCCTTCGTCGGGGCCGGAGCCCTCGCGGCGGTCGGCGTCCTCACCACGGCCGGCGACGATTTCTCCGAGTGGATCGTCTACAAGGCCGCCGACGGGGACTTCGGTGCGGCGGTGATCGAGTGGCTGAAAGTCTCAGCTCAAAGCCAGGGCGGCCCGATGCTCGCCCTGATCCTCGCCCTGCTCGCCACTCTGGCGTGCCTGGCCCAGGTCGCCTTGATGCTCGTGCGCACCGCCATGCTCATCCTGCTGTGCGGCACGCTGCCGCTGACCGCCGCGGCGGCCACCACGCCGTCCGGCCGCCAGACCTTCCAGAAGGCGGTTTCCTGGCTGATCGCGTTCGTCATGTACAAGCCGGTGGCCGCGATCATCTATGCCACCGCCTTCCGTATGATCGCCGCGCTCAAGACGAGCAAGGGCACCGACGGGCTGGTCACCTCGGTGTCCGGCATCGTGCTGATGCTGCTGTCGGTGGTCGCCCTTCCGGCGCTGATGCGCTTCGTCACCCCGGTGGTCGGCGCCGCCGGCGGCGGGGGCGGCGGCGGGGGCGGCGTGGCCGCGATGGGAGCGATCGCTGGCGGCGCGAAGGCTGTCAGCAGCCAGAAGAGCGGCGCCGGCGGGGGCGGCGGGGGCGGCGGCGGCCGCAGCCGTGTTGGAGGCCCGGATAGCGGATCCGGCTCCGACCCCCGGGGCTCCAAGTCCGTGCCGTCCCAGGGCAATCCGGCCCAAGGCGCTCCGAAGGCCGGCGCTCAGGGTGCTCAGGGCGTCAGCCAAGGGACCCAGGCAGCAGGCAAGGCAGGCGCGGCGGGAGCGGCGAAGGCGCATCCGGTGGCCGCCGCGGCCGAGGTCGCGCAGAAGACTCACTCGGCGATCAAGCAGAGCACCGAGAACACGGCGAACGCGGGACAGCACAACGGGGGCCCCAGTGGCAGCAGTTGATATCGGACGGCCCAGGACCTACGGGAACTGGCGCAAGCCCCGGTCTCCCGGCATCGGGGGCCTGGGCATGGCCGGCACGATGGTCATGATGGCCGGGATGATCTTCGTGGTCATCTGCATGGCCATCGACTTCTTCTTGGCCATCGGTGCCGGCATCTTCGTGGGGCTCTGCCTGCTACCACTGTTGCTCAAAGACAAGTTCGGCCGCAATGGCCTGCAAAGGGGGACTGCGCGCGTGGCGTGGTGGCGTGGAAAGAGCGCGGGCAAGCACATCTACCGGTCGGGCGTCCTCGGCCGCACTCCGTACGGGACCTGCCAGCTCCCGGGGCTCGCGGCGGCCTCTTCGCTCGCGCAGTTCCACGATGCCCACAACCGCCCCTTCGCGATGGTGAGCTTGCCTTCGCTCAACCACCACACCGTGGTGATCAGTTGTGACGCCGACGGCGCCTCGCTGGTCGACACCGACCAGGTCGACACCTGGGTGGCGCACTGGGGGCACTGGCTGGCCTCGCTGGCCCACGAGCCGGGGCTGGTGGCGGCGTCGGTGACGGTCGAGGCCGCTCCCGACCCGGGAAGCCGGCTCAGCGCGGAAGTCCACGGGCACCTCCACCCGGAGGCCCCGCCACTGGCCCGGCAGGTGCTGGAGCAGATCGTCGACAACTACCCAGCCGGGTCCGCGCTGCTCACCACACAGATCGCCCTGACGTTCTCCGGCGCGGCCCGCGGCAGCGCGCCACGCCGGGACGTCGACCAGATGGCCGAGGAGATCGGCGCACGGCTTCCCGGCCTGACCTCGGGCCTGGCCATGACGGGCGCCGGCGCAGCCCGTCCGATGACCGCCGGCGACCTCGCCGAAACCGTCCGGGTCGCCTACGACCCGAGCGTTGCGGCCCTGGTCGCCGAAGGGCGTACGGCCGGCGGCACCGGCATCACGTGGGACGACGCGGGCCCGGTCGCGACGGAGGAGTTCTGGTCGCACTACCGGCACGACGGGGCGTGGTCGAAGGTCTGGTTCATGGGAGAGGCCCCCCGGGGCGAGGTGTTCTCCAACGTGCTCACCTCCCTGCTCCTTCCGCACCCCGACGTGACGCGCAAGCGCGTGTCCCTCCTGTACCGCCCGCACGACCCCGCGTCCGCCGCGCGGATCGTCGAGAACGACCGCAAGGACGCGATGTTCCAGGCCCAGCAGGCGGCCGTCGCCGCCGCCCGGGACTCGGTGGCCGTCCGCGCCGCCGAACAGGCCGCTCAGGAGGAGGCCACCGGCGCCGGTCTGGTCCGTTTCGGCATGATCGTCACCGCGACGGTCATGGACCGCAACGACCTGCCGAAGGCGGACGCGGTGGTCGAGAACCTCTCCACCCCCTCCCGGATCCAGCTGCGCCCCGCGCTCGGCTCCCAGGCCTCCGCGTTCGCCGCGGGGCTGCCGATCGGGATCGTCCTGCCCAACCACCTGCGGGTGCCGCAGGCCATCCGGGAGGCGATGTGAGCAAGAAGCCGAAGACGCCCGCGCCCGCCAGGCCGCGCAAGCCCGGGATGCGCGGCTGGCCCGGCTGGGGCGCCGGCTCGGTCGGTTACGTCGAGGCACCGGCCGAATGGCGCGGCACGACCGTGCAGGTGTGCGGGCTGTGGCCGTTCGTCGCCGGCTCGGGCACCCCGATGGTGGGCGTGCCGATCGGGCGCAACACCATCACCGGCGCCTCGCTGTGCTGCGACCCGATCAGCTGGTTCACCCGCGCCAACCTGATCCTCAACCCCAGCGAGTTCGTCCTCGGACGGCCCGGTCTGGGCAAGAGCACGATCGTGCGCCGCCAGGCGCTGGGACTGGCGGCGTTCGGCACGCACCCGATGGTGTTCGGCGACCTCAAGCCCGACTACGTCGACCTGATCGAGGCATTGGGCGGCCAGGTCATCAGCCTCGGGCGCGGGCGCGGCTATCTCAACGCGCTCGACCCGGGCGCGGCTGCCGGGGCTGCCCAGCGCCTGACCGGTGACCGGCGCCGCGCGGTGCTGGCGGACATCCACGGGCGGCGGCTGAACACGGTGTCCGCGCTGCTGACGATCCTGCGCGGCGAGCCTCCGACGGACCGCGAGGAGACGCTGGTCTCCGGCGCGCTCACCGTCCTCGACGAGCGGCACCAGGGGGTGCCGGTACTCGCCGACCTGCTTCAGGTGATCAAGGACGCCCCCGAGGCCCTGCGACACCTGGCGCTGGACCGCGGCAATCTCGGCCGCTACCGGGACATCACCGAGGGCCTGGAGTCGTCGCTGACCGCGCTGCTGGGCGGCGGGCGGCTGGGTGACATGTTCGCGCGGCCCACCAGCGTGCCGATGGAGGTCGACCGGCCGGTCGTGTTCGACGTGTCGGCGATCGACGACAGCGAGGCTCTGCTGCAGGCTGCCGCGCTGCTGACGTGCTGGAGTTACGGGTTCGGCACCATCTCCGCGGTGCAGGCGCTCGCCGACGCGGGCCTCGCCCCCCAGCGCCACTACTTCGTGATCATGGACGAGCTGTGGCGGGTGCTGCGCGCCGGGCGTGGCCTCGTCGACCGGGTCGACGCGCTGACCCGGCTCAACCGGCAGCGCGGTGTGGGAACCGCGATGATCACCCACACCATGAGCGACCTGCTCGCCCTGCCGACGGAGGAAGACCGGATGAAGGCCAAGGGCTTCGTGGAACGAGCCGGCATGGTCATCACGGGTGGCCTGCCCGAGGCGGAGATGCCGCAGCTGACGCAGGTGGTCGGGATGAGCCGCGCCGAACAGGAGATGGTCGTGGGCTGGTCCAGCCCGCCGGCCTGGGACTCCTCGGCGAACCGCGAGGGCGCTCCGCCCGGACGCGGCAAGTTCCTCGTCAAGGTCGGCGGCCGGCCGGGCATCCCGGTCTCCGTCGAGCTCACCGAGGCGGAGCTGAGCATCAACGACACCAACCGGCGCTGGGCGGCGGCCCGATGACGGCCACCGAGGGGCGCCGGGGCCCGGTCTCCGAGGCCGGGCCGTTCCTCGCGCTCGGAGCGATGCTGCTGGTCGTGGTGAGCGCGGTCGGCGCCTGGCTGGCCGCGATGGGCGGGGCAAGCCTGGCGGCGCGTCCGGCGCCGCCGGCCAACCCGTTCGCCTTCGTCATCGGCCTGTTCAGCGGTTCCTACCACTGGCCGGGCGGGTACGCGACCGCGATCGCGGTGGCGGAGGCGGTCGTCATCCTCCTGATCGCCACGCTCGCCTCCTGGCAGGTGGGCCGCAAGCGCAACCGGCCGAAGGTCGACCGGGCCGGGCGGCACCTGGGGCGGGGCAACGACCTGGCGCCCGTCAACCGGCGCGGCGCGGCCGCGACGGCGGCACGGCTCGGCACGAAGTCGGACCTGCCCGGGGTGTTCATCGGCCGCTCGATCCCCGGCGGCCAGGAGCTGTTCGGCAGCTGGGAAGACATGCACGTCGACATCTGGGGGCCGCGTACCGGCAAGACGACCCGGCGCGCGATCCCCGCGATCTGCGACGCGCCCGGCGCGGTGCTCGCGACCTCCAACAAGCGCGACATCGTCGACGCCACCCGGGGCGTGCGCGACACCAAGGGCAAGGTGTGGGTGTTCGACCCGCAGAACCGCGCGGGCGAGCAGCCCACCTGGTGGTGGAACCCGCTCAGCTACGTCACCTCAGTGGCGAACGCACGCAAGATGGCGGCGCACTTCGCCAGCGGCTCCTCCGACGCCGGCGCGAAGACCGACGCCTACTTCACCCCGGCCGGCCAGGACCTGCTCGCGTACCTGATGCTCGCGGCCGCCGTCGACAACAAGCCGATCACCCAGGTCTACACCTGGCTGACCCGGCCCAAGGACGACACCGCGGAGCGGATCCTGCGGCAGGCCGGGCACCACATGCCGGCCGACTCACTGAACGGTGTGATCACGGCGCCGGAGAAGCAGCGCGGGGGTATCTACGGAACGGCCATGCAGATGGCCTCATGCCTGGTGAACCCAGCGGTACACCCGTGGATCACCCCGGGGCGCGGCCCGGCACGGCCGGAGTTCAGCCCAGCGGACTTCGCCGTGAGCAGCGACACGCTGTACTCGCTGTCCCGTGAGGGCAAGGACAGTGCCGGCCCGCTGGTGACCGCGTTGACCGTCGCGGTGGTCGAGGCGGCTGAGGAAGCGGCGACGACCATGCCTGGCGGGCGCCTGACGGTGCCCATCGTCGGGGTGCTGGACGAGGCCGCCAACGTGTGCCGGTGGGCGGACCTGCCGGACCTGTACTCGCACTACGGCTCGCGCGGCATCATCCTGATGACGATCCTGCAGTCCTGGGACCAGGGTGTGGAGGTCTGGGGCGAGAAGGGCATGGGCAAGCTCTGGTCGAGCGCCAACCGCCGCGTGTACGGCGGTGGTGTGTCCGACGCCAAGTTCCTCGGCGACCTGAGCACGCTGGCCGGCGAGTACGAGGTCGACACGTATTCGGCGTCGTACGGCGGTAACCAGGGCGGTGGGCTGTTCGGGAGCCGCTCGACCAGCCACAGCACGCGTCGCGAGCGCGTGCTGGACGTCTCCGACCTCGCGGCGATGCCGCCGGGGCGGGCACTCGTGCTGGCGTCGGGTGCGCCGCCTGCGCTGGTGGAGACCGTGCCGTGGTGGGAGACCAGGCACGCCGAGGCGGTCAAGGCCTCGCTGGCCACGTACGACCCGGGGGCCCGCTCGTGAGCGATGACGACTTCGACCTGTGGGACGACGAGGACACGGACGAGGACGCGTCGGCGGAGCCGGTGTTCGGGACCGTCGAGGAGTTCGTCGTCGACTACCTCGCCCCGATGGTGGCCAGGCGCCTCAACGGGGTGACGCTCACCTGGTGCCCGGACTGGTGGATGCATGCCGAGGCGATCTCCCGGCTGAACGCGATGTGGCGGGCGTGGGAGAACCTGCGCCTGGATCCTGCGCTGGGGATGTCCACGTGGTGGATCCACCACGCCGACCCGCAGTTGCACGTGCTGCTGGACCCAGACAACGGCCCGTTCAGTGCCTGCTCGCCGGTCGAAGGGCACTCCGAGCATCCGCCGGCGCCCTTGCCGACTAACCCGGCGGACCCGCGGATGTGGCTCGGCACGGCATTCAGCAGTACGGCCGTTGCTGAGCAGGCGCTGGAGGACTGACAACGCTCCCTATGGCGGTGGGTTCTGAGACGAGGTCGTCTCAGAACCCACCGCCGTTGTCCGTTCAGCGTCCCTGGTCGCTGCCCAGGTCGCGGCCGCGGCCCTTGGCAGGGGCGCTCGGGGTGGCCGCCGGCGTCGCGGACGTCTTCCCGAGGCCCTCGTTGACGCGCTTGGCACCGTCGTGCGCCGCCACCTTGGCCGCGCTCCCGCCGCGGCCCACCTTCGCCAACTGCCGGTCGGCATTGGTCTTGAGGGCCTTCTTGGACGGTCCCCGGCGCACGGGTGACGGGGCCTGGCGCGCCGGAGCAGGGCGTGCAGCGGCCGGTGCAGGCGCCGGCGCATCAGTCGCGGGCCCCGCGGCCTCGGCGGCCGGGGCACTGGGCGCGGCCGGCGGCGTGGTGGACCAGGACGCCCATTGCGGGTCGTCGCCCCACTGGCTCTGATAGCCCTGGACGACCTGCTCCTTGGTCACGCCAGGGGGCAGGGCAGCCGGGTCGCTCGGCTCACTCGCCGCCAGGCGGTCGGCCTGGGCCTCGACGACGCCCGCGGCGCCACGGTCGATCTCAGCCGACCCCCGCAGGACCTCCGCCTTCGCCGCCAGGCTGTTGATCTCCACCTCGGCGATTTCGTCTTTGGGCTTCCCGTCGACCATGAGTCCCGCGATCTGGGCCTCTTTCCGCAGAGCGGCGTCGAGTTTCTCCCCCGCCCGGCGATTGAGTTCCAGCGCTTTCTTGCGGACCTCCTCGGGCTCCCCAGGCTCCTTGACATCGACCATGCTCTCCAGCGCCGCTGCCGCGTCAGCCCGGTTGACGTCCTCATCCAGCTCCAGGCCGTAGTAGCCGACGAGCTTCTCGTTCATCGCGTCGAGCGCCTGATCCCGGGCCGCCCCGTGCGACCAGTGGTTGACCTCACTCCAGAGCCCTGCGGCCTCGGCCGGGGACACCTCGGCTATCAAGCCCTGGTCCAGCCGTGCCCGCAGCGACGCGCCGCGGTAGACCAGAGCCGGGTCCTCACCACGCTGCTCAGCCTCGACGGCCTCCCGGTCCAGGTTCAGGGCGGCCTGGTACCGGCGCTCGCGCAGGACCGACTGCTGAAGGGTGTCGACCTGCCGGTCGTGCTCGCCCTCGGGCAGCTCGGCCGGATCCGCGTCCGCCAGGCGATCCCGCGCCTCCTGCCACTTCTCCGCCCGCTCCCCGGCCCGCCGGTGTTCGGCGCTCATCGCGTGGAGGACCTCCTGGGGGCTGGCCTCCTCCTCACGCGCGGCCACCCGGCGCTGGCGCTCTTCCTCGGCTTTGAGGAGCTCCGGAACGCGCTGCGCCTCCACCACGGCCAGCGGCTCCTTACCGCCGACCGGGCCGCCTGTGTTCTCGTAGACACGGATGACCACGTTGTCGCCGAGCGGCTCGCCGTCCGTTCCAGCGACCCACTGCTGGTGAGCGTGGGCGGCGACGAGGTCCGGTTCTTCCCAGTCGTGTCCGCGGATCTCGCCAGTGGCCAGCTGGGTGTCCGTCGACGGGTCCTCGATGACGTACAGGTAGCTGGCCTGGCCGCTCTCGGCCGCCGCTTCCCGGCCCGCCTCCGCCTTCTCCTGCAGGTTCGGGTCGGACAGGGCGATGGCGCGCGACAGGTCCTGGACCGGCAGCATGTCGTCCGGGATGCGCACCCCGTACTTCTCGTGAATCTTCTCCCGCATGTGGTGCAGCGCGGCGGCGGCCTGCGGATCGGATCCGCCCCATTCATAAGCCGTCTGCCAGGCCCGACCGAGCGGGCGCATCCCCTCAGGCGTCGGTTCCAGGTTGTCCCAGAACCGGTCGTCGTAGGGGGCGCGCAGCCATGGCTCTGCGGCGGCGCGTTCGCGCCACTGCTTCTCGGCCGCCGCTTCCTGCTCGCGCTCCCACCGCTGGCGACGCTCCCGCGCGTTGTTCTCGGCGGCGATGGTGGCCATGGTCAGAAGCAGCTTGACCAGCGCATCGGCGCTGGTGGTGACAGCCATCTCGACTTCGCGGCTGTGGACCCGCATCTCTGGGTCGTCAAACACGTCGTTCCCCTCTCTTCGTGCCGCGCCGCGCGGCACGGTGTCTCAACGGGCAGTTGTCGTCAGATTTCTGCACCGCTCCCCCGGACCTGCGTGGGCGTCTGCGGAGCCGGCTGGTCCGGCTGACGTGGTGTTGTCTTGGGTCCGGCCACGTTGGCGATCGGCTTCATACCCCGGGCGGCGAGGTCGATCTGGCCGGAGTTGCGAGCCTGCGCGCTCGCCACAGCGGGCGCGGCCGGAGCTGCCTGCGGGGTGTCGCCCCGGCCCTTGGCCGCGTAGTTACCCGCGCTGGTCGCGAACGTCGTGAGCAGCTTATGGGCAACTCGGTCAGTCTCGAATGTGCGAGCCAGCTTCGACGTTGCCTTGGAGACCACCTCGGCGGTGTCCCGGGCGACTCCCCCGAAGAACTCCCTCCAGCGCCTGTCCTTGGAGACCTCCGGGTAGCGATCCCCGGCGGCTTCCTTGAGCGCCTTCTGGATCCGGCCGGGACCGGCCCAGACGTTGGCCACCTGCGCCCAGGACTCGGACCTTCCGTAGTGCTGCGCCATGTACGCACGGACCCGTTCAAAGGCTCCCTTGGCCGCCTGCGCGTGGTTCACCTCTTCCGGTGCGGGCTTGAACATGGCTGGGACGTCGTCATCGTCGAGCCCGAGTTGAGCACGCATCTTCGCGATGGACGCGCTGTGAGCATCAAACTCCCTGGCCACGCTGTCCGCCGCTTCGGGTGACAGGATCTCAGAGATGTACCTGCGGGCCGGGCCGAAGGAGTTCTGCAGGTCATCGTGAACCAGCGAACCGAAGTCGGGGGCCGGCTTCTCCGGCTCCTCCAGGTCAGGTATGTCCTCCGCCGCCTCAGCTGGGGGTTCCTCGACCGGAATGTCGGGCCTCGCGACCGCTTCGGCGACGACGCGCTCCTCTTCCTTGGCTTGCTCTCTGGGCAGTTCGGTCGTCGCGGCGGCCACATCTGCTCCTTCTGGCTGGGCCGCTCTGTCAGCGGATATAGGCGATGGCTCATCGTCAGAGAGTCCGTCATCGAAGAGGGCGGGTTCCTCCCATCCGGTCCCGGGAGTGAGGGGTCCCGCTGTACTCGTCTCGATTGCCATGGTGGTTCCCTCCCTGGACGGTGCCGCTTCCTGCGGCGCTGGTGCTGGGGTCTCGTCTTTGGCAGTGGTGCCTGAGGACTCGTCGGCAGCGTCGCTGCTGCCTTGGACAACGTGATCGGGCGGCTCGTTGCGCCCGGTCGTCTGCGATTCGGGGGCCGGTGCCGTGTCCGTGGGCTCGGCTTCTGCTGCGGCGCCGGCCATCGTGGGCTTCGCGGACTCGGCTTCCTCGGCGGCGGTCCGCTGTACCGCGTGCTCATCGTCGATCTGGCGTTCCAGGTCGGCCGCTTCGGCTTGCAGGGCGGCGAGTTCCGCCTCGGATTCCTGGGACGCGTGCCCTCCCGCGTGCTGGAGTTGCTCGGACCGCTCGGCGATCTTCTCGTTGAGGATGACCAGCCGCCCCAGCAGCCGTTCTTCACGTTCCAGGGAGCGGGCGTGCTCGCGGTAGGGGTTGTCGGCCTTGTCCTGGAGCTTGCCCACGAGTTCATCGCGCCGTGCCCGGCGCAGTTCCACCTCGGCGGCAAGCTTCTTCGTGTCGTCGCCGAGTCTGGCGATGAAGGCTTCCAGGGACTGGACGGCCCCTCGCCCAGTCGCGGTGGTGACCTTCTGGGCGTGCCAGACACCGCGGTCTTCACGGTGGCCGAGCGGCACGACGTGGCCCCAGGGGAAGCGGAGCTTGAGCAGGCGGTTGGCGTTGCGGTCGTAGGCGATCTCGGCGTGGAAGGCGTGGCCGCCCATGGTGCCGAGCGGGATCTGACGGCCTCGGGGGAGAGTGGTGTCCCTGGCGATGGCTTCAAGATGGGCGCCGAGCGCATGGGCGGCTTTGTCCCGCTCGTGGTGGGCCTGGTCGCCGAGGGTCATGGCGAAAGCGTCGCCAGCGGTGGGAGTGGTCTTGGGCAGGGCGGAACGCATCGCTGCGAGGGCGGTATCGGCCTCATCGAGAAAGGCGGTGAGGTCCTGGATCTCACGGGCCTGTCGGTCGTGCGCGCGGTCCCAGGAGCGGGAGAGGCTCTGCATCCGGGCGCGTTCGGCCGTCGCCTCGACGTGCTGGAGGATCGTCGGGTCGCCGGAGGCTAGTGCGTTGAGCAGTCCGAGGTTCATGGCCTCGTCGCCGATGTCCTCGATCTCGCGGATGTTGAAGCTGCGGCGCTGGACCTGCGCGATGAACCGGGCTTTGCGGGCGAGCGCGTTCAGGCGGAACTCGTCGAAGGTGCCGGCGGTGAGGTAGTAGAAGACCCGGACGTCATCGGGTGTGCCCGGAATCTCGGGCATGTGCAGGTTGCCCTGCCGTTCCAGCCGTCCGTCGCGCTGGGCCATGTCGGCCGGCCGCCAAGGGTAGGAGACGTGATGTAGGGCGATGGCGCGGCTCTGGACGTTGGTGCCGGTGCCCATCTTCTGGGTGCTGCCGATCAGGACGGCGACCTTGCCGGAACGGCAGTCCGCAAAGAGCCGTTCCTTCTTGGCGTCCGTATTGGCCTCGTGAATGAACCGGATGCTCTCCCGGGGCATGCCGGCGGCGGCGAGTTTGTCTCGCAGGTCCGCGTACAGGTCGACGGCGTGCTCAGCGCTGCTGCCCGGGGTGCCCTCGTCGAGGAAGACCAACTGCAAGGCTCCGGGCAGCGGCTGGGCGGTCGGGTCCTTGCTGGAGACCGGGTAGACGTTGTCCTTGTTCGCCAACCAGACCTGGTGGACCTGCTCGGCGACGTCCTGCAGTTTGCTGCCCTGTTCCTCCTCACCTCCGACCAACCGCATATCGAGGGACGCGCGCAGGCCGAGCCCGAGGGCCTTGAGGACTCCCCCGGGCTCGCTGATCCACGGCTGATTCTTGAGCGAGGTGAGGAACTCCCGCTGCGCACGGGTGGTGTCGACGACGATGCTCTCGCCGCGCTGGTTGTCCTTGCCGGAACGGATCGCCGGGACGGGCAGATTGAGGTCTTCCGCCATCTGGACATCGGCGAACGTATGGTAAACCCGCATCATCTCCGGGACGTTGAAGAACCGGGAGAAGCGGGCCTTGAAGCGGTATCCCCCGCCCTTGGGATCGGGTTCGAGTGCCGAGACGACCTCTCCGAACGTTGCCGCCCAGTTGTCGAAGGCCTCCAAACCCATCGATTCGAGAAGCTCAGGGGCGAGGTAGCGCATCAGGACGTACGCCTCGGTGACGCTGTTGGCCACGGGCGTGCCGGTGGCCAGGGTGGCGACCCGCCCGGTGGTGCTCTTCTCCCGAAGCATGTCGAGCACCATGTGCAGCTTGGTGGCCTTGGCCGACCCCTCGATGGCGGCGCCGGGGATCGCGGAAACCGTCCTGAGGTTCTTGAACTCGTGAGCCTCGTCCAGAAAGACGTAGTCGATGCCGGTGTCCTCCAGGAACACGCCCGTGCCCTGGGTCTTGTCGATCTCGGCTTTGAGCCTGGCCTCCGCGTTGGCGATGGAGTTTTCGATCTGCTTGACGGTGCGGTCGCTCAGCCCGGCCCCGACGGCGGCATCCAGCTGGCCCCGGAGATTGCCGATCTCTCGGTCCATGTAGCCCTGGATCGTCTCGGGCCGCAGCGGCACCCGCGTGAACGCCTCATGGGTGAGGATCACCGCGTCCCAGTCGCCGCCGGCGATCCTGGCCATGAACTTGGCCCGCTTGCTGGCTCCGAGGTCACTGGCGCTGATCGCCAGCAGCTTGGCGTTCGGATAGAGCTGGCGGAACTCCCCCGTCCACTGCTTGAGCATGTGGTTGGGGACCACGATGCACGGCTTGGTCGCCATTCCGGTTCGGCGCAGCTCCATCGCACCGGCAGCCATGGTCGCGGTCTTGCCGGCGCCGACCACATGGGCGAGCAAGTTGGTTGGCTGGGACAGGATCTGACGGATCGCCTGATTCTGGTGCGGCCTCATCACCCAGTCGCTGACAGCCCCCGGCAATGTGAGCGGCTCAGCACTGTGCTCGGGCAGCACCAGGTTGTTGAACTGGTCGTTGTAGATCCGCGTGAGCCGGACGCTGCGCTGCTCGTCGTTCCATATCCAGTCGTCGAAGGCGTCGCGCAGATGAGTGACCTTCTCGGCGGCTTCCGCGGTCGCGTCCTCGTCGACGTGGACGTTGCCGTCGCGGTCGCGCCAGGTGACTTTGATGGCCGAGTCGGTCTGCCGGAGCATCGCCTCGAACAGGGCTCCGGCTGAGCGCTTCTCGGTACCCCACTGCGAAGTCGCGGCGTCGCCGTGCTGAGCGCCCTTGACCTCCCAGGTGGTGCCGCCGACGTAGAGGACCTCGGCATCGGGCATGCCAAGGTCGCGCAGGAACTGGGTGTAGACATCGACCGGGATCCACGGGGCACCGACCTTGGCCTTGATCTCGGCGGGGCTCAGGTCGTCCGGCTGCACCTGCTGAAGCGCCACGACGTTGACCTCGTACGCCGGGTCGCTGGCGGCGGACTCCTGAGCCTGCTGGAGCTTGGTGCGGACGTTGCCGGACAGATAGCGCGTGCGCGGTTCCCACGCTCCGTCCTGGGCCGGGTCGCGGAAGGCCAGCGGGCCGAGCTGGCGTTCGGCCTCGGCTTCGTCGACGCCGAGCAGCTGGGCCACCCGGCTCAGGTGCAGGACGCCGCCGTCGTGTTCCAGGGCCAGTGCGAGGGCATCCTCCGGGTCCTGGGCCCGCTCGGGCAAGACGCGGGGTTCCAGGACGCGCTGGGTGAGGACCTTCTGCTCGGTGGCGGTCTTGGTGTCGTCGTCCCACGTCTCCAGTCCGAACAGCAGGCTGGCGTCCGGGTCGTCTGCGATCAGCGCGTAGGCGGTCGGCCACTTCCAAGCGTCCGGGACGGCGGTGAGCCCCTGGGCCTCGGCACGTTCCCGGGCCTCCTTGGGGGTGAAAGTACGGGTCTGACGGGGCTTGGCCAGCGAAGGGCTGCTCTTCCGGTACGCCCCGTAGGCCTCGCGCAGCTGGGTGCGTCTGGCGGCGAGCTCCGGGGTCTCTCCAGCAGCGTCGGTGGCGGCCTCGGCCGCGTACAACCCGAGGACCTGCTGCTTGAGCACGATCAGCTGGACAAGGCGGTCGTATTGGTCGGGGTGGACGTCCAGGGGCACCATGCGCCCGGCCTCGACGATCGTCGGGCGGCCGGCTTCGTCCAAGCCGAGCGAGCCCTCCGCCGCTCCCGCCGGGGCGATGGCCAAGGCGCGGCTCTGCTCACCTGCCGTCGCGGTGGCACCGCGGCCGTTCTCGAAGGCTTCGCGGGCGATGTCCTGGGCGACTTCGCTAAGACGCTGGGAGGCGTCGAGGCCAGAGCCGTCGACCGTCAACTCCGGGCCGAACTGACCGAGCCGGGCGCGGAGTCCACCGAGAACATGGCCAGGGTTGTCCTCGAAGTAGGCATTGCAGCGCACGGGCTCCGAGTGGCCAGGGAGAACCTGTTCCTGCGCGTGAAGCCACCGGTCGCTGCCCCGGCGCTCCCCACGCTCACGGCGGCGTAGGAAGAGGACGTCCGTGACGACATCGGTGCCGGCGGCTGCCTGGTGGGCACCTGCGGGCAGGCGGACCGCACCGATGAGGTCGCCGAGTTCGTACATCCGCTCGCGCGCTGCGGAGTCCTTGGCGTCGAGGGTGTAGCGCGAGGTGATCAAGGCGACCACGCCACCGGGCCGGGTGGCGGCGAGCGACTTGAGGACGAACAGGTCGTGGATGGAGAGGGCGCGGTCCTTGTTGTGGACGGGGTCGTAGGGCTGGTAGCGACCGAAGGGGACGTTACCGACGACGGCGTCGAAGCTCGCCTCGGGCAGCCGGACGTCTTCGAGGCCAGCCGTGATGATTTGGGCGTCCGGGTACAGGTGGCGGGAGATCGCGGCGGTGACCGGATCGAGTTCAACGCCGGTCATCCGGATCTGGTGGCTGGTGTCCTGCGGGGCCGCGCTGATGAAGTTGCCGGAGCCGGAGCCGGGTTCGAGGACGGAGCCGCCATCGAAGCCCATCGTCCGCATGGCGCCCCAGATCGTGTCGACCAGGGCAGCATCGGTGTAGTGCGCGTTGAGGGTGTTGTGACGGGCGGCGTTCCACTCGGTATCGCTGAGGTGCGCCCTGATCTTGAAACGCAGACTGTCGAGGGCATCCCAGCGCGCGGCTGCCCGATCGTACGAGGCGTCGTCCTGGAAGGCGGGGCGCTGGGGTCGGGGTTCGAAGATGCGCGGCAGGGCGCCCCAGCCCGACCACCGCGCGAGCACGCTCTGCTCGTCCTCGGTGGCGGGCCTGCCCTCTTCTTCTAGGAGCCGCAGTTTCTCCAGCACCGCAAGGTTGGCCGCCGCGCGCTCCGCCTCACTGCGCGGAGCGAGGTCGTTCTGACCCGCGGCGCGGAACCGTGGGGCGGCTACATCTCCCGATGTTCCGTTCCCGGCTCCTTGGGGAGCCAGATCTCCTGCCCGTACACCAGCTCCTGCGCCTGCGCCCGCACCGACGCCCTGGCCAGGGCGCGCTGTTCCAGCGGCAGCTTCAGCAGCAGATCGTCCGTCAGCTCCCCGATCTGCTCCATCACGCGCAGCCCCAGGCCGTAGAAGTATTCCTCCTGCTCCTGCGGACTGCCCAGCTGCGCCAGCGCCTGGGGCCGGTATGTGCTCCAGTACTCCTTGGCCAGCCGGCCGTGTCGGTTCAGCTGCGGCATCGGTGGTCTCCCCCGTAGGTGCGCTGTCGGGATCCTGGTCGCTGGCAGGGTACGGCGCGTTCCTGGCCTTCAGCGTTTGCGCCATTGCGCCATCCCCCATGACGTCCGTTGATCTTGAGATCGTGCCACAGGATGCCGAAGGTCAGCCTGTTGTTTCCAGGGGTTGCGATGGCGAGCGTACTGCCGATTTTCCGCGGAAAATCGGCAGCCACCCTGTCTACCCCGAGCCCGCACACCGTCTGCCCGCCTGCCGTGGGACCTGGACGGTCCGGCAGGCGGGGAGCAGGCGTCACACCGGCGCCGGAATTTTCCGCGGAAAATCCGGGCGCCTCACGACGGGCGCCCCGACCCGTCGGGTGACGGCCGCCGGCGCCGGCTCACGTGTGCAGAATTTTCCGCGGAAAATCCGAGCGGCCATCAGCCGGTGCGGCAAGCGACCGAGTGGCCCCGCACCTCCGGCCAGCGGGACGAACGGAGATTACGCACTGCGTTCGTGATCACTACCGGGCGTCCTCTGAAGGCAAGGGCTTCTCTCGCGCGTGGTGTTCTCGGACTCCCTCGACTCCGTGCAGAAGGTCGAGCAGCTCCTGCCCGACAACGACCGCGACAACAGCTCCGTCGCCCCCTCACCCGACCTGAAGTCCGTGGTCTTCCTCTCCCGGCAGGGCAAGGACGTCGCCGAGCTGTACCGCCTCGACCTCTCCCCCGGCGCCACCCCCAAGAAGATCGGCTCCATCGCGCCCAACAGCCCCGGTGTGAAGTCCGAACTCCGCCTGGTCGCCTGGCAGTAGCCCACCTGAGACATATGCCCCCGCCTGAAGGCCTGGCTCACCGCGGTGAGCCAGGCCTTCAGATTTTCCGCGGAAAATCCGGCACTCCACCGCGGCCAAGCCGGCTCACCTGACGGCGTCGGCGGCGCCGGACCGCACCGACAGAATTTTCCGCGGAAAATCCGCCCGAGCAGCTACTTCCGCCAGCGACCGCCAGAACAAGAGAGTGCCCCTGGAACTGAGGTACCGGGGTGCCTAACCGGGGGAAGACAGCGGCCCCGGTTCGCCCGGCTAGCGCTGTGACCGGGAACCTTCACCGGGTTGGGGCGGCCAGGCAATAGGAAAGCTCGACCGTCTCCCGGCAAACCGCGCACCGTCCACCGTCCAATGGAGAACGACAGTGTGCGGCCAGACATGCAGAGGCGGCATCCCGTTCCTTCCCGCCAGCACCTCAGGGCGAAGGATTCCGGTCGGACGAGTGATATCCATCGGCCACGGCGACCGAGGCGATGACCCCAGTTCCGGTGCGCCCCAGCCAGACGACGGAGGGTCCTTCGGCGGGGAACGTCACGAGGTCCGCTCCGTGCCCCTCTTCGCTCGCGCGCTCGAAACGGTCATCGAAAAGACTTTCCGTGTCACGGGGCTGCCGGTTGCCGGCTTGCTGTCGTCGCCAGAACTCGCGGAACGGTCCTGTCAGTGCGGGCCAGGCAGCGGCATCGGAGAAGCTCCCCATGTTCGTCTCGGAGGTGAACCCAATCCGGTCCCCAGGACGAATCGTCTCAATGTCGTCTCCGACACCGATGGCCATCTCCCAGCTCATTACGGGGGTCTCAGTAATACACAGGCGGATGGCGGCTACTTCCCGGCCGTCGAAACGCTCGCCCATAAACTCGTATGGCGCTTGCGTCCAAGCGGCCTCCACCCGGTAGTTGCCAGGTGGGATCCGCTCCGCCAGTTCCCGGCCGACTCGCACCGTCAGCTCCGGGTCGTCATCCTCCGGCCATGGTGAGTCGACGATGAGACGGCCGCTGGGGATGCGGATCGTGGTCACTTCTCTCACTTCGGCGACCTGGACGAACGTCGTCGGATCATCGGGACGCGTTCCAAGCCGTGTCCCCGGTGTGAAAACCGCTTCCAGATACCAGGTCTCCTCGGGCCCGGCGGCAAGCCGGACATCTGCTGCATGGCCCATGCGCCGACGATAGTGGGTCGCAACGACACAGTCCGCGCGCCGGTACCCCGGTGGCCGCACAGGCCCTGCTGATCAAGACGCCACCAACGGCCGTCCACCCCAGCGGATGCCCTTCTCGCTGCGGATGCGGGCGCGTTCTCGGCGTTGGGCGTCGAGGACGTCGGGGTGGCAGGCGTTGGCGTTGCGCCAGCGCAGGTAGGCGTGCCGTCCGCGGGTATGGACCGTGTGGCTCGGGTGGTTCGAGTTGGCGAGGGTGAACTGCCGCGGTCGGCCGGAGTGTGCCCCGAACGGGTTCGCCCAGGAGGCGCTGGTCGGGGTGAAGCACATGTGGACGTTGTTGTTCTTAGCCCAGCGGAGCACCATCTTGCCGTTGTGGGCGGAGAGGTTGTCCAGGATCACGTAGACCGGGACGCCGTCCGGGCGGGCGGCCCCGATCTACCTGAGCGCGGCCAGGGTGTCGTCGCCGATCGAGTAATAGCTGTTGGAAGTAGGTGACGCCGTGGGTGCGGTGGTATTGGTACTGCCTCGGCGCACGATCCGCTATAATTGCCGGCCTTCATGATCCGTGAGCCTGCAAACCCTGACCGGCTCCGCCATCGCACCCTTCCGAGCTGAACGTCCCACGACATCCAACCGGCCGAGGGCCCGCCAGCACCAACCCGGTGGACCTACGCCGAGCACCGCCAGCGGGGGTACAGCCTGGAACTGGCTGTACCCCCGCTGGCGTCGTCACGCCTTCGGGAGGGTTATCCCCAGTTCGAGCATGGCCGGCGAGGCCGGGCCGCCCTCGGAGCGCTCGGTCTTGTAGCCCTTGACGCCCGGGGCGACGGTGCGCGGGTCGACAGCCTCGGAGGGGGCGCCGGTGGAGTAGAGGCCTTCGGGATCCTGGTCGCGGTCGTGGGGCAGGAGCCAGAAGACGCGGCGGCGGAAGGTACCGGAGGCGCGGGAGGACTTGGCGTCGGGGCCGAGGGTCGCGTAGCCGACCATGCGACCGTCGCGGTGGTAAGCGGGGCGGCCGCGGCGGGTGGTGAGCCGGTCAAGGGACTGGCGGACGTAGTCGAGGCCGGCGGTGTCTTCAAGCCAGACGAGGTCGGTTTCGTGGGCGAGCTCGGCCGGGTCGATCAGCGCGCTCACGCGTTCTGCTCCTCTGTGTCGTCGGTGATCAGGCCGATGCCCGGGTAGTACTTGCGGCTATTGGACAGGACCATCTCTTTGGGAGAGGTCATACCCAGTGTCTCCCGAACTCGTGCGGCGAACGCACGGCCGGATACGGGATTGGCGCCTTCGAAGCCGCACCAGCGGGTGTAGGCGCCGAAGAGCTGGGACTGCTCGGCGCGCATGCCCTCACCGGTGGCGCAAGACTCCTTGAGGAAGCGGCCGACGTGGTCCTCGGTCTCGGCATAGGCGGTGGTGGCGGTCTGGACGCGCTGGGGACCGGCTAGGTCCTTCTCGCCGGCGAAGTAGCGGCGGGCGCCGTCGATCAGCCAGGCGAGGATGCCCGGGCCCTCCTCGGCGACGAGGACGTGGGCCAGGTTGTCGATCTTGCGTTCCTCGGGGACGACCCGTTCGAACGGAATCAGCCGCATGCGGCGCCAGAAGGCGAATCCGCCGGTACCGACCTCGGGGCGGTGGTTGCCGAGCAGCCAGAGCTTGTGGGTCGGCTCGAAGGAGAAGAAGTCCTGGCGCATCCGACGGGCCTTGATCTTGTCGCCGCCGGTGAGGAGCTTGACCCGGGCCTCGTCGAAGCGGTCGCCGGGCTTGAGCTCGGAGCAGACGATGATGCGGCGGCCGTGGAGTTCGGCGAGGTCGGTGGGGTGACCGTCGAAGGTTTTGGCCATGAGGAAGCCGGGCGGAGCCGCGTCCGCGTAGTCGCCGAGGAGCTGGATCATGACGTCCAGGAGGACGGACTTGCCGTTCTTGCCCTGGCCGTAGAGGAAGGGCATGACTTGGGCGCCGACGTCGCCGCTGATCGAGTAGCCAAGGAGCAGGTGCAGGAAGTCGCGGGTCTGGCGGCCTTCCTTGTCGTCGCCGAAGGTGTCGGTGAGGAAGCGGTCCCAGCGCGGGGTGGGCATGCGGGCGGGGGCCAGGGTGGTGGATCGCGAGTGGTGGTGGATCTTGGGGTCCGGCGCAACGACGGCGCCGGTCCGCAGGTCGACGACCCCACCTGGGGTGCACAGGGCGTAGGCGTCGGCGTCCAGGAGGGCGGCGTTGAGGACCATGCCGGGGGCGGACTTGGCCTGGGCGAGCATGGCGTTCATGCCCGAAGTGGACAGGGCTCGCCGGCGGTGTCGGCGAAGGTCGGTGTTGGTGTAGAGGCCGCGGGGGTCGTGGGTGGCGATGTTCTCGGCCATCTCGCCGGCGGCCCACACGACGGTGTCGTCCTCGTCGAGCTGCCAGCGGTGGGTGGCCCAGCGGTACCAGCCGATGCCGGGGACGTGGCGGTAGTCGCGTCCGTAGAGGTGGACGAAGAGTTTGGCGTTGCCGCGGTCGGAGAGGGAGTCGGGCAGGAGGCCGAGCGGGCTCGCCTCGGGGCCGCCGGTGGCCTGTACAGCGGCCTTCGGGGCTGGCTGGGGCAGGCCGGCGGGCGCGGTGTCGAGGAGGCTCTCCTGAACGACCGTGCCGGGCCGGGGCGGCGGGGAGGGGCTGGGGACCGGGGGGTACTCCAGGATCTGCTGGGCTGCGGCCACGGGATCGAAGACCGTCCTCTTGCGGGTGCTGTCGTTCATCCGCGCGCCTCCCTGACGTGCAGGGGCTGCCGGGTGCCTGCGGCAAGGCCTGAGCGGATGACGGCGGAGCTGTGCCTGTCCTGAGTGGGACGGGCGGTGCGGGCGGCGTCCAGGAGGAGTCGCTCGGCGGTGGCGTGGGTGAGGTGGCCAGCCGAGACGAGGCCTCCTGCGGTGAAGGCTGCACGGTTGAGCTTGCTCGTGAAGGCGGCTCCCTCAGGGGTGGTGGCGCAGTCGGTTACGTCCTGGAGGACGGTGTCGAGGATGCGCTCGGCTCCTCGCTTCCCGCCTCCTGCTGCCACGACGGCCTGTCGGCCACGGGCAGGGATGGCCGGCTGAGGGGCCTGAAGGGGGCTAGGAGGGCTCTTGAGGTGTCCGGTGCGGGTGAGTTCCTCACTGAGCCAGTGGGGCAGCGGAGCGGGCGTTCTGGCCCCTGGGAGGGCCTCGTACGTGCCGGCGGCTGTAACGGTGCCGGGGGCGACGATGTAGCCGCCGTGCGCGCGGACGTCGACCTGCCAGGCAAGGGCTCTGCCGCTGGAAGAGCCGGTGGAACAGGTGAACTGACGGTGGGTGTGGTCCTGGTACCAGATGTGCAGGCCTCCGGAGGGGGTCCGCACGCGCAGGGTGTCGGCATCGGTGGCTGGGTCCGGGGCACCACGGAGAGCCGCCAACAGGGCGAGCGTGTGGTAGCCGTTCTCCAGGCCATCGAGGCTGACACCTTCGTGGATCGGGATGCCGGGCAGGATCCGGTCACGGGCCGGGACTGCGCTGGTGTGACTGTCCACGTCGATGACGACCAGGCCTGCCGGGCCGCAGGCGACACCGGCACCGAAGTCGGGGTTGGCGCGCCACCAGGCGGTGATGACGTCCTGGTCGAGGGTGGCGGCGTGGAAGCCGTGGCACCAGCGACCGGCCGCGGGGCAGGGGCAGTCCGTGGGGGCGTGTCGGGCGTCCTGGCAGGGGTGGCAGTTGGCGGGCGGCGTCTTGCGCCCGGGGGCCAGCGGGTGGACGGGCCAGCCCCGGGCGGCACACCAGCGGGCCACGGCCAGTGAGTCCGGCTGGCGGACCGTTCGGTCGCTCCCCACGGCCTTCGGCGCCGTCACGCTGGTCCCTTTCCCCACGATCGGTAGCTGCTCGAAACCTTTGGTCGCTCGCTGCGTCGCTTGGGCAAACAACCAGGTCAGAGTGCCGGTGAGTGCCCGATCAGCGACTGAAGCGACCGAAGTTCAGAAGATAGCTCACACAGACTAGCCGAGCGAGCACGCGGTGGCCCGGACCGGCGGAGTCGCTGGCAACCCCAGCGACCGAAGATGAGGGCAGCGACCGAACCGTTCAGTCGCTGGTTTTGGATGCTGGACATTTTCGCAGGTCAGGGCCGCTTTTCAAAGCAAACAGCGACTGAAGCGACTGAAGCTCGGGTCTATAACGCACACACGCACACGCACGCACGCGGGAATGTCGTCATATACCTGACCTTGAGTCGCTTCAGTCGCTGATCGAGGGTCTTTACGTGCTCTGACCTGGTCTTTTATCCAGCGACCGAAGCTCAGCTACTGAAGCGACTCAGTCTCTCCGCGAGTCCTCTCCGGCGTGTCGCGCTGGCTGCGGGCTCCCCGAGCGTCCTGGTTTCGGTCGCTGAGTCGCTTCAGTAGCTCCGGTCGCTCGCAGAGTGAGGATGCCTTGGATGGCTTGTGAAGGTTCAAACAGCGACCGAAGCGACCGAACTTCCAGGGTCTGTTGTGCTCAAACCGCCCGCGAAAGCGCGCAGCCGTCGGCGCGGCTGCTGCTGTTGGACCGCTCGCGATGACGGCTGCTTAGCTGGGGCTGACAACTCCATGTCGGAGCCGAGCGTGAGTGAGAGTTGGCCGGTGGACACTCCCCATCTGGAGGAGGTACGCCTGACCTCCTTCAAGAGCTTCACCGACCAGTGCCTTCCGCTCCAGGACCTCACCGTGCTGATCGGACGTAACGTCAACGCCCGCGACACGGAACTCAGGCGCAGCGCCGACAACGTGAGCGCGGCGGTGGAGAACCTGCGTCAGAGCGACCCTGTCGCGTTCGACCGGCTCACGGACTTGGTGGCAGGTATGCCCGAGTACCCCGTGCGGGGCATCAGCAGCGTCGACACGAGGCTTGGCGATGTACAGCTGGTGCTACGTGAGTGGGGTTTCCACGGCACGGACCAGGACGTCCCCGCACGGCTGCTCAGCGATGGCATGCTGCGTTTCCTGGCCTTCGGCACCGCGCTGCTCAGCGCGCCGGTGTCGGACGGTGACGAAGCGCCGATAGAGGCCCAGCGCCACCTGGTGATCGAGGAGGTCGAGAACGGCCTCTACCCGACGCAGGCCGCGCGCGTGGCCAAGGTGGGTTTCGTGCGTCCGACCGCGACGGTGATCGAGACCGGTAACCACGTCTTCCAGATCAAGGACGGTACGGCGCGTCGTGTCTGCGCCTCGGTCTTTATGAGCCTGTTGGACAAGACCTCCCGGGGAGAGGCGCCCTGGGTCCTGCACGAGCGGACCTGGGACGGCGCGTTCCTGGCCTCGCTCTGCATTGGTGGTACGACCGGCCATGAACCTGGTTGAGCACGCCGTGCGCCAGCAACTGGCGCACCGGGGACCTGAGCATCGTCGCCGAGCGGGATCTGTAGTGCGTCCTGGGCGCAGGCCGAGGTCCGCATCTGGACGCTGGAGTCGACGATGGGGACGTGGGCCGAGCTGCCGTGAGCGCGGTGGACCTCCGAGCTCCCGGGGCGCGGGATCAGGGGAGCCGAGCCCCTTGCGGAGATTCTTTCCTCTCAGGTGACCGCCGCCGACGTGGCGGCTCTCCCGGGCATGGCCGACGCCAAGGTCGGCCAGAACATCCCGCGCAACGAACGCGCCCAGCTGCCCGTCGCCGGCCCCCTCGTCGACACCGGCTCCTCCTCGGCGACTCCGGTGATTGCGGGCGTCGGCGCGGGCGTCCTATTGCTGGGCACCGCTACCGTCGTGGTCGTCCGCTGCCGCAAGGGCATCACTGCGGCGTAACCCGCCGTCGGGATGGGGACCAATCGGGCCGATGAGCCTGCGTCGGCCCGGTCCTGAACCGACCCACCCATACGCTGACGGCCGGGTCTCTCGCACTCGAAAGTGCGAGAGACCCGGCCGTCTTCCCCAAGCGCCGCCGCCGTACAGGACGGCGGCCGACTGGGGATGTGAGTTCAGGTGCGGCGAGGGGGCACCGACCGCCGGGCTGCGGATCAGCGCGTTCTCCGATCCTGACGCGGTGCTCAGTCCAGTTCGGCGAGGCGATGAGACGGTGCCCGCCTCACGAACCGGTGAGGCGGGCACCACGGGTGTGCGTCAGCTCGGGAGCGTCAGCAGCCGGTTGGCCAGGGCGTCGGCGAGGCGATGGGCCTCGTCGGCCGAGAGGGTGCGGCAGATCGCTTCCGCCAGTTCTTCGACGTCGTGCCAGTCCACAGCGGCCAGGGTCTTGCCGGGGGTGACCGTTGGCTGGGCTGCCGGTGGGACCGCCGGTGACGGTTCCGCCCGCTGTTCGGGCATCGGGCGGGGCTCGGAATTTTCCGCAGAAAATCGGCTGGTGCTCGGAGCCGGTTCAGAGCTTGGGCGCGGAGACGCGGCCGGTGCCGGCGGCTGCGGCACAGGAGCGGCCGTGGGTGTCTGCGGCTCTGGGTGCGCAGCCGCACCGCTGGCTGCCGCCCGAGCCTCCGCCTTCGCTGCGCGCCTGGCCACGACGGCGTCAGCGTCAGCCTGGAGAAGCTGTTCCAGCTGCTCGGTCTGTTCGGCCAGGGACATGTCCTCGATGCCCTTCACCGAACCCAGGCGGCGGGCGACGTTGATGGAGATGCCCTCCTCGCCGCGTGCCTTGGCCCGGACCTGCCGCTGGAGCTGAGGGTGGAGCTTCAGCAGGTTCTTCCGGTGGGAGATCCAGCTCTGGGACCAGCCCTCGGCCTCGGCGGCCTCCTTGGCGGTGCTGTACTGCACCACGATGAGCAGGACCGCGTTGGCTTCCTCGATCGGGTCGAAGTCCTTGCGCGCCATGTTCTCGTCGAGCGCCGCCCGCAGCAGGGTCGCCTTGGACTCGGCCACCGAGTCGTCGACGACGACGAGCAGCTGCTCACGCCCGTACAGCGCGGCAGCGGCCCGGCGACGGTTGCCGTTGACGATGACCACGTCCTGCGGCCCCGCGCCGAGCTGTGCCCGGTCCTCCGGCCAGAGGCGGAGGTAGGCGTCTGGGGTGACGGCGAGGCAGCTCTGCAGCTGGCGGTCCTTGATGCTGGCCAGGTCGGAGAGGTCACCCAGGTCGTGGCGGGGGTTGTGCGGGTTGGGGAGGCAGTTCGCCGTGGGGATCCACCGGGCCGGGGTATCCGGGGCTTTGTCCACGCCCGGGGCGTCGACGACCGGGTCGGCGGCCATCGATGCGAAGGAGACGCGACGGCCGGCCATCAGCGGCCCCCGTACCCGAGCTCGAGGGACAGGCGGAAGAAGTCCTCGCGGGCCCGGTAGGCGGTGCCGCTCTCCTTGTACTGGGTGACGACCGTTCCTTCGGCCACCGCCCGGGAGTGGATTTTGTACCGGCGCAGGACGGTATTGGCCCGCGGCCACCCCCTCGCGGTGATGTACGCCTCGGTGTCCTCAAGGTCGGCCCGGCCGTCCCGGGGGTCCCAGTTGTTGATGACGATCCGGTAGGGGATGTTCATCGGCTCGATGACCTTCTGGATGGTCCGGGCCGTGGGGTCGAAGCAGAGCGGCTCGGTGATCATCGGGACCAGGACGTCGTCCGCTATCTCCAGGGCGCTGCGCAGGATCTCCTCGTCGGCCAGGGTGCCCGGCGTGTCGATGAAGATGTGTTCGTATTCGTCCTTCTCGCCGAGTACGTCGAACGTGCAGGCGGCGAGGTTGACCGTGGTGGTGGTTTTGCCGACGCCGCCCTTCTGGTTGGCGATGACGTGGATCTTGGCGCCGGTCTTCTTGAGGTGGACCAGCTGCTCGGCTTGGTCGTGCGCCGCCATGAAGTCGAAGGGCAGGTTGTCCCCCACCCGCTCGGCCCAGACGACGGCGGATCCCTGGGGGTCTGTGGACACGACAAGCACAGATGGCTTCATGATGTTCCGTTCTCTCCGTGGGCTTCCCGGGCGGGTCTGCCCGGTACTGCGGATGTCCGCCGTTCAAAGCCGTGCGGCGGACTGGGACAGCATTCCAGATGATCGGCCCGGTACGTCACGCGACCCGCGTGTGCCGGAGCGCAGGTGCCCGGCTCACGGGGCCGATTTTCCGCGGAAAATTCCGCGACCCGCGTCGGGCAGCGTTTTCGCCCAGGAAGGCCTCCAAGGGTCCGTCGGTGTCGATGCCCTGATCGCGGAGCCCGCAGACTGGGGCGTTGGCGCGCCCTGCATCGCGGAGCCGCCGGGTGGGTGTGAGTCCCTTCGTCCCGGATGGGAACCGGGAGGCCCATGCCTGCGTCGAGATCGTTCGGAGCCGCCCTAGGACCCGCCCTAGTGAGTCACGGGACCAGCGAGAGCGATGAGGCCATGGGGCAAATACTTTTGAATAAGCGTCATTTCAGAAGCACACTGGGCGATGTCTGGATCGCATGCTCCTGGGTTGACGACTGGAGGTCAACACAAGAGCAACACAACTCCCCCACCTGACGGCTTGGCCGACTCATGGTCTTGTCGACAAACCGCAGGCACCAGGCCTCTCGCCTGGCTAAAGGGACTGGCGTTCACCAGGGGGAGCGCGTCAGAATCACAGGGCACGGTGATGATCTAATGATCAATCAACTGGGCACGCAGAAAGCGCAAGGGGGATGTGGTGCGCGGCAGGAGCGACCAAATCAGGACAGAAATGATCAAGCGATCGCGCCGCACCACTGTGCGGGCCTTCGCCGTCGCAGGCGTCCTGGCGGTGGCGGCGACCGCTACCGCGTGCAGCAGCGGATCCGACAAGCCCGTCGCAGCGGCGACAACCCCTTCGGTAAGCCCGACCCCCGTGGCGACGGCGTCTGCCACGCCCTCCCCGACGGCGGATCCGACGGCGAAGGCGACCACCGACGTTCTGGCCGCGTACAAGGCGTACACCGACTACCGGACAGTGGCCTTCACCTCGGGGCACGGCGACGTGAACAAGCTTTCTGCCGTCGCGTCCGGAGCCGCCTATCAGAAGCTTGCCGCTGACCTGTTCAAGGCTCAGCAGGCCGGCCTGATCTTCAAGGGAGCCCCGGTCACCAACCCGCATGTCGCGGCGGTCGACCTGGCTAGTTCGCCGGCCAAGGCCACGATGACGGACTGCCTCGACACCTCGAACTGGATCCCGGTGCTGGCGTCCACCGGCAAGAGCGTCGTCGAGAGCGGATCACCTACTCATGTCTTCGTGAATCTGGTGGCCGAACAGGTGCCTGACGGGACGTGGAGGATCAGCCAGTATGCGCCGGAGCAGGGGCGCACATGCTGAGGCGTGGGACCGCGCTGTTTGGCGCCGGACTGGTGGGCCTGGCGATGTTCGTGGCCGCGCCGGCGGCACAGGCCGGCGGCGGTGAGTGCAAGGAAAAGATCAACGACGTCTGCGTCTCCGTCGATCTGCCGGGCACGCCGCCAGGCAGCGGAAACGGGGGCGGAAACGGCGGAGGCGGCTCGGGAGGCGGTGGTGGTGGCTCTGCCGCCTGCACCTGGCAGGGGCAGACCGTCCCGTGCAACTCGCCCGACTGGGGCTGGTTCAACGCCGAGAGTGGGTGCTATTACAACCTGATGAACCCGCAACCGGATCCCACCAGCTGGGTCTGGGTGGGGCACAAGCCCGGTGACGGGGCCATCTACGGCCGTACGTGCCCGTTCGGTTACGAAGGTGACTCGGCTCCCAACGGGCCGGTGTGGCTGGAGAGCCCGCCTCCCGGCTTCGGTGGTGGCGGTCCGACGCCGGCGCAGTTGGCGCAGGAGATCTTCGCCACGATGGATTTCAAGCTCCCGGATATCGGCACCGCCCCGGAGAAGGGCGCCAAGGGTGTGATCGGGATGCCGGTCTGGCTGTGGGCGAAGCCGGCAGAGGCATCCTGGGGGCCGTGGACCAAGTCGAAGTCTGCCGGCAGTCTGTCGGTCACCCTGACGGCGAAGGTGACGCAGATCGACTGGACGATGGGCGACGGCGGCTCGCGGACCTGCACGGTCCCTGGTACCCCGTACACGCCGGACAAGGGGGCTGCGCAGTCGCCTGACTGTGGCTACCGCTACACCACGACCAGCGCAGGCAAGCCCGACGGCAAGTTCCAGGTCAGTGCCACGACGACGTGGGCTGTGCACTGGGAAGGCGGTGGCCAGCAAGGCGATCTGCCGGCAATCAAGAAGACCGCGAACACGGCGCTGACCGTGGGCGAGGTCCAGGTCCTCAACTAGGTTCAGGTCCTCCATGAGAGGTCCGCTCAGCTCCTCGGGGCCCAGGCCGTTCGTCGGCCCAGGCCCGGATTCACTTACTCGTTACTCCTCGGGGGATGTAGCTCTTGAGCAGCACCGTCACCCGGCCTGATGGCGCGGGCGCGCCGGCCGGTCCTTCCGTTGTCGCTCCGGCGGCTCCGCCGCGCGCGCTGACGGCCCGGCGCCGTCGTCCGGCGCTGATCGGCCTGTCCGTGGCCCTGATCGCCGCCGGCGGTCTCCTCGGCGCCTTCGCCGTGCTGACGACCGGGCAGCACAAGGCGGTCGTCGCGCTGGCAAAGCCGGTGGCCGAGGGCGCGGTGATCACCGACGCGGACCTGACCGAGGCGTCGATCACCCTGGACCCGGCCGCGATCAAGCCGATTCTCGCCGTCAACCGCGACGCGGTGGTCGGCAAGCGGGCGGCGAACAACCTGCACGCCGGCGCCCTGGTGACCAAGGAAGACCTGACCGACGCGCCGCTGATCGCCGCCGGGCAGCAACTCGTGGGTGTGCTGCTCAAGCCGGGCCAGCTGCCGTCGACGCCGCTGACCCCGGGCACGGCGGTGCTGGTGGTGTCCACCCCGGGTGAGGACTCGGCCGCGGCGGCTGCGGCGAACGCCGCGAACGCCGCGCCGCCGTTCACGATGAAGGCCAAGGTGGTGCGGGTCGGCGACCCGGAGACCACCGGAAACCGCACGGTGGACCTCGCGGTGGCCGGCACCGACGGGCCGGCGCTGGCCGCCCGTGCGGCGACCGGGCGCATCGCGGTCATCGTCGCGGCAAAGGGCCAGGGCTGATGGCGGTCGTCACGGTCTCCGGCTGCACGGGTTCCCCGGGCGCCACGACCACCGCGCTGGCGCTGCTGCTGTCGTGGCCGCTGGAGCCGGGGCGGCGGGCGATCCTCGCGGAGTGCGACCCGGACGGCGGGTCAGTGGTGCTGGGGGCGCTGTCCGGGCGGACCCCCGGTTCGTACGGGCTGCGCAACCTCGCGGTGGCCGACCGGCAGGGGCAGCTGGGCGAGGCGTTCTGGCGCCAGCTGGTCGACCTGTCGGACGGCGGTATGGACCGGCTGCTGCTGCCGGGGATCACCGACCCGGCGCAGGCGGCCGGCCTGGCGTACACGTGGGAGCGGCTGGCAGATCTGTTCACGTCGATCGAGAACGTGCTGCCCAGTCACGACGTGATCGTGGACCTCGGGCGTTCGGGCGCGTTCGGCCTGGCATCGCCGCTGGTGCGCAAGGCGGACGTGCAGTTGGTGGTGGTGCGCGGCACCCTGCGGGGCGTGCAGTCCGCGCAGGTGCGGGTGCGGGCGCTGCGCGAGGACCTGGAGGCCCACTCGCCGGGCTCGGACGGCCTGGGTGCCGTTCTGGTCGAGGCGGGGCCCTACGGCGCGGACGAGGTGTCGCGCGAGCTGGGTGTGCCGGTGGTCATGACGCTGCCGCATTCGCCGAAGGCGGCGGCCGTGCTGTCGGACGGCGAGGAGGGCGGGCGCGGGTTCAAGCGCTCGGACCTGATGCGCGCGGCGCGTACGGGCGCCGAGCGGGTCCGCGGCCTGGTCGCGCAGCGTCGTGCCCGGCTGGCTCCCGCTCCTCGTCCAGATGCTCAGGGAGGGCAGCCGAATGCTCAGCGGTAAGCCTCTTCACCCCGATCCGAGCGTGCAGCCGGTGCCGCAGGAGAGCGCTGCGGCGGCCGGTCCGTCCGCGCTGCCTTCAGGGCTGCGCTTCGGGCCGGTGACGGCCGCTCCGGCGGCGACTGCCACGGCGACGCCGACACTGGTCACCCGCGCCCCTGCCGCCGCCCCGTCACTGCCCAGTTCGCCCACGCCGACCGCGACGGCACCGACCGTCACCGCACCGGCCGCCGCCCGGCGACCCGCGCAGCCCGCCCCCCAGGCGCGCCGCGCCGCCCCGGTTGACCACGTCGACCACGCCGTCGCGGCTCAGCTCAAGCGGCAGGTCGCCGACCGGCTCTCCCGAGAGCTGGAGCGCGACCCGTCGATGGACCAGGCGACCCAGATGCAGCGCGGCCGCGCGCTGATCAACGAGGCCGTGGCCGTGTGGGCGACCGCCGCAGCGGTCGACAGCGGCCTGCCCGTGCCGCCAGAGACCGCCCGACGGATGTCCGGCGCCGTCTACGACCTGCTGTTCCGCGCCGGCCGCCTCCAGCAGTACCTGGACGACGACCGCGTGGAGAACATCCTCGTGAACGGGTACGACCGGGTCTACATCGACTACGGCGACTCCCAGCGCGTCAAGGTGCCGCCGGTGGCGGAGAGCGAGGAGGACCTGCGGGAACTCCTGCGCGACCTCGCGCGCCGCAGCGGCTCGGGCGAGCGCACGCTCTCCACCGCCAACCCGTTCCTGGCCCTGCGCCTGGAGGACGGCTCCCGCATGCAGGTGATCAGCGAGGTCACCCCGCGCACCTACGTGACGATCCGCCGCCACCGGGTACGGGACATGGACCTGAACGGCATGGTCGGACTCGGGTCGATCGACACCACCCTCGCCGCGTTCCTGGCCGCCCTGATCCGCGCGAAGAAGAACGTCATGGTGGTCGGCACCCAGGGTGTCGGCAAGACCAGCCTGCTGCGCGCGATGGCCCGCGAGATCCCCCCGGAGGAGCGGATCGGCACGCTGGAGACCGAATTCGAGCTCTTCCTCCACGAGGACGACGGGCAGGAACGCCAGATCGTCCCGATGGAGGCCCGCGAAGGCAACGGCGAACGCGTCAACGGCCGCGCGGCCGGCGAGATCACGGTCGGCGACCTGATCTACCCGGCGCTGCGCATGAGCCTGCGCCGCATGGTCGTCGGCGAGGTCCGCGGCGCCGAGGTCGTGCCGATGCTGCGCGTCATGACCAACGGCGAGGGCGGGTCGCTGTGCACCCTGCACGCCCGCGAGCCGCACATGACCTTCGACCGCATCGCCGAGCTGTTCCTCGAGTACGGGCACGGCATGACCGAGAACCTGGCCTACCGCCAGTGCGCCAACGGCCTGGACTTCGTGGTGTTCGTGAAGATGATCGACGAGACCGGCATCGGCGGGCGGCGCCACCGCTTCGTCAGCCACGTGCTGGAGGTGACGGGCATGGGCGAGAACGGCCGCCCGTCCACCAACACGGTCTTCGGCCCGCGGCCGGAGACCGGCGAGGAGCGCGCGGTGCCGCTGATGCACCCCAGCTGCCTCGGAGACCTGATGCGCGTCGGGTTCCCCGCCGTCCTGCTGGACAACCCGGCGGGTACATGGACCCGGCCACTCGACCTGATGGTGAGGATGCCGTGACGCGTCTTCTGTTCGGCCTGGTCGCCGGAATGCTCCTCGTCGGTGGCCTGGTGGGAGCCGTCGTCGGCATCGTCGGCACCACGGCTGCGCCAGCCCCCGGCCCGGCCTCGCGCTTCCGTGCCGCCCTGACGTCCGGCGAGCGCGACGAACGCGCCCGTGCCCGGGCTCGCGCCCGGCTGCTCGCCTCGGCGGTGGGCGGTGTGCTGCTGTGGGTCGTCACCGGCTGGTTCGTCCTCGGCCTGATCCTGGTGCTCGTGGTGGCGGGCCTGCCCTGGCTGCTCGCGTCCACGAGCAACAACAAGGCCCAGATCGAGAAGCTGGACGCGCTCGCCGAGTGGACCCGACGGCTGTCCGACGTACTGATGCTGGGCATGGGCCTGGAACAGGCGATCATCTCCAGCCGCAAGACCGCACCCGTGGTGCTGCAGGAGCCGGTGGGCGAGCTGGCGGCACGTCTGCTGTCCGGGTGGCGCCCGGCCGATGCCCTGCGGGCGTTCGCCAACACCCTCGGCGACGCGACGGCCGACAAGGTCATCTCGGCGCTCATCCTCAAGGTGAGCGACCGCGGTCCCGGTCTCGCGCAGGCCCTCAACGACCTCGCCGACACCATCCGGGAGGAGGTGCGCCAGCGCCGCGACGTTGAGGCCTCGCGCGCCAAGCCCCGCACCACTGTGAAGTGGCTGACGTGGATGACCGTCGCCATCGTCGTCCTCGGCAGCTTCGCCACCGACTACGTGCAGCCGTACGGGACGTTCCTGGGGCAGGTTGTTCTGGCGGTCCTGCTGCTCGGTTTCGTCGGCGTGCTGAGCTGGATGCGTTCGCTGGCCTCCTACAAGCCCACCCCGCGCTTCCTCATCGCGGATCCGCGTTCCAGCGTCAAGTTCCAGCAGGCGGCGGGCCCGACCACCGGGCAGGCCGGCTCGGTCCAGGAGGTGGTCGCCCGATGATGATCAATCCGATCGCCGTGATCGGCGGCGCACTTGCGGGCGGCGGGGTGGCCCTGTTCGTCCGGGCCATTGTGCGGCCCCAGCCGCACCTGGCCGCCACACTGGACGCTGTCAACAACCCGCGCGTCGTCGACACGACCGAACTGACCCAGGACGAGCGCGTCGGTGCCTGGCTGGAGACACACCTCCAGCAGGTCCCCGGGGTGAGCATCCCCCGGACGAACCTGGCCCTGGTCGGTCAGAGCCCGGGCCGGTTTCTGCTGACCAAGGCGGCGCTGGCTTTCATGGGCTTGCTGATCCCGTCCATGGTGTGCGCGATGTGGGCTGTCGCCGGGCTGACCATGCCGATAGCCGTGCCGGTCGTGGTGTCGCTGGTACTCGCCGCGCTGCTCTGGTTCGTGCCGGACCTGGCTCTGCGGGACCAGGCCAAGCGGGCCCGCCAGGAGTTCGCCCATGCCATTTCCGCCTACCTGGAGCTGGTGGCGCTGGAGCGGGCTGGGGACGCCGGCCCCGCCGAAGCCCTGGAGAAGGCCGCCGCGGTCGCCGATAGCTGGGCCTTCGTGCGTCTTCAGCAGGCGCTCACCCGGGCCCGGGTCGACAAGATCGCCCCCTGGGAGAGCCTCCGTCAGCTCGCCGCCGAGCTCGACCTGCCGGTCCTTGCCGACGTCGCCGACATCATGCGCCTGTCCGCGAACGACGGCGCCGCCGTCTACACCACGCTCCGCAGCCGGGCGAAGAGCCTGCGCACGGAGTTGATGGCGGGACAGACCGAGGAGGCGAACGCGGCCTCCGAGGCCATGACGGCACCGGGCGCCGTGATGGCCGTCCTGGTCATGGCACTCATCGCGTTCCCGTCCATCATCCGCATCCTGAACGGCTGACCCGTCATGGGACGAGCAGCACACATCAACGGGAGGAAACCCATGAACAAGTTCGGCACCAAGGTGCGCGAGGTAGTAGCCGCGGACCCCGAGAACCTGCCGATGCTGGCAGTGATCGACGTCCTGTCCGCCCGGATCAAGGCGCTGCGTGAGGAGGACGCGGAGCGCGGTGACATCAGCATCACCACTGTCATCATCTGGGTGGCGGTCATCGCGGCGGCCGTGGGGATCGCGGGCGCGATCATTGCGGTGGTTGCCAAGTACCAGTCCAAGCTGAACAGCCAAGGTCCTAAGTGACGGATCGCGGCGATGCCCTCACACGCGAGGGAGCGGGCCGCCGCTGGCGGCGGCCCGCCCTCGCCGACGACCGCGGGGACGTGTCCATCGAGATGGCTATCGTCTTCCCGCTGGTCATCGTTCTCACCATGCTCGTCGTCCAGGTGGGCCTGTGGTACTACGCCCGGGAGATCGCCCTGTCCGCGGCCAGCTCGGGCGTCGCGGCCGGGCGCGGCCACCAGGACTCGCCGGACAAGGGAGCCGCGCGGGCGAGGGAGGTCCTCGCCCGGACCGCGGGCAGCTCGCTGCTGCAGGCGGACGCGAGCGTCTCCTCGACCGCGGACCGGATCACCGTCCGGGTGACCGGGCACGCGCCGAGCCTGCTGCCGTTCCTGTCGGGTCTGTCCATCGACCAGAGCGCATCCGCGCCCCGAGAGCACTGGACCGCCCGTTGACGCTCCGTAAGCTCGCTCGTCGCCGGGACGAGGGCAGCGCCTCCATCGAGGCGGCGATCCTCGTCCCGGTCCTCATGCTGTTCATCGCCCTGGCGTTCATGGCCGGGCGGATCGCCCTCGCGGGTCAGGCCGTCGACTCGGCCGCCGAGGACGCCGCCCGCGACGCTTCCATCGTCCGCAACCCGAACGCGGCTGCGTCGGCCGCCGCGTCCGCTGCCCGGCAGACCCTGGCACGGCAGGGCCTGCAATGCCAGGGCGACCCGAGTGTGAGCGTCTCGGTCAGCCTCGGCCCCACAGGAACGGGTGGCACCGTCACCGCCACCGTGGTCTGCGACGTCGCGTTGAGTGACCTCGCCTTCCCCGGCGCGCCCGGCACCCACACCATCCGCAGCACGTTCACCTCCGCCATCGACCGGTTCGTGGAGCGCCGATGACCGACCGTACGACGCCGAGCGCCCGCAGGCGCCTGACCGACCGGTTGGGGGGCGGCCGCGACGCCGGAAGCATCGGCCTGTGGTGCGCGATCCTGGTGCCCGCCCTCCTGCTGATCATCGGGCTGACCATCGACGGAGGCGGCAAGATCCGCGCCACCGAACGCGCCAACCGCATCGCCCAGGAGGCCGCCCGCTCCGGCGGCCAGCAGCTCGACGCCGGCAAGGCCATCCCTGGCAAGGCGATCGTCGTCGACCCCGACAAGGCCGTGGCGTCCGCCATGTCCTACCTCAGCGCCAATGGCGCCACCGGTACCGCCTACGCCACGGACGGCGGCCGGAAGTTGTTCGTGCGTGTCGACGGCCCCGCCTACCGCACCAAGTTCTTCTCGCTGATGGGTGTCGGCGAACTCGCCGTCCACGGCGAGGCCACCGCCACCCTCGTCTACGGAGTGAACGGACCGGAGGCCCCCTGATGTCCCGACGTCCCGCCGTCCGCCGCCGCAACCTGCTCGCCGACCTCCTGCGGATGGTCGTCTCGCTGGTCGCGCTGCTGGCCCTGCTCGTCGCCTTGCCCATCGGCCTGTACGTGACGACCCGGGCCCTGCTGCCGCTCGGCCTGGCCAGTCTCGGCTCGCCCGGTGACCTGCTGACCAAGCAGGACACCGGCGGGATCGCGCTGCTGGCCCTGGCCGCCATCGGCTGGATCGGCTGGGCGCAGTTCGCGCTGTCCGTACTGCTGGAGATACCGGCGCAGCTGCGCGGGCGCAAGGCGCCGAAGATCCGCGGGTTCGCGCTGAGCCAGCGGGCTGCCGCAGGCCTGGTCGGCGGAATCCTGATCCTGCTGCCCACGGCGGGGGGCGCGTTCGCCGCCACCGCCGCGCCCACGCTTCCCGTTCCGGCGCAGGCCCGGGTGGCGGCCACCGCGTCCGCCGCCGCCGGGCAGCAGGGCCAGGGGGCCGGGCAGGTTCAGAGCACGGCGGTCCAGGCCTCGTCGGATCACATCTACACGGTCAAAGACGCCAGCCCGGCCGACAGCCTGTGGAGTATCGCCGAACACCAGCTCGGCGACGGCGCGCGCTGGCACGAAATCGCCGCCCTCAACGAGGGCCGGACGATGCCCGGCGGCGCCGTGTTCCGTGCCGCAGGCGACATCCAGCCCGGCTGGCAGCTCTACCTGCCCGGAAGCGCGGCCGGGGCCGAAGGTGCTGCTGCGCAGGCCGCGGGCGCGCCGAACACCGTGACCGTGCAGGCCGGTGAAACCCTGTCGTCCATCGCCGAACGGGAGTTGGGCGACGCCGCCCGCTACCCTGAGCTCGCCCAGGCCAACGCCGGGCACACCATGCCGGACGGGCGGCAGATGAGCAACCCCGACGAGATCTTCCCGGGGTGGACCATCACCATCCCGCAGACCGCCAAGGCGGCTCCCCCCGCCGCGGCGACACCTTCCACCCCGGCCCCCGCCACGCAGACGCCTGCCGCGCAGCCGCCCCAGAGCCCGGCACCGGCGACCCCGGCGCCGGCGGAGCAAACGCCCGTCGCACAGCAACCGGCTCCGTCCGTGCCGTCGACCGCGCCGACCACGGCACCAAGCACCGCACCCTCGGCTGCACCGAGCACCGCACCGAGCACCGCGCCCTCGGCCGCACCAAGCACCGCACCGTCAACCGACCCGGTCGCCTCGCCGTCGGCCACGGCTCAGACGCCCACCACTACACCGGCCCCGGCGCAGAGCCCCGCGCAGCCGTCGGCATCCGCGGCAGCTCCCACGCAGGCAGCCTCCCCGTCCGCGACCACCTCGGCCGCGCCCTCCGCCAGCGCCACCGCTGAGGCCCCTCAGCCCGCCGGGCCGGCCACCGCTTCGCCGAAGGCGGACGCCCCCCAGGCAAGCTCGGCAGAGCTCGTGCAGAGCAGCTCCTCCGTCGACATCGCCGCCCTCGCCACCTGGGGCGGCCTGGCCGCGGCCGGCATCGTGTCCGCGCTGGGCCTGAAGCGCATGCTCCAGCAGCGCGGCCGCCGCCGGGGCGAGCGAATCCGCATGCCGCAAGCGGCCCCGGCTGCCCCCACGCAGCCCGCGCCGGTCGACCCGGTCGCGGCGGCCTCCCACCGGCTCTCGGATCTCGAACGGCGCCTGCGGGCCACTGAGGACCCCGTCGGCGCGGATCTCGTCGACCGGGCGCTGCGCACGCTGGCAGCCAGGCTCGCCGAGCAGGGCCGCCCGCTGCCCAAGGTGGCCGCGGTGCTGCTCACCCCGACCGCGCTCGACCTGGTGCTGCTGGAAGGAGCCGAGCAGCCCATCGCGCCGTTCGCCCCGACTGCGGACCCGACGCGCTGGAGGTGCCCCGCCGTGGGCGCGGACCTGCTCGACGCGGAGAGCGCTCGACACATCGTCGCCCCCTATCCGGCGCTGGCGACGCTCGGACGCGACGGCAATGACCTCGTCCTGGTGGACCTGGAGACGCTCGGGGTCCTCCTGCTCGACGTGAACGACGCGCGGCCGTTCGTCCGCGCGCTCGCCGTCGAACTCGCCTCGGCGCCCTGGCGGGACGACCTCGGCGTCCTGCTGGCCGGTCTCGACGATGGCCTCGCCCAGCTCGACAGCGGCTACGGCCGCCTGCAGCCGGTGGGCACCCTGACCGAGGCGCTCACGGATCTGACGTCCTGGAACCAGGTCATCCGCCAGGCCCTTACCGACGCCGGCATCCCGAGCGTCCGGCACGCCCGGACCACCTCGGCCACCCCGGATTCGTGGACCCCGCGCATCGCCGTCAGCGCCGTGCCGCTCACGACCGGCGACGTCGCCGACGCCGGCCAGCTGCACTCCGATCCCGTGTGCGGCGCCTTGATCGCCCCGGCCGGCCGCGACGTGCTGCCGCAGGTGGTGCGACTGCCCGGGCTTGGCGGTGGCCCGCTCACCATCGGCGGTTTCACCCTCGGGCACCTGGTGCCTCAGCGGATCACGGACGAGGACTTCGACGCGCTGATGGAGCTCTTCGGCCTCACGAGCGAGCCGAGCGAGGCGCCGGCAGCGGACGAGACCGCGGTGGTGCCGACCGCCCCCGTGCTGGATATGGGGCCGGTGCTGCCGGCCACCGTCGTGGACCTTGGACCGGTACCGCCGGCTACCGTGCTGGATCTGGGACCGGTACCGCCTGCCACGGTGCTGGACCTGGGACCGGTGCTGCCGACTACTGCGGACGAGGTGGTCAGCGGGACGGCTGACGAAGCGGCCCACGAGGCCGAAGAGCCCGTCGACCTGCCCGACCTCCCTGACCCGACCGGACCCGTGATCAACGTCCTCGGCCCGGTTCACCTGACGGGCGTCGATACCAGCTCCATTCAGCCGGCCGCCAGCATGCGCCTGACCGAGGTCGCCGCGTGGATCGCGCTGCACCCCGGCCAGGCGATACAGCAGCTCACCGTCGACCTCAACCCCTCCGACCCGAACGCCGTCTCGTCGGCCGGGCTCGTCTCCGCGCTGAGGCGCTGGCTCGGCAGCGCCGACGACGACACCCCGCACCTGCCCCAGGACACCGGCGCGGGCCTGCGGTTCGGCCCGCACGTCGCCTCCGACTGGGACCGGTTCCTTCAGCTCACCAGCCGGGGCACCCACCGTGCCCGGCAGCAAGCGCTCGCCCTCGTCGCCGACCGGCCGTTCGCCGATGTTCCCCTACGCCGCTACATCTGGGCGGAGGGCTACCGACAGCAGATCATTGCCGCCGTCGTCGATACGGCCGCTCAGGTGGCCGAGCACTGCCTGGAGGTACGAGACCACCGCGGGGCCCTCGCGGCGGCCGACACCGGGATCCGGGTCGAGGCCGCGGCCGAGTCGCTGTACCGCCTGGCCATGCAAGCCGCCCATCTCGCGGGCGACCGCGAGAGCGTCGAGCGGTACGCGGACCGGCTCGAAGCCGTCCTCGAGCAGCTCGGCGCCCAGATGGAACCCGCCACCTCCGAGCTGCTGCATGGTCTGTTGACCGCGGACCCGCGCCTGGCCGGGTGGCCTTCATGACCGCACCCGCTGACGCCCCTGCCGACGCCCCGGAGCCGGCCAGGGGCCGGCTGCGGCTCGACGGCGACAGCATGGCGGTCCTGCGCAGGCATGCCGTCGCGGTCGGCGCCGCGGCGGTGGCCGCAGGGGCGGCGCTTGCCTGGCGCTTCGGCGCCTCGCCGCTTCTGCCGGCCTACCTGGTGTTCGTCGCTCTCGGCTGCGCCCTGAGCGTCATCGACCTCGCGCTGCACCGGCTGCCGGACGCTCTCACGCTGCCCGCTTATCCGCTATTCGCGCTGCTGCTGGCCTACCCGTCCGTGCAGGACCCCGGTGTGGCGCTAAGGGCGCTCCTCGCCGCCGTGGCGGCGCTCGTCTTCTACTTGGCCGCCGCGCTACTGCCGGACGGCCCGGGGCTGGGCGACGTGAAGGCCGCCGGCCCTATTGGTGCGCTGCTCGGCTGGACCGGCTGGTACGCCGTCGTTGCCGGCACGTTCCTCGCGTTCGTCCTCACGGCACTCGCCGGTACCGTCCAGATCCTCGCCCGCCGGGCGCCCGGCCGCACCCGGCTCCCCTTCGGCCCGTCCCTGTACGGCGGGGCTGTCCTGGCGCTGCTGCTGTTCGGCCGCTAGTGAGCTGGTTCGGAGATGCGTGAGCAGTAGCGGCAGATTCGATCGATGATCTGGTCGGCGGTCTTGGTCCACCTGAACGGCTTGGCGCTCTCGTTCCAAACCTTGATCCAGTTCTCAAGGCTGGCCTTGAGGTCGTCCAGCGAGCAGTGCACGCCGCGTTCGAGGCAACGCCGTTCCAGTTCGGCGAACCACCGCTCGACCTGGTTGATCCACGACGAGTACGTCGGCGTGAAGTGCAGCTGAAAACGCGGATGCGCCAGCAGCCAGCGATGCACCACGGGCGCCTTGTGAGCCGACAGGTTGTCGCAGATCACGTGGACCGCCAGACCGGGCTCGGTCTGGCGGTCGATCTCGTCGAGGAAGTCCCGGAAGTCCACCGCCCGGTGCTGAGCCGACAGCTTCCCGATCACCTTTCCGGTCGCGATGTCCAGGGCCGCGAACAGGTCGACGGTGCCGTGGCGGACGTAGTCGAAACTGCGGCGCTCGGGCACCCCGGGCAGCATCGGCAGCACCGGGGCGGTCCGCTCCAGTGCCTGGATCTGCGGTTTCTCGTCGACCGCGAACACCGCCGCGTTCGCCGGCGGCGCCAGGTAGAGGCCCACGACGTCCCGGATCTTGTCGATCAGCTGCGGGTCCGGGGAGACCTTGAACACCTCCGTGCGCCAGGGCTGCAGCCCGAACGCGTGCCAGATCCGCAGCACGCTGGAGGGTGAGATGCCGATCTTCCTGGCCAGCTCGCGTTTGGACCAGTGCGTGCCGCCGTCCGGCACCTCCTCCAGGGTTCGCACGACCACTTCCTCCACCTGGGCATCGGTGATGGTACGTGGGACCCCGGGGCGCGGCTCGTCTGTCAGGCCGTCCAGCCGTGCGCGCAGGAACCGGGCCCGCCACTTCGTCACGGTCCCGCGGTTCACGCCCAGTCGGGCCGCCACCGCGAGGTTGCTGCCGCCCTCCGCACACGCCAGGACGATCCGTGCCCGCAGGGCCAGCCCCTGCGCGGTCGTCCGGCGCTTCACCCAGCCCTGCAACACCTGCCGCTCCGCCTCGGAGAGCACAAGCGGCTTCAGCCTGCTGTCACCCACGCACCCCAGCACACCGCGCCCAAGGCCCAAGCCGCAGCCGTTCCCAGGAAGTCGGTACGCACGGCAACTCATGAGGCGACGGACCGACTCCGAACCAGCTCACTAGCAGCCAGTGGACACGCCCTACGCGCTGGCGGCAAACGTCAACAAGGGCATCCGTGCAGGGACGCCCGAAAGTGGTCATGTCGGGATCCGGTCTGTGAGCACCAACGGCCCGCGTACGACGGACATGGCTGCCAAAACAATGGGGGACAGCACCGGCTGACCGTCAGACAGGTGTCGCCGGTTTCGCCGTCGTGAACCCGATGTGTGTGCTTGAATCGCTGGTGGCAGAGAGCCACACAGGCAGGCAAGGAGGCACGGCCGTCGGACGGGACGCGAAGCGGGCCAAGCAGGCCCGCCGAGACAAGCGCAGGCGGGCAACTGGCATGCCACCATTTCCGGAAGCAGCGATGAGACGCGTTCTGGGGGCCTGGGATCAGGCAGTCGCCGCCGGGCTCATGGACGACGGGGCGGAGACGAAGTATCACGTCGCCCCGGACGGCCAGGTGCTCTCTGTCGCCGTAGGCACAAGCGGACAGCTGTTGGCCAACGGCGAACCGCTGACGCCATCCGTGGCCGACCGACTCCGCCTGGAGATGCCCTGGCTGGCTGGGATCGTCACCTTCTACGAGGACAACCAGGCTGCCGGCCGAGGCCTGAAAGGCTCGCCGGAGGACGGCGTCAGCCTGCTGGAGCCGCCCTCCGGCGACTAGGACCAGACTGCTACGGTGTCGCGAGTTGCGTAAAGTGTGCGCCTTGTGTCAATCTGAATTGTATGACGCAGAAGACACCGGCCCAGCTGAGGGCCGACGCGGAACAGACCCTCCGGGACCCGGGGCGGCGCCGGATGAAGCTCCTGGCCCAGCTGGAAGAGCTCGACGCAGAACTGCGCCCGCTGATCCGGGCCGCACGTGAGATGGAGCTCCCGATCCGGCGGATCACGGAGCTCACGGCCGTGGCTCCGAACACGATCCGGGCCTGGACGAAGGACAGTTAGGGGCGGACGCGACAGGCACCACCGGATCCGGTACCAGCACCCGGATGAGGGAGATCTCATGGTGAGGGTAGAAGCGGACATGGCGCCGGAAGGTGGGCGGCTGTGGGGGGCGACAATCACCCCGTACGGACATGCCCGCTCTGGCTCGTGGATTGTCCAGTGCTTCAGTGCGAGGTGTGCGCGGCTCGGCCCGTTTGCTGACCTCAGGCAGGCGCGTGCCGCGCTGCTGGCCCACCTCGGTGACCATCACCAGGCGGCTGGGGCCGTTCCCGGGCAGCTGCGCTGCCGGTGCCGTGCCGAAGGCCACTCATGGCACCCCGGACCATCGCAGGCGCTCTGTGCCGGCAGCGGGGTGCGGGTTCTGTCCTCCGATCCGAGTGGTATCGCTTGGCGGTTGAGCGAGGTCTGCCGGACCTGTGCGGAGCAGATTCCCCGGGCGAAGGTCGTCGGCGGCGCGCCGGCGAGGCGGACTCCGAGCGGGCGAGCGGATCACATCGGCGCGTCGAATCAAGCGACGCACAGGACTACCGCAGCAGCCTTCCTTCCTCCTCAGCCCACGACCTGCCCCCAGGCGCCAAGCGGCGGGACCGACACCGAGCCGAACCAACCCAAGGCCGCAGGCCAAAGCAGGCTGCTGACGTTCCCCCAAGGGCAGGCGGCACGTCAGCTTCTTGCCTATATCGCCACGTTGCCACTCACGAGTTTCGACGCCCGGCTGCTAGCGGTCATTGTCGCGATCAGGGCAGCTCGTGAGGGCCGGGCCAACTTCATCGGGCAGGACCTACGCGCCCTGCGCCTGGAAGATCCGGCCCAGGCCCTCGCCGATCTCGGCACGCTCGGCTGGCTACCCGACGGAGACCTGCTGAATGGCGATCCGTCGCAGGCCATCTCGGTCACCGCCCCCGGCCTCGGCCCCGAAGGCCCGTTGCACTTCGGCAAGCAGACCCGTACCCGAGTGTCCGGCTGGACCTCACGCGTTGTGGCGGCCAAGCCCCTCAAAAAGGCCAGGCCTGACCTGCGCCTCGCAGCCCTCTACCTGGCTGCCCACGCCAACCCTGGCGGTCGCGGTACGGTCGCCGGCCTGCCCCAGGAATGCGAGGCGGCGGCGCCAGGACTCCGCGATGCCGGCTACCTCGACGCGCTCGAGCACCCCGACTACCAGATCGCCGAGGGGCTTCTGCACCTCGTTCCCTCCCCCGATCTCACACCCGCGCCCCGCCTGGACCGCCCTGAACGGTTCCGCGTGGCTGACGGGCAGCCGAAGACTCCGGCCACCCACGTCGGCACTCCGCGTGGCTCCTCGCGAATGCTGGCAAGGGAGTAGCGGCATCGGAGGACGCCGACGAGAATTGCGGGGCCCATGAGTAACCTGATGGGCCATCGAGTCACCACTTGACGAGCACACGGGGGCAAGGTTGCACAACGGGATGACCCGGAACCAGACGGCGGTGGTCCGCAGGGGACCCAGCGGCGGTCTGCATCGATCGACTGCCGTGGTGCTGGGCGTGGGAATGGCGCTGGCAATGAGCGCCTGCTCAAGCAAGGCCGACAAGGTGGCTGCTGCTCCGTCGGTTCAGGTGCCGTCGCCGACTTCGGCCACCGCCACGCCGAGCACAGTTCCCACGGCCAAGGCGACGGCAGATGTCCTTGCGGTGTATCAGGCCTACACCGACGCCAAAGTCGCCGCGATGACCACTGGCCACGCAGATCCGGACAAGCTGTTGCTGGTGGCGACAGGAGATGCCTACGACAATCTGGCCGGCGACATCACCAGGGCGCAGCAGGCAGGGATCGTCTACAAGGGTACCGAGGTGACGCACCCGCAGGTCACGGCCCTCAACCTGTCCGACTCGCCGCAGAAGGCGACCCTCACGGACTGCATCGATGTCTCGAATTGGACGGCAGTCTTCTCCTCTACCGGGGCGAATGCGGCTGCCACCGGCATGCCCGGCCATCTGTTCGTCAATGTCGAAGCCGTTCAGAACACCGGCAGCACATGGCGGATCAGCGCGTACACGCCGGATCGGAGCCGGACATGCTGAGACGCCCGAGAGTGGCCCTGGCTGCCGCGACCGTGGCCGCGGCGGCAGCCGTGTTGCCGGCGTCGCCGGCTAGTGCTGGTGGCGGACAGTGCCCGCCCGGCAGCGTGATGACCTCGGACGTGTGCATCGTCGTCACCGATACCGGCGGAGGGGGCCCTGGCGGAAACGGCTCCAGTGGGGGCGGTTCTGGAGGGGGTAACTCCGGAGGGAGCGGTGCCCCCCAACCGTGCATGTTCAACGGGGTAGCCGTCCCCTGCTCGTCCTCCTGGGGTTGGTACAACGCGGAAGACGGCTGCTACTACAAGGTGTACGAACCGCAGCCGCCGGCCGGAGACCCGCTCTGGCAGGGCCATCAGCCTGGTGACGGCGCGGTGTACGGCCGGACATGCTATCTCGCAGCCGCTGGCGGAGGGATCGCCCAGGGGCCGAAGGGCGGCTTTATCTGGCTGCAGACTCCCCCGCCGGGCTACGGCGGTGGAGTCTCACCGGCTGCCCTGGCGCAGGAGATCTTCGCCACGATGAAGTTCGATGTGCCGGACATCGGCACGGCGCCGGAGAAGGGCGGCAAGGGCGTGGTGGGCATGCCGGTGTGGCTGTGGGCGACACCGTCGAAGACGAGCTGGGGTCAGTGGCGCGAGTCCAAGGCTGCCGGTGGGCTGTCGGTGACAGTCACAGCGCAGGTGACGCAGATCGACTGGTCGATGGGCGACGGCGGCTCCCGCACCTGCACGGTTCCCGGCACCCCGTATACGTCGGACAAGGGCGGCGCAGCTTCCCCGGACTGCGGCTACCGCTACACCACGACCAGCGCAGGCAAGCCCGACGGCAAGTTCCAGGTCAGCGCCACCACCACGTGGGCCGTCCACTGGGAGGGCGGCGGCCAGCAGGGCGACCTCCAGCCCATCAAGAAGACGTCGACGACCGAACTGACCATCGGTGAGGTCCAGGTCCTCAACTGAGGACGTCTCTGCAGGAAGCAGCGTAATCACCGGCGTCGCGCCCGACGAGGGTTTGCGCCCTCGAGGTCGGGGCGACGCCCGGTGATCCTGCGCCTATTGGCGACCTCACGCCGGGGGCCAGGGGCCACCCGGCGTCGTTGAGCGTCTCGGCCCTGGACGGAGCCACGACCACCTACGCCTACGACACGGCCGGACGGCTCGCCTCAGTCCGCGATCCCCACGGCAACTACACCACCCGCAACACCTACGACCAGCAGGGACGCGTCACCGCCCAGCAGGACGCGGCCGGCGCGACCACCACGTTCTCCTACAAGAACGGCGAGACCGACACCACCGCACCCGACGGCGGTGTGTGGAGCGACCTGTATGCGGGGAACTGGCTGCTCGCCCAGTACGACCCGTTCGGGAACGCCACGCGCTACGGCTACGACGGGTCCGGCAACCGCACCTCGATCACCGATCCGCTCGGCATGTCCACGAACCTGTGGTACGACTCCGCAGGGCATCTGACGACGCTCATCCCGCCGGTTGACCGTGCACAAAGCTGGTCATTCGACGGCAACGGCAACGTCACCAGTGCCACCGACGGCAACCAGCACACCACGAACTATGGCTACGACGCACGCAACCTGCTCACCTCGGTCAAGGACCCCAACGGAAACACCACTGCCCTGGCTTACACGCCGACTGGACAGCTGGCGAGCGTCACAACCCCCGGCGGGAACACCACCGCCTACGGCTACGACACGCAGGGCAACCTGACCTCCGTCACTTCCCCCTCGGGCAAGAAGTCGTCGAGGACGTTCGACTCCTCCGGGAGGCTGCTGACCGTCACTGACCCCCGGGGGAACGCCACCGGCGCCGACCCGGCCGCGTTCACCACTGCCTTCACCTACGACGCGGCGGACCGCATCACTTCCGTCAAGGGGCCCAAGGGCAACGTCACGTCTGTGGCGTACGATGGCGCAGGCAATCCGGTCACCGTCACGGACGCCACCAAGGCCGTCACCAGCTACGGCTACGACACCCTCAACCGGCTTACCTCCCGGACCGATCCCGCCGGCCGTCAGGCCACCCAGACCTACGACGTCCTGGGCGATGTGAACTCCCGGACCAACCCGGCTGGCGACAAGACCACCTACAGCTACGACAAGGCCCGTCACCTGCAGACGGTGACCACCCCTCGGGGCAACGCGCCCGGTGCCGCGGCATCTTCGTTCACCTGGACGTACGGCTACGACAAGGCCGGACGCCGCACCACCGTCACCGATCCGCTCGGCAACACCACCAAGACCGACTACGACGCGCTCAACCGGCCCACCGCGGTCACCGACCCGCTCTCCCACACACGAACCGTTGAGTACGACAACGCCGGGAACGTCACCTCGATCCTCAACGCCCTGTGGCAGCGGACGACGTTCGGCTATGACCCGGCGGACCGCCTCACCTCGGTCACCACGCCGCTGAGCGAGACGACCAACTTCTCGTTCGACACCGACGGCAACCTCACCGCCCGTACCTCACCGCTGGGCGAGCGCACGAGCTACGGCTACGACACCGACGGCCGCAGGACCACGATCGTGGACCCGCGCGGCAATGTCACCGGCGCCAACCCCGCCGACTACACCTGGACCACCGCCTACGACGAGGCCGGCCACCCGCTCAGCGTCACCGACCCGCTCGGCAACAAGCAGAGCGCGACGTACGACGCCGCGGGCAACCTGCTGACCTCGACCGACGCGGCAGGAAAGACCACCAACTACGCCTACGACACCCTCAACCGCGTCGTCACCGTCACCGCCCCCGACAGCGGGGTGACCACCAACACCTACGACAGCACCACCGGCCTGCTCACCGCCCGCTCCGACGGCAACACCCACGCCACCGGCTACGGCTACGACAAGGCCGGACGCACCACCAGCATCACCGACCCGCTCGGCCGCGCCGTTAACTTCGAGTACGACGCGGACGGCAACCGCACCAAGGTCACCAACGCCCGCGGTCAGACGATCACCTCCACGATCAACCCGGCCGGCCAGATCACCGCGGTCGCCTACTCCGACGGCACCCCGGGCGCCACGTACGCCTACGACGCCGCCGGGCACATCACCGGCGTCACCGACGCCACCGGATCCCGCACCCTGGGCTACGACTGGGCCGACCGGCTGACCAGCGTCACCGCCCCCGGCCTGAGCCAGGGCTTCAGCTACACCTATGACACGGACGGCAACCTCACCGCCCGCACCTTCCCCGACAAGACGGCCACCGCCTACACCTACGACAAGGACAGCCGCACCAGCGGCCAGACCGTCGCCGGGAAGACCGTCGCCTACACCTACGACCAGACCGGCAACCTCCTCACCGCGACCGCTCCCAGTACGACCCCGGTCACGGAGACCCGGGCCTACGACCGCGCCGGACGGCTGACCTCGACCAGCGATGCCAGCGGCGTCAAGAACTACACCCTGGACGCCAACGGCCGCGTCATCAGCCAGCAGTACCAGGACAGCGGACCCAACCCCCGACCGGCGACCAGCTACACCTATGACCCGGCCGGGCGCCTCGCCAGCACCTGTGCAGGCACCAGCCCGACCGGCTGCACATCCAACAGCACCACCAGCTACACCTGGGACAAGGCCGGCAACCAGCTCACCGTGACCGCCCCGGACGGCTCGAAAACCACCAACACCTTCGACGCCGCCGACCAGCTCACCGCCAGCACCACTGGCACGACCAACGCGACCTACCAGTACGACGCCGACGGAAACCGCACCACTGACCCGGCCGGCACCTACACGTACGACCCGGTCGGCCGTCTGACCGGCGCGAAACTCCCCACCGGCACCATCGCCTTCACTTACGACGCCGACGGCAACCGGTCCGCCACCAGCAAGAACGGAGCACCCGACCGCACGATCCGCTGGGACATCAACGGCGCCTTCCCGCAGATCGCCACCGAGACCAACGCCACCGGCGCCCCGATCGGCACCTACCACCCCGGCCCCGACGGACTGCCGCAGTCCATGGACACCCCCGCCGGCAGCCTCTACTTCCAGCACGACCGCCTCGGCTCCGTCACCACCACGACCGACGGCACTGGGACCAACCAGGCCACCTACAACTACGACAACCGCGGCAACCGCACGACGAACGGCACCGCCACCACACCCGCCCCGTTCGGCTTCACCGGTCAGTACACCGACCCCTACCTGCCGGGCCAGACCCACCTGAGGGCCCGCCAGTACGACAGCACCACCGGCACCTTCACCACCCGCGACCCGCTGACCTCAGGTATCGGCTCGCCCCTCAATTCCGCCTACACCTACGCCAACGGCGACCCCACCAACCAGACCGACCCCTCCGGCGCCTGCCCCCTGTGCATCAGCGCCCTCATCGGCGGAATCGGCGGCGGCATCATCGGCGCCGGCGTCTACGCCTGGCAGCACCAGGGCAGGGACTTCAGCTGGACCGGCTTCGCCGCCGCCACCGGCAAGGGCATCCTGATCGGCGTCGGCGCAGGCCTCCTCGCCCCCATCGGCGGCTCTGCAGCCGCCGCCCTCGGCCTCGAAGGCACCGCCGCCACCATCACCTCGGCCAGCGTCAACGCCGGAGTCGGCGCCGGCTACACCTGGCTCGTCAACACCGTCCAATGCCAGCCCACCACCCCCCAGGACCTCCTCCTCGGCGCCGCCGGAGGCGCCGGAGGAACCCTCCTGGGCCCCGCATTCCGCTGGCTCAAGAGCGGCCTCCTTGCACCACGCGTGACCGCGTACGCCATGAGTGAGACCGTCACTCCGACAACGAACGGCGGCAGTTGGGATCCCGCAGAAGCCCCCTACCTCTTCCGTGGCGTCAGCTACGCGGACGCGACCGACCCGGCCGAGTGGCAACGGGCCTATCAAAACGCCCTCGAAGGCAAAGTCGAACCTAACGGCACCAACACGGATGTTCAGCGGCACGTGGGCGGCAATACGGGGGACAGCGCCTACACCTCATGGACCACCGACTACGAGGACGTGGCGCTCGACTACAGTAGGGAAGGAAACGGGCCGGGTGTGGTTCTGCGCATAACCAACGCCAACGGTAACGGCTACTTCCGGGTCCCCGGTGTCGTCTATGTCGAGGACTACGCCAGTGAACTCGAGGTCACGATCGGCGGTGTCGTCACCGGTGCCGAGATCAGCGTGAACGGAGGACCATGGACGCGGATCGGGCAGTAATCCTTGTCCGCCGAGCGATTGCACAGGGCGTTTGCGATCAGGCTGTGGCCCGCGTCCTCGACAGCGAATTCTCGGTGGAGTGCTCACCCGTGCGGATCGAGTCCATGCGACGGATCTACGAGAGAAGACTACGTCGTAGCCCTTCGAACGCCAGTCATCTTCGTACCACGCGTGCACTCGTGGAGTTCCTGCAGGCTGCACAAGGTGAAACTCTGACGATGATCACTATCGATGCTGGGGAATCGGGATACGAGATGTTTCTCGCCGATGCCGAGGCCGCCCAAATTTCCTTCTGGATGAAGATGTTTCGTCGCCCATCGACCGTGGATCAGCGGCCCGACTGGGGTGCATAGCTTGAGGACGGGTAGACGGTGCCGGTCCAGCAGATCTGCTGAATGGCCCACAACAAGGCCTGCGGAATCGATATGATACTCAACCCGGGCGGCAGCTTCCGGACTGCATTCACCATTCCCTAGCCGGAAATTCCATGATAGGGCCGTCATGGCGCCACGCGCCATGGCGACCCTATCATGGTGTCGAATTTTGTATTTATGGAGTGAAATTTCGATGTTTCACCTCGACTTTGACCGAAGCTCGATGCGAGAATTGCCCAAGAGGAAGATTGCTTCCCTCCCCTCGGTCACTGAGATGAATCTGCGATACGGCTACTTCATGGTAGAGGTGAGGTTCACCACAGAAGGCATGGACGAATCTTTCCCGGGAACCACAATCCTAGACTTCATGCTCTGTTTGCTCCAGGCGGCCGACGATGTAGGGTGCGGGAAGGTGGGGCGTGTCAACTTCACGGATAATCCCACATCGATCACCTTCCATCCCAAGGAATTCGGTCTGACGATTCTGCGGTCATGGGACCCCGTGCCAGGCCACTGCAGGACTGATGAGTTCCTGCGTGCAGTCCGCCTGTTTGTCGAGGCGGGACTGGAGTTTGTTTCTGGAAAGTATCCGGCCTTCACTCAGAATCCGGTCTACCGCAAGATTTTGGCAATTCTGGAAGAGCTGGAACTGTCGCCAGACAGGCGATCCAAGGGTCTGCGGGCAGCAGCAACAGGTAGCTTTCCCCTGAACACTCATGTCCAGCAGCAACCGGCGCACCGGTGAACTCGCTTTCTACCGCTGCTACTCGGCCCACCCGGTTCCACTGAGCTCCCTGGTCAAGGTGGCTGGACGCCGCTGGACGGTGGAGGAGACCTTCCAAGCCGCCAAGGGCCTGGCCGGACTGGACGAGCACCAGGTCCGCCGCTGGGTCTCCTGGCAACGCTGGACCACCCTGGCCATGCTCGCGCACGCCTTCCTCGCCGTCACCGCCGTCATCGAACGCCACGAACAAAGCGGCAGCCGAAATCGGCCAGCTGACCTGCAACGAAATCAAACGACTGTTCGCAGCCCTGCTCCAGCCCGTCCGCGACCTCGCCCACCGACTCCGCTAGTCAGCATGGCGGCGCCGACACCAAACACGATCCCGCACCGGCCACTACCAGCGACAAGCCGCCCAACAAACGTGAAGATCACGATCTACAGCCGGAGTACTAACGTAAGTCTTAGCACGACTGGAGACGGGAAGATCACCGGATGGATATCACCCCTCGCCCGAACTTCGCACGGGTGGCCCGCGAACGCAGCGCAGAGCAGGCGATGATCGCGCAGGCGGCACGTCAGGGCCTGGTCCCGCCCGACATCGCCGCGGCCATGGCGGCGCCTTCGGCAAGCGATCAGCTGCTGTACCAGGGCTTCGAGGTCGTCACCGACCTCGCCTCCCTCACTGGTCCCGCTATGGGAGAGATAGCCGTTCCCGCGCACCTGGTGGACGGGGAGTTGCCTGCTCGCGTCAATGTGGCGAACCGGTGGCAGCTGTTGCTCCTCTACCGGAGGCTGCTGGCCCGCGGCAGCGCTGCCGAGCAGGCCGCCGTGCTGAACCGCGCCCTGCTGCGAGAGCTGTGGTCGGAACAGCTCGCACCAAGTCTGGTCATGAGGGTATGGGAGGGGCGCTTTCCCGAGCTGGCCCGCCAGGAGGGGGCGCGGTGAATCGCGATGAGAAGCTCGCCGTCGCCCGCCTGGTCCTGAAGGTCTGCGAAGAGGAGGGGTACCAGTTGGCGGGCAGTCTTGCCCAGTACGCGCATGGGGTTGAGGGAGCGCGAGAGCCCGACGACGTCGACCTGTTCACGGACAAGATCATGGACGCCGAAGCCGTGCGTGAACGGGTGGGCGCGGCCTTGCGCGAGCACGGCTACGAGGTCGAGGTCACGCGCACGTGGTTCTCCCATCCGTTTGTCGCCGGAGACCAGTGCGCCGACCTGAAGGTGACCGACTCCGAGCAGAATTCGGTCGTGGTCCAGATGGCCCGCATGCCGCGCTACTTCGAGTCGCACGACGTCGACGGCATGCCAGTGGCCGCGATAGGAGACCTGCTCTACAACAAGATGGAGGCTCCCGAGAACCGAATAGCCGCCAAGGACTACCTCGACCTCGTGGCGCTCACCGAGCACCTCGGGCAACCGGTGGTGGACTCCTATGTCGCGGACTACGTCACCGGAATGTCAGAAGTGCGGGGAGTGCCAAAGGAGCAACTCGCCGAAGAGGTGTACCTGAGGCTCTCTCAGGTCGCTGACGTGCCTGACCAGGCCTTCGCCGGATACCAGGTGCAGGAGGAGTCGGCTGCGCTCGTTCGTGCCGCGGTCCTCGATTGGGCGGCACGCATCACGCCCGCCAGCTCCCAGCACCTGGAGCCCCGGCTCGCGGCCGGCCTGGACCCGCTGCCGCAGGCCGCGGCCGTCGCCTCGCTCGACCGCTTGAAGGACAACGGGCGGCTCGCGCTGCGGAGCACGGCCCAGTTGAGCACCATGCGGGAGAAAGCGGTCCGAGCGTCCAACAATGCGCACCGGGAGCTGAACCGGATGACCGAGGCAGTCGAGGCAGGAGGTCCCATCCCGGAGGGATACAAGGAGGCACAGCAACGCGCGCGGACCCGCGCGGGCGAGGTGACCGCCATCACCGCCGAGATGCAGCGACGGGCCGGGCTGAGCAGCCTCCAGCGCGCAGAGGAGGCAGTGACCCGTCGGGCCGTGACAGTACAGGGAATCGACATGTCCCTGCTCGCGCCCTCTGTCACGAGTGGCCGCTCGGGCATCAGCATCCAACCGTCAACCGCACCAAGCCGCGCAGCAGGAAAGGCAGTACCAGCGTCCGAATCAGGGAACCGGCCGCGACACAGGTATGAGCAGGTAGTTCCGGTACGGGGAGCGCACTCTTCCGTTTCCCTGCTGCGCGCCGGCGGGGTTGGCGGGGCTCTGCCTCGCCGACCTGGAGCAGCGAGATCAGCCTTGGACTCCTATCTCTGACCGCTACTTGCGGCTGGGTCAGCGATAGGGGTCCGGGGCCGTGATTCGTTCCCTGGAGATCCTCCGCACCCGCACCCTCGCTCGGTCGTGGACGAAATGCAGTGTCGTCCAGCCCGGTGGCCGCCTACATGGCTACGCAGTGCTGGTGACGGCCGCCGAACCTCGCGCCTTGGACAGGGCCTCGCGGGCTCAGCCCTGCCGGCTGGTACGGCGCGCGGCCTTCTTCGCCTCGACCTTCGCCTGCAGCGCGACCGCCTTCTCTGAGTCGCCGTAGAACCACCACGTGTACCCCGCGATCGCCACCCAGACCACCATCCACAGGACGGTCCACGGTGTGATCTCCAGGTGTCCGGGTTTGGTGAGGTTATGGACACTCAGGAGAGCGGTTAGGACAGTACCTTGGACGAGGGTGAGGAGGGTCTTCTTTACGCGGGTAGACATGGCGGGCACTATAGGGCCTGACTGCCTGGTTGGAATAGCGTGAAAAGGGCTCGCTGATCAGGCTCGTTACGGACCGGGTGCGTTGGTGCGGGAGTCAGAGCTCGCGCTCGCCAGCAGCGCTCCGCCCACCAGCTCGATCCGGCCGGTGTCCTCGGGCAGGGCCAGGACGTCGTCGACAGTCCACGGCTCCCGGCGGCCAGCGCGGGAGGTCGAGGGCTTGCAGACCAGCCTGGCCAGAGCCAACGAAAGCTCGCCCAAGTCGACGCGCTCGTGAAGAGACAGCCGGTAGCCGTCCAGCTCGGTATGCCGGGCTTTGGCCAGCCCTCGGGACACCGCTGAGACGACGAGGCGACATCGTGATCGAAGTCAGTAGCGCATGAAGATCAAAACGGAACCGATAGTCCCGCCTGGCGCAACTGGGCCAGAGCGGCGGACATGCACTGCTGGACATTCCGCCCGTCGGCTCGCATTCCACCCTCCAATGGGCCGCCGCTGGCGGCGAACGTCCACGCCGGAGCGTTGTCAACCATCCTCTCGGCGTCCACCCTGATCATGGCGTTCACACCTTGCTCACCCAGCCACTCCAGGATGAGTAGCGTCACGTCCTCGACGCCACGGTCCTGATCGATCTTCGGCCAGCGGCCTCGGTTCCCAGTCATCGCCCCGACTCTATCGAGGTCCCCGAGGTGGTCGAGGCGCCCAGCAGCCAAGTTCAGCGAGCATGTGAACACCCTCATGCTTCAGGATATCCTCGGCGAACCGGAGTGGGCTGAGCTCCTCACACCCGTCGACCGACACGGCCTGACCCCGCTGTTCTGGTCCCACGTCCGCCCGTACGGGGAGGTGAACCGCGTCACCTCGGTCACCTCCGCGGGACGAGACGCGTTCGCTGCCGATGATCGGGGCACCAGAGAACGAATAGAGTCGCGCGGCCGCCGAGACGACACAGATAACTGCGCGAATGAAGCGGATTCAGCGGGCCGCTGGCGCGGTCATCGGCTCAGCGGTGGGTGACGCCCTTGAGGCCCTTTCGAGTTCGGCCCCTCGGGAGCGTTCTCTGCGCGGTTTCCCGTGCGTGATGCCGGTGACGAGATGAGCGGAGGTGGCGGCTGGGACCCGGGCGAGGCCACCGACGACACGCAGATGGCCGTCCTGGTCGCGGAGTCCCTGCTGGAGCGGGGCGGACTGGATCTGCCGGACATCTTCGCCTGCTTCCAGCGGTGGGCGGCATCGGAATGTACGGGCTGGCTCATGGCGGCGTTCTTCTCCTTCGGGGGCGAAACTACTCGCCTCTGGGCCCCTGAACGGCCCATCGCAGGCCGAGAAGGCGTGCTCGGCAGCGCCGGCTGGTCGGTCACCGTTCGCCGCCGCCTGCGACGCGCACCCGGGACAAAACGTCGGCGGACGGGGTCCACTGCTGGCCCCCGATCGGCGCAGCAAGCGACGCCATCGCCTGTTCGTCGCTACGCACGACCAGGCGGTGGCGGTAGGTGGCCATCATCTCGGTGACCGATGCGAGGCCGCCGATCGGGGAGGCATCGAGGGCGGCGGTCAGGGCCTGCTCTGCTCATGGTCGCCGGGCAGGCGGCGCCGCGCGGGGCCGTTCGCAGGCGCCTAATTTTCCCAAACCGGCCCCGGGCCGCCGGAGGTTCTGGCATGCTCACCCGAATGGCAGCAGGCGCCGGGTAGCCGAAGCCTCACACAGAGTCAAGTAACGGTCGGGGGCGGGCAGTGCAGTACACGATCAGCGCGACGGCGTTCATCGCGATCCTCATCGTCGTACGGCTCCGGCGCCGAACTCAGTCCCGCAGCCGCACTGACGAGGCATTCACGGTCTTCACCGCCGTCGTGTTCGGCGTCCTGATCGCCGCCACCGCCTGGGGCCACGCCATCCTCCAGCTCGTCGGCATTGCCGTCGACGCCACCCACTGATCGCTCCCCCGGCCCGGCAGACGACCGCAGGAAGGACATCGACGTGAACAGGCCCGGAACAGCGCGTGGCTAGCCGCAGGCCCCCGGCCCGTCGGCGCCGAGGGCGCAGGCCCGTGCGCCGTGACGACGCCACCTGGCTCGCCTACGCGCTGGTGGCGTTCCTGGCGCTCAGCGCCGCGGCCGCCGTCCTGCGGTGGCTGGCCGCGAACTGGTGGATCCCCGCAGCCCTCGCCCTCGCGGCCAGCGCCGCCGCCGTGACCGTCCTGCGAAACCGCGCGTTAGCGGCCCGCGACCACCAGGTCCGTGCCGCCCAGCTGCGCTTGGCGCTCAGCGGTCCTGGCGGGATCGACCACATGAAGCCGGACGCGTTCGAGTACGCGGTGCGCGACCTGCTGCAACGGGACGGCTGCCGCGCGCGCAAGGTCGGGCGGGCCAACGACCAGAGCGTGGACGTTCTCGCCGAGGACCCGACGGGCCGGCGCTGGGCCGTGCAGTGCAAGCACAAGCAGGACCCCATCGGCGGAAAGGCGGTCGGTGTTGGCGTCCTGTATGCGCTGGCCGGCACCTACCAGCGCGCCCACCGTGCGCACGTCGCCGCCGTCGTGACCAACGGCCGCTTCTCCCGCGAAGCCGTACGCTGGGGCGCCGAGCAGGGCATCCTCCTGGTCGACCGCAACACCCTCGCCCGCTGGGCAGCCGGTAACCAGCCCCTGTGGAACGTCTTGCCCCACGTCCCCGCCCCTCGTAACGGCCAGCAGAACTGACCGGGCAGCGGCCTGCCCGAACCGTCCTCGGCCCACGGACGGGTCCCTGATCAGGGGGCATTCTGCGCGGCGTGCGGGCCAGCCGCACGTTGGCGCCTGCGGTGTGCCCGATCGGTTCGGCAGCGCGGGCTTCCAGCCCTGGACGATCAGGTGGGCGAAGTGGCACAGGTGCTCGTGGGCGCCTTCGACGTCGACGGTGGATCATCGAGATCGGCACCGACTCCTACGTCCTGATCCACTGCACCGTGATCTCCAAAGCACCCACCATTACCTCTCACGCGGCGCCCCCGCGCGGGACTGCACCGCAAGAGGACGTGCCGCCCGCTCAAGGGTGAGCAGCGTGGTTCAGTCCGTCTCCAGTCGGCGTTCGATTCGGGTGCGGATCGCCACCGCTCGCGGGTCGTCGTAGTCGGCGAGAAGGCTCAGGGCCTCTGCCCAGTGCCACCGAGCGGCCTCTGGGTCCTCACCGTGCACGGACGTGCCCAGGCCGTCGAGGGCCAGGGCCTCGTTCCAGGCGTCGCCGAGCTCGTGCTGAACCGTGGCGGCCTGGCGGTGGAAGCTGGCCGCGTCCGCGGGTCTGTCGAGTCGGCGGTACGTCTCGCCTACGCCGTGCCATGCCAGCGCTTCCCGGCTGCGGTCACCGAGGCGACGATGGAGGACCGCGGCGCGCTGATACGACTCCAGCGCGTCGGTGAACTGACCGTTGGCCTGCTGGGCGTCGCCGAGAGTGATGAGCCAGAACCCCTCCAGCCGGTGGTCGCGGAGGCCGAGGGCGATGTCCAGCGCGTCGTGAGCCGACCTCAGTGCCTCCTCCAGTTCGCCTTCTTCGCGCTGGAGGTCGCTCAAGAGGCGCAGGACGTTTCCCTCGCCGCGCTGGTTGTTCAAGGAGCGGTGTGCCGTCAGTGCCTGGTGGATGGTGGCTGCGGCTTGCGTCATGTGTCCGGCGCGGTAGTGGGCGCTGGCGAGGTTGGAGAGCGTGGTGGCCTGCCAGTGAGCGGAGCCCTGGAGCTGGAAGGCTGCGATGGCCTGCTCGAAGTACTGTGCGGCGTCGCTCAGTTGCCTGCTGCGGAGGTGGACCAGTCCGAGGAGGTTGAGGGAATGTGCCTCGTTGAGTCGGTCGTCCAGTTCACGCCAGATCGCCAAGGCCTTTCGGTGGCACTCGAGGCTCTCCGTAAGGGCGTTGATCCGGGTGTAGCCCATGCCGAGGTCCGTAAGCAGCTGGCCTTCAGCAGGGCGGTCGCCCAGACGGGCCGCCGCGTCCAGGCCGATGTGGCCCACGGCAAGCCAGTCCGCGCCTGGCGCTGAGGGGGCCTGCGCGTTCCACAGGACGGCGGCCAATTGCCATGCCAGCTGGTCGTATCCTGCGGCGACTGCGGTGCGAACGGCCTGCAGGAGGTTGGTGCGGTCGCGCTCGGCCCAGTCCACGGCGGCGTTGTAGTCGGGGAAGGCCAGCGGGTGGACACCGTCCGCCGGCGGCGTGAGCGGCAGGTGGGCTTCGGCGGGGCTGATCCAGTTCTGGGCGGCGTCGGCGGTGTGCAGGTACCAGTCCAGCAGGCGGCGCAGCGCGGCCTGCCGTTCGTTGGGTGGTTCTTCGTGCTGGGCCTGGTCGGTGGCGTACGCGCGAAGGAGGTCGTGGAACTGGTAGCGGTCTGGTGCGGTCTGTTCGACGAGGTGGGCGCCGACCAGGGAGTCGAGGAGTTGGCGGGTGCGGCTGGTGGTCAGTTGGGCGAGGGCTGCGGCGGCATGGAGTCCGAACTCGGGGCCGGGGTGCAGGCCCAGGAAGCGGAAGAGGCGGGCGACCTGGTCGGGCAGGGCCCGGTAGGACCAGGCGAACACCGTGCGGACGGCGTCGGCTTCCTCGTCGTCTCCCACGCTCAGAGCGTCCCACAGGGCGGACTCGTCCCGTAGGTCGGCGATCAGGTTGTCCAGTCCCATGTGGGGGAAGCTGGCGGCGCGCTCGGCGGCGATGCGCAGGGCGAGTGGCAGTTGGGCGCAGAGCCGGGCGAGTTCGGTGAGCTTGTCCGGGTCGTCCTGCGATCGGTGGCCGGCGGTGACGGCGCGCAGCAGGGCGACCGCTTCCGGCTCGGGCAGTGTGCCCAGGGTCAGTCGGCGGGCGCCGTCGCGCACCGCGAGGCCGGACAGGCGGCTGCGGCTGGTGACGACGACCAGGCAGCTGGCGCTGCCGGGTAGCAGGGGACGGACCTGGCTTACCGTGGCGGCGTTGTCCAGGACCACCAGGATGCGGCGCTCGGCCAGCAGGGAGCGGTAGAGCGCGGCGGCCGCGTCCAGGTCCTGCGGGACGGACTGGGCGTGGACGCCGAGCGAGGTCAGGAACCGGTGCAGCGCCTCCTGGGCGGTGACCGGCTGCCCCGGGTCGTAGCCGCGCAGGTTGACGTAGAGCTGCCCGTCCGGGAAGCGCTCCCGGGCTCGGTGTGCCCAGCGCAGTGCGAGCGAGGTCTTGCCGGCGCCGGCGGTGCCGGCGATGACGAACACCGAGACGACGAGTGGGTCCCCGTCCTGGTCGGTCAGGACCGCGTTCAGCTCCTGAAGCTCGTCAACGCGGTTGACGAAGCCGCGCACATCGGCCGGCAGCTGGCGCGGGGTCGGGGGGCTCTTTCGGTCGGGAACGCCGTGGAAGTGGATTCCCCCGCTGACGTTCCTCGCCTGGACGACGTCACGCGACGACCCCGACAGCTCGTTACGCGAGGTGCCGGGGCCATCCGTGCCCCCACTGTGCTCGTCGATCGCCCTACTCCGTCCCTGTGCTCGGCGGGGGAAGATGCGCTACCTCACGGTCGAAGTAGGTCCGCACGTCTTCGCCCGCCTCGTAGAGATCCTTGATGTAGTTTTCCCAGCGGTCGACAAGCTCGGGATCGGTGTAGCGGACCGCACCGTTCGGAATTCCTGTCTCCGCATACAGGACCTGGTACAGCGTGCGCCCGCCGAGAATGACCACTTCCGGCAACGGGCTGAATTCCTCCGTGCCAGCCAGCTTCTCGGCGGGGACAATACGGACCCTCTCGCCGCATTCAGCGCGCATCCGCAGCGAATGCAACTCCCACTGCAGATACGCGGTCAGCGGCGTCTCAATCACCCGCACACGGTGAAAGAAGGAACGGCGCTCCTCGTCCTCCCGGCCGATGGCGAGCAAGGCGCCGCGCCTGTCCTCCAGAAGCCGCAGCGCCTCCTCCCAATCCCCCCGACGCAGCGCATCCCGACTCGGGCTGCCCTGCTCCTCGAAGTATTGGAGACGTTCGAGCTTCCAGGAGTCCCTGCCCCGGAGCTGCGCATCACGCTCGCGGAAGTCACGCTTGTAGTCCTCTCGGACGAGCCGCTCGCCCCGCTCGGGGCTCAGGTCCGGGGCCCGGCGATCAGGCATCCGGGATGTCCACCTTCGCCGCGCTGAGCATGGCTCCGGGGATGATGACCAGCCGCTCGTCCGACCCCACGGCGACACCTTCGGGAAGGTGGCCGCGGTAATTATCCGTGAGATCCCTGCCAATCACCGCGATATCGCCGTTGTCGAGCCGCCAGATATCCGGACATTCGTCGCGGCCGTCAGAGGAGCCGAGTTCCTTAGCCGACTTTCCCAGTCGCCGTTCAAACAACGCGGACGGGTCAGCCTCCCACGCGCGGGTCATACTCTCCTCCGTCTATCTCACGCCTACAACGACTACGCAGTTTACACCTGACGCTGAGTCAGGGGAATTGAGTTACAGATCCGCCATCCGCAAATACGCGATCACGAGGCACGTGGGGCCGACCTGTCCGACGGGCAGTCGAACACCTCTCCGCACGGCATCTGCCACGCCACAGCACCCCATGCACAAAGGGCAGAGCGCTACCGAACCGCACCGCCAGCGCTGCAGAGGAACGCTTCAGCCGAGTAATCACGCCTATGCACCCCCACTGCACGGATCCATGCGGCTCGCCGAGCTGGGGGCCAGCTCGCGTCCGTGCGGACTACGGCCAGGGCCTCCTCGAAGGGACTCTCCGTGGTGTCAGCGACGAGCTTCACGATCGGCCTCCCCGCGCATGGTTCCACGCCTGGGGTCACGGTAGGGAGCCGGACCGGCGTGTGACGGCAGATCAGCCCCATCCGACCGGGACGGAGGTCGCGGATGATCGGGTCCTCCAGGACCCGGCGGGACGCCAGCGGCGGCGGTTGCGGGGCAGGAGTTCGGTCCATTGGAGCTGCGCGCGTCGGTGCATCCCCGCCTGCGGATCCGGCTGGAGCGGCCGGCCGCGTCAGCCGACCGTGCCGAGGGGGATGACCTGGTCAGTGACAGGGACCATGCAGCGCTGCTCGCTGCATGCGCCGAAGCTGACTACCGCCTCGGTCGGCCCCGCGTCGGCCCGGCGGACCGGGAGGCTGATGGTGACCGCGCCGTCCGGGTAGACCGGCAGTTCCACACCGAGGCCCAGGGGACTCACCGTACGCAGCGGACGGTCGGCCCGTGTGGCGCCGTCCGCGGTCAAGCCGCCGCGCACCGTCAGCCGGGTCGGCAGGCCGAGCCCGTCGACCCCGCCTGCCGGCAGGTCGACGCTGTACAGGTGGAACCCGGCCTGCTCGGGGGTGAAGGTGGCGTTGAGCAGCTGCCGCCCGTCTTCCCCAGCCGCAAGCCGGAGGGTGACCGTGACGCCGCCGCCGCTGTAGGTGGCGGCCGCGGCGGCCGTCGGTGCCGGGTTCGCGGAACAGCCCGCCGCCCCGAGCAGCAGCACGGCGGCCGCCGCCGAGCCAGCGCGCGGCCGCCCGGCCGGACTCACTTCTGCGACCAGCGCTTGAGGTAGGCGGCGACCGTGTCCGCGTTCATGCTGCGGGCATTGGAGAACGCGCCGTCGTTGCTCGCGGTCCGCACGGAGCCGTCCGGGGCGAGCACCACCAGCGCGGGGATGCCGCTTTGCTGGAGGTCGACGTACTGGGCGGCTAGGTCGAGGTTGTGGTCGAACTTTCCCACGTCCACAGCCACCACTCGGTAGTCGCCCCGCAACATCGGGGCGACCTCTGCGGAATGGAACAGCTTGTCGAGCACCTTGCAGTCCGGGCACCAGTTGGCCCCGAAGTCGATCAGCACCGGCCGCTGATCGCCGGCCGAAAGGGCAAGCGCCGCCTTCAGATCGGCCGCGGCGTCCCGGTTCGGGTCGTACCCGTCCGGCAGCTCCCCGGCCCCGGCCCCAGCACTCGTAGTCGCCGGGCCCGCGGGCGCGGAACTCACCGGCGCCGGACTCACCGGCGCGGCTGGCGTGGTGCCCGTCCCGGCCGGCGCAGCGGCCGTGGGGGCCGCCCCGCTCGTGGCGCTGCCGCCCGAGCCGCAGCCGGTGGTGAGTATGACCGCCAGGGCGGCGCTGGCAAGCAGGGCGCGGCGCTGCCGCATGGGTTCCCCTCCCGCACGTTGATCGTTGACCCAGGGAGGATAGCGGGATCACAGCCCCCGACTTCTCCAGGGCGTGGACGGACTTGTGGGCCGGGCTCCATTTCCGTCCGCCGATGGGTGCGGCCAAGGAGGCCATCGCCTGCTCGTCGGTGTGCAGGACCAGCGGTGGCGGTAGGACCGACCGGCAATAGGCGCTGGCGAGGTGGCCTGGACAGCAGTTCGGGCACGGGTCCGCGTGATCATGGAATTCTCTACGCTCAGTGATCACGAAGGACGGCCGTGCCCGCGCTGCCATCTTGCCTGCTCGAACCCCTCTGGGACCAGTTCGCCGCACTCCTGCCCACCCGGCCGGAGTTCGCTGTGAGCCACCCGCTGGGCTGCCATCGCCGCCGGATTCCCGACCGAACCGTTTTCGAGCATGCGGTGCTCGCGCTGGTCCACGGCTTCGGCTACGAACGGATCTCTACGCCCGGATGATCGGCCTCGACCTGGGCGAGATCTCGGTGGACGGCTGCATCACCAAGGCCCCGTCCGGCGGGGAGAAGGCCGGCCGTTCGCCGGTCGACCGGGGCAAAGGCCTGAAGCGCTCCGCTGCCTGTGACGCCCGCGGTGCCCGATCGGGATCGTCTCCGATGGGGCCAACCGGCATGACTCACCGCTTCTCGGGCCAACCCTGGACGCCGCGAAGAAGCAGGTCGGGCCGCTGCCGGAAACCGTCAACGTCAACCTCGACCGGGGCTAAGACAGCAACAAGAGCTCCCGAGCTTCGTCGAACACCGTTTCTCCCCAAGGTGATTCGACTACCCTTGCGAGTCCAAGATCGAACGACAGGGGGCACCCATGCCGTACGAGGCCGGCACGAGGGTCACGCTGACCAGGGATGCGCAGGTCACCGCAGGTGACACCGCGACCAGGGGCGGCGTCCCCGGTCCGCTGTTCCTCGCCGAGGGCCTGGCGGGAACGGTCATGGGCTCGACCACGGAAGCCGGCCGCGCGGGCCAGGACTACCTCGCGAGCTTCGATCAGCAAATTCGCGGCCATCGGTTCGACGCGTTCGCGGCGAGCCTGATCGATGACCTCCGCCAGAACGTCGCCCGGGTGGGAGCGGTCAACGCCGGAGCGGGCGCTCGGACGACCTACCGGGTGCGCTTCGACAACGGGTTCGTCCTTGACGGTCTTGAAGAAGGCTGGCTGGCCCGAGCCTGAGCACCTGCCACCCTCACCACCACCGAGGAGATCCATGGCCGACACCGTCACGTCACTGACCGCCCGCGTGCACGATCTTCAGGTGGCGGTCATGACCCATGGCCTCACCCCGCGGGGCGTCGACGTCGTCGCCGGCCTCCACGACATCGTCGTGCGCGCCTCGGCGCTCGGCCCCGACGGCAGGTGGCTCGTCGCGTCGGGGCACTCGGGCCTCGGCGGTCTGGCCATCGCACAGGGGCAGGTGGATCAGGGCCTCCTCCACTTCGACGCCGCCGTGGCGAACGGGTTCAACGACTGCGTGGCGTTCCACATGCCGCTCGTGCGCCCGCTGCACCCCGACCCCCGGTTCCGGGCCCTGTACGAGCGGATGCGCGTCACCCCGGCCGACCTCGACGAGTTCCTCTGGCTGCACCGGGAGATACAGATCATGGCGAGGGAGGCCCAGCAGGCGACCGTCGACAACATCGGCCGCCTCGACACCGGGGTCTCGCTGCTCCCGCAGGCCCCCATGCCGACCCGTGAGCCGAACACCCCCGGCGTGCTGATCACCCGCCTCGACCTCGCCGCCACGCAGACCGCACTGCGACAGGCCGCCGTGAAGGCGGACTTCCAGCGCAGCGCCGGCAACGTCAGCCTCAGCCTCATCGACGACTCGTGGGACTACACCCGTGCCAGGCACGACGCCTGGCACGCCGACGATCTGGACACCCGACGCGAACAGGCCGCCGCAGCCCGGGCCTTCGTCGAACGCCCGGGCATCGGCACCATGCTGATCCCCTGCCCACCGCTGGGCTCGATCGTCTACCCGTCCTGACGAGGGACAAGCGCACGCGCAGGAAGTCGACCCCGCCGACGTCCTGCGCCGGGCGTACAGCAGCTTTGGCCAGCCGAGCGCACGCACTCGTGGATGAACGACGACGGCAAGCTTCGACGGTGCACCGAGAGAAACGGCAAGGTCGTGGACTTCTACCTCTACCTGGCCGCCGTTCTCGTCACGCTCCGCATGCTGATCCGCCAAGCACGGAGCCGCTACCGCTGGGACGGCCGACCCACCACCCCACGCCTCAAGTGATCCATTTGCCGGTCGGTCTAAGTGGCGATCACCTCGGCGCAACGCCGAGGTCACCGATCGGAGACGGGGCGAGAGCGGCGGTCAGCGCCTGCTCGAAGACCTCGCGATCGCCGGGCAAGCCGTAACGGGACAGCGCGGTGCGCAGCTCGTCCAGGGTCGCGGGCCTTGGCGTCCAAGGCTTTGAACAGCTCTTCTGTTGGGAGGTCGCTGCGTTGGTGCGGTGTCAGCCACTTGACAGCGGCATATCGTTTTTCGATAGCATCGAAAAACGATATGCCGCTGAATGGGTGGGGAACATGAGCAACACGACTTGGTGGACGCGGCTGGCCGACCGCGTCCTTGAGCTGGTTTTGGTGCTGGCCGCGCTGGGCGTGGGGCTCTTTCGGGTCCTTCTCCCGATCCTGGGGGTGAACGGCCCGCTGTCGCCCGGCTACTCGCGCGAGGTGCGCGTCGACGACGCCGTACGACTGCCCGTCACCGCGGTATCCGAAGCCGTGACGCTCCGCGGCTCCGGTCACGCCGAGCTGGCCTTCGCCGACCCGAGCCTCGGGCAGCGCCTGCTCCTCGCCCTTCCCGGGCTCGTGGGCGGCCTGCTGCTGGTCGTGGTCCTCGCGGCCCTCCTGCGGATGGCCCGCACCTTCCGGGACGGCGACTTCTTCGCGCCCCAGAACACGCGACGCCTCACCGTCATCGCCGCCGCCCTCATGCTCATGGGCTTCCTCGTGCCATTGCTGGACATGATGACGACGAACCTGCTCGCGCACGGGCTGCCGGCGACGACGGCGATCACACCCGCCAAGAACTACGCGGTCCAGCCCATGTTCCTGGCGGTCCTCGTCGGCGCGGCGGCTGCGGCGTTCCGCGCGGGCACCCGCATGCGCGCGGACACCGAAGGGCTGGTCTGATGCCTCCGGAGGAGCCGCATCAGATCGAGTGCCACTTGGACCGCCTGCTGGACGAGCGCGGCATGACGCTCGCCGAACTGGCCGAACGGGTCGGCGTCACCGTCGTCAACCTCTCGATCCTGAAGAACAACCGGGCCAAGGCGATCCGCTTCAGCACCCTTAGCGCCATCTGCCGCGAACTGAACTGCCAGCCCGGAGACCTGCTCTCCTCTAACCGGTGAACCACAGCCCACACCTCCCATCGCCCCCAGCACGCGAGCCGGATGGCAGCCAGGAGCGCGGCTACCGGGGCCGGGAGATGGCGCGCAACTATTGAAAGCCATGGCTGGGAAGATCATGTCATTTGGTACCCGTAAGAACTGGGAGCCGAAGACGCTACCGGCCGATCCTGAGGCGACACGCCAGTTGCAAGAATGGCTTGCGGAAGAGGGATACAGCCTCTTCGGCGTGGAGTGCGACTTCCAAGGTGCGGACCTGTCGGGCGGAGATTTTTCGAGCTCGTGGTTCACCCAGGCGGTCCTAGCGGGTGTGCGGCTTGTGGGAGCGATTTTCTACCGCGCCGACCTTCAGTCAGCGGATCTCACCGATGCGGATCTGACAGGCGCTGACCTCGTCAGGGCGAATCTTGACGGGGCCGTGCTCCGTTCGGCACGGCTCGACGGTGCCAACATGATCAAAGCTTCACTGCAAGGGGTCGACGCATCGGGAGCGAGCTTCAGAGGAACGCAGATCATGGGGGCCTCGCTCTCCGGCGTCGATATGAGGGGAGCAGACTTGACCGACGCGGTCTTGTTTCAGAACACCTTCAAGATCAGCGTCGATGACACTACGGTGGTGCGTGGCCTGACAGGCTCAGAGCGTGGTGGTGAACCGGGTGGTGTTCGGTGGGGTCGGCTTGCGAATGCGCCGGTCGGTCGCGCTTCCGACGCAGTACCGTGGGCCGGTGGATGAGATTCCAGTCCCGACGGCGGGTATGACGATCAGCGTTCGGACGCGCCAGGACGTAGTGATCGTCGATCCGGAGCGTTTTGTCGCTTCGGCCCGTGCGGCGTACCGCGAAGCCTCCCCTGAAATCACCGAGGAGAGAGCGGCCGAGGACATCCGCGATGTCTACGATGCTGTGTGGGCTCTGCTGGACCGCTTCGGTCGACTCGCAGCCAACGCACCAGGGTCCACCGGACTCCCCGGCCAACGGATTCTGGACCGCCCAGACGGACTCTCACCTGCGGGCGAGCGCAAGCACATCGTGTTGAACGATCCGCAGCCACTCCAGGACTACGGCTGCTTCATGCCCGAGGAGTACGACCCGTTCGCCATCCCGCCAGGGGCGTGATGGTGTCCACCGACAGACTGCTCCGAAGATCATCCCTCTGAGAAAATCTCGAACGTTCGTGCTGGCCGCTCGGTGGGCGTAGAAGAACGGGCCTCTTGGTAGGAGTGCGGTTGTCGAGACCAACCCTCCGGCCCAGGAGGCCCGTTGCCGCCCCAGTTCACCATCAACGATGCCTTCGGTGCCACTTCGGCCACTCTGCCGTGTGACTGCTACGTTCACCAGTACGGAGCGATCGCGACGGGACGGCGGGCACCGCACTACCCGTCCGACATGACGGACGCGGAATGGGCCCAGGTCAGGGCCTCGATGCCGGTGCCGGCCTGGCTGGAGGGCCGGGGCGGACGCCCCGAGGCTCACTGCCACCGTGAGATGGTCGACGCGGTGCGCTACCTCGTCGACAACGGCGCGAAGTGGCGGGCGATGCCCGTCGACCTGCCAGCCCCGCGCAAGGTCTACGACTTCTTCCGCCGCTGGTCACGCCACGGGTATGTGCGCGAGCTCTACCAGCGACTACGTCGCCTGCAGCGTCAGCGGGAGGGGCGGGCGGCCGAGCCGAGCGCGGGCGTCATGGACGCGCAGTCGGTGGACGGTTCGGAAACCTGCCCCGCGGCCACGCGTGGGATGGACGGCAACAAGCTCCGCGACGGACGCAAGCGCCACGTCCTGACCGACACCGGCGGCTTGCTGCTGGAGGTCACCGTGACGCCCGCGAACGTGCACGACTCTGTCGCCGCCCCGGAACTGATCGACGCGTTCATGGCCGAGCCCGGAAGGCTGCTGAAACTGGTCTGGGCGGACACCGCCTTCCAGGGCCCGGCCCTGGCGGACGCGTTCGCCGCCCACGGCGTCAGGGTCGAGGTCGTCAAGCGCCCCGACGGGACCAAGGGATTCGTGGTCCTCGCGCGCAGGTGGACAGTTGAACGCACGCTGGGGTGGCTCTCGCGGGCCCGGCGGCTGAACCGCGACCACGAGCGCCGGCCCGACCACCACGTGCAGATGGTGTGGTGGGCGGGCCTGATCACCCTGACGCGGAAGCTGGCGAGAGAACGTCTGCACTGGCCGGAGTTCCGCCCCGAGCGGCTGGACCCGCGGCCGGCCTGAACACGCCCCGCTCACGCACGAGCCAGCCACGCGCCTCCAGTGCGTAGGCACGGTGACGCACCTTCTCCACCTCGTTCAACCGCGAGGCGTCCCGCCCCAGGGCCCGCGTCAGCTCCTGCACCGTGACCGGCCCCGACGCGGCCAGCGTGGTCTCGAAGACCTGCCGATAGGCCCCATACAAAGCGGCGGCGTCCAGCCCGGCCTGCCATTGCGGCGGCCGGGCATCGTACCCCTCCCGCAGCACCGGGCGCGCAGGCACCGGCCGCTCCACGGGAGCGGGAACCGGGGGCGCGACCACCGCACGTGACACCTCGTCGCCTTCGTGGATCGGAACCACTCCTTCAGCGAACATGAGCGCGACCTCCGCCCGGGCGATCCGCGCGTGCTCCAGCCGCTGTCGGGCGGCTTCCGCCTGAACCTCGGCCTCCCGCAACACCTCCAGCCACGAATCCAGATCCTCCTGGGCCCGCGCTTCCCGGACCTCCAGCAACGCGATCACCGACGGCACACCGCACCTCCACGACCAAACCAACCCTCCGCTGGCTGCCCGCAGCCGGTCACCCCGACACCACGGCCACCCGAAAGCTGCAGGTCATCGAGCTACAGGCCGGTTCACCACCACGCTCTCAGTCTTCGGGCCGATTACGGTCTTCAGTGGCGAATCCTCCCAGCAGCTGGCCGGCGCGGAGCTTGAGGCATGGATCTCCGAACGGGGTGGGCAGGTCGAAGTGATCGCTCCGAGTCGCCCGTCGCGGTAGGCGGGCACCCTTCCGGAATTCGCGACGTTCAGTGGGTGTTTGATATGCGCGGATTGCTGCCATGCAGGTCGGGCCCGCGATGTTCGCCGCCGCCGCGCCCTTCCCGTCCGGCGCGCTCTTGCCGGACGGCAGCGGCGGCAGTGCCAGCGCCGGGAAGGTGTAGCGGCCGTCGCTCTTGGTGGCCAGGCCGGGGATGTCGGTGCGCTCCGGGGCGGTGACGGCCAGCGCGGCGCCGGTGCGGTACTCGGCGACGGCGTCCTGGACGGTGAGCAGGCCGCAGGCGCGGGCGTTGTCGCGGTTCGCGCCGGTCAGACGGGCCCGGAGCGTCGTCTTGCGCAGTGCGGCCTGGAGGTGGGGGCGGTGGCGTCGTGGTGGTCGGCGAGGTCGGTGGAACGGGCGAGGGCCAGGTCCACGTCGAACTGGTCACCGGCGGCCAGCGCCTGCACCGCTACGAGGACTACCTCGCCGCCCTGGCCGCCTGCGGCGAGTCCGTCGAACCGTACGCCGCCTACCTGCGCTCCCCCACGGCATGCCTCTGCACGGCGGTTTCGCTCTGGGCCTCGAACGCTGGACGGCTCCCTCACGCGGGCTGACATCGCACCGCGCTCTTCCCCCGTGACCTGCACCGCCTGACGCCCTGACGGGCGGCGAGAGGTGGGGCACTTGCCGAGGTACCCCGCCCGCTGAGGGGTCGGTGCGGCGGAGTAGGATGCCGCGATCGCTGTTCGTTGGGGGGCGAAGCACCGGTTCGGCTATGCCAGAAATGGCCTCTCACGCACGCGATTTCACGTTCCGATGAGTTCCGTCCGAATTCTCCCGTGAGGTTCCGTTGCGTATTCAGCACCGTGGATTCATGACCGTGGCCGCCGCCGCCACGCTGGTGTCCGGCGTGGCCCTCGCCACGGCTCCGGCCGTGTCCGCTGCCCCGGGAACCACCGCGGCCGCCCAGGGCCCGCAGGCGCCGGCCTCGCCGGTCACCACCACCCTGAACGGCCCCGCCACCGTCAAGGCCGGTGGCGAGCCGGTGGAGCTCACCGCGACTCTGAAGAACACTGCCGATCACCAGGTCGACGCGACGACCGGCTTCGTCGTCGCGGGTGTTCGCGGCGACGGCCTCAAGCAGAGCCAGCTCAAGCTGGAGTACCAGCGGCCCGGCACCACGCAGTGGCAGGACGCCAAGGTGAACAACACCGACGCAGGTGGGGGCGGGGTCTGGGAGCTGGACCAATTCGCCACCCAGCTTCACCTGGCGAGCGGTGCAGAGACCGCCTACCGGCTGCGCCTCACCGTGGCGGCGGACGCCCCCCTCGTCTCGTTCACGGCGAATCTCGGCGTCGTGGTGTCGGATCCCGTGCTGCCGCCGGAGCAGCGCATCTCGCAGGCGAACGGCCCGTCCCTGAGGCTGACGATCGCCCCGCTGGTGACGCCAAGCACCCCGGCCCCCACGCCTGCCGCGCGGCCGGAGGCCAGGCTCGACGGCGTGCCGGCCTCCTTCACAGCGGGGGGCGAGGCGAAGCAGTTCAAGCTGGTCTATACCAACCGGACCGGCAAGGACCTCCGCGTCCTCCCCACCGTCCTGTTCCAGGGGCAGACCAAGCTCACCGCCGACGTGCTCACGTTCGAGTACGAGACACCGAGCGGCCGGTGGCAGGAAGGCAGCCCCAGCATCGACTCGGGCCACTCCGGCTGGCTCTACATGACGCGGTGGACGGGCGACAAGGACGCTGACATCCTCAACCTGCCCAAGGGGGAGACCCGCACGGTCAATGTGCGGCTGTCGTTCACCAAGAACGCGCCCGCCATGGCCGAGTCGCTGTTGCCGGTCGATAGCAGCGAGCCGGGGCCGGGTGAGAGCGCGAACAGTGGGTTCGGCCCGAAGACCGAGTTTACGGTCGAGGCAGCGGCCGGGACCTCGGCCCCGACGCCGACCGTCACCACTCCGACACCGGGTGCGCCCTCGGTCACGCCGTCCGCCGTTCCGGTCGTTCCGGTCGCACAGGCCGCCGTGTCGGCGCCGAGCCAGGCGGCGAGTGCTCAGGCGGTCACGGCCCCGGCCGCCGCGACGGACTCCCAGCTCGCGTCCACCGGCGGCGGTTCGAGCGCCGCGCCGATGGCGATCACCGGAGCCACCGCGATCGCCCTCGGGGCGGGCGCCCTGGTCGTCGCACGTCGTCGCAAGGGTACGCAGGGCAGCTGAGAGGGGAAGGCCGCCCGTTCCCCGACAGGCAGCGGGGGCGGACGGGCCTTCGTGCGTAGGGTCAGCCCGATGGGGACTGTGAGAGGCGGCATTCACCTCGGTGTCACCGGTTTCGGCAGGCCACCCGGTCTGGCGGGGCGTGCTACTGCGGGCGGTGGCCGGTGAGCTGCTCCCACCGGTCGAATGCCGCGTCCAGCCCTTGACGCGCACGTGGGATGCGCTTGTCCGATTTCTGACGGGTCTTCACCTTAGCCAGCCGGTCCCCGGCCTGTTCTTGGCCGGCCGTGTCGGCTTTCGCCTCGCGTAGCTAGGCCTCGGCCTGTGGCACGAGAGCCTGCCGCTCGAGCCTGGCCATCTTCTCGTCGGCGGCGGCGTTGAACACCGCCACGACAAACCTGCGCACCTCGGCCTCCGGCGTCTCCTCCAGAGAGATGGACACCATCTGCCGACGGCCGTCTGGAAGCGCCACGTAGACGTGACCGCTTCCGTCCGAGTACTCGTCACGGACCGAGACCTCATGCAGCGGGCACTCGAAGTCGCGACCATCCACCTCCACTACCAGCACGTGTTCGTACAACCACAGACTCGGCGATGCTCCTGGGCGCGTTCCGACGGGCCGACGACGGCTGGCAGTTCGCGCCCTCGGGCCGCGCGGTGACGAACGGTCTGGCCGGGCTGGCCACCGCCTTCGGCGTCGCGGTGGAGTAGCCCACCGGGGACTTGGTCCTCAGGGAGAGGCGTCATACCTGAGGAGGAGACGGCCCCCGTCACACCGCCGGGTCGGCGGGGGTCGGTCGCCTCCTCGGCATACACGTCACATTCGAACGGCTTGGGAGGATGGAACGGTAGGAAGATCCGATTCATCCCAGGAGTCCACGTGACGTTCCCCGCAACCGCAGTCCTCACCGGCCGGGCGGCCGCCCGCGCCACCGGTCTCAACAAGGTCTACGGGGAGGGGGAGACCCGCGTGGTCGCCCTCGACGACGTCAGCGTCACGTTCCCCCAGGGCGAGTTCACCGCCATCATGGGCCCCTCCGGCTCCGGCAAGTCCACGCTCATGCACTGCATGGCCGGCCTCGACACCGTCTCCTCCGGCTCCTCCACCATCGGCGACACCGAACTCGTCGGCCTGAAGGACAAGCAGCTCACCCAGCTGCGCCGCGACCACATCGGCTTCATCTTCCAGGCCTTCAACCTGCTCCCCACGCTCACCGCGCTGGAGAACATCACCCTCCCGATGGACATCGCCGGCCGCAAGGTCGACAAGGCCTGGCTCGACCGCGTCGTCGACACCGTCGGCCTCTCCGGCCGCCTCAGCCACCGCCCGTCCCAGCTCTCCGGCGGCCAGCAGCAGCGCGTCGCCTGCGCCCGCGCCCTCGCCGGCAAGCCCGACATCATCTTCGCTGACGAACCCACCGGAAACCTCGACTCCCGCTCCGGCGCCGAAATCCTCTCCTTCCTCCGCAACTCCGTGCGCGAACTCGGCCAGACCGTCGTCATGGTCACCCACGACCCCGTCGCCGCCTCCTACGCCGACCGCGTCGTCTTCCTCGCCGACGGCCGCATCGTCGACGAACTGACGGCCCCCACCGCCGACACCGTCCTGGACCGCATGCGCCGCTTCGACGCCAAGGGCCGCACCAGCTGACACCCAGGCAGCCCAGCAGCCCCGGAACCCCGAAGCCACCCGCCCACGAGCAACCCCAGGACTGACACCTCCTCATGTTCCGCACCGCACTACGCAACGTGCTGGCCCACAAGGGCCGACTGCTGATGACGACGCTCGCCGTCATGCTCGGCACCGCCTTCGTGGCCGGCACGCTCGTCTTCACCGACACGCTCGCCAGCGCGCTCAGGTCCCAGAACTCCAAGAGCTACACCGACATCGCCGTCACGGTCAGCGACCGGGAGGCCGTCGCCCGCAGCTACGACCACGGCAGCAAGGCCCACACCGGCCCGACCCTCACCGAGGACACCCGCAAGGCCGTCGCGGCGCTGCCCGGCGTGGCCGACGTGCGCGGGGTGGTCAGCGGCTTCGCCGGCATCGCCGACAAGAAGGGCGCGCTGATCGGCAACGGCTTCTCCACCACCGGCACCAACTACGTGCCGGCCGCCGACGGCACCGACCCGCGCTACCCGCTGGTCGAGGGGCGCGGCCCGAAGAACGCCACCGAGATCGCACTGGACGCCAAAACCGCCGAGAAGGGCGGCTACAAGGTCGGCGACACCGTCCGGGTGGCCGTCAACGGCCCGGTGATGGAGCTCAAGCTCACCGGCACCCTGCGCACCAACGACCCGCGTGTGGTGGCCGGCGGCTCGCTGGCCGCGTTCGACAGCGCCACCGCCCAGCAGCTCTACCTGAGCCCGGGCCGCTTCGGCGAGCTGGACGTCAAGGCCAAGCCCGGCACCGACGACTCCGCGCTGCTCGCCGCCGTCAAGCAGACCGTCCCGCACGGTGACAACCTCGACGCCAGGACCGGCCGCGAACTGGCCGACAAGCAGGACCGGATGATCCAGCAGGGCACCAAGGGCATAAGCACCGCCCTGCTGGTCTTCGCGGGCATCGCGCTCTTCGTCGGCATCTTCATCATCGCCAACACCTTCACCATGCTGGTCGCCCAGCGCACCAAGGAACTGGCCCTCCTCCGCGCCATCGGCGCCAGCCGCAAGCAGATCACCCGCTCCGTCAAGATCGAGGCGGCGCTGGTCGGCCTGACCGCGTCGGTGGCCGGTCTGGTGGCCGGCATCGGCATCGCCGCCGGGCTCCAGGCACTGCTGAACGGCCCGCTGGAGGCCAACCTGCCGGACGGCCCGCTGGTGATCGCCCCGAGCACCGTCATCGCCGCGCTCGCGGTCGGCGTGCTGGTGACCCTGGTCGCCGCCTGGCTCCCGGCCCGCCGCGCCTCCCGGATCGCCCCGGTGGCGGCGATGAGCTCGGCCGAGCAGCCCGCCACCCAGAAGAGCCTGGTGGTCCGCAACACCATCGGCCTGGTGTTCGCCCTGGCCGGCGCGGCCGGGCTGGCCGCGGGTGCGTCGAACAAGGAGGTCAAGCTGGTCGGGGCGGGCGCGGGCGCGCTGCTGATCGGCGTGTTCGTGCTGACCCCGCTGCTGTCACGGCCGCTGATCGCCCTGTTCGCCCCGCTGCTGCGCGGGTTGTACGGCACCCCGGGCCGGCTGGCCAAGGAGAACGCGATCCGCAACCCGCGCCGCACCGCCACCACCGCCTCGGCGCTGACCATCGGCGTCACCCTGATCACCGCGCTGACCGTGGTCGGCGCCTCGGTGAACAAGGCTGTGGACAAGGCGACCGCGAGCGACCTCAAGGCCGACTTCACGGTCACCATGCAGAACTACTCGATGCTCTCCCCCGAGGTCGCCGCCCAGATCGCCAAGGCGCCCGGCGTCAGCGCGATGAGCGTGGAGCGCACCGTCCCGGTGACGACGGGCGGGAACGGCGCGAACGGTTCGCACGGCGCGGACGGCTCGGACGGCCCGGATGGCTCGGACACCGAGTGGCTGACGGCGGTGGACGCCGCGACCATCGACCAGCTGGCCACCGTCAAGGTCAAGGAGGGCGCCGCGGACGCCCTCAAGCAGGGCAAGCTGCTGGTCAACTCCGGCTCCGACGGGAGCACCCGCTACAAGGTCGGCGACACGCTCGCCGTCACCTACCCGGACGGCACCAAGGGCTCGCTGACCGTCGGCGGCGTGCTGGATTCCAGCACCTCGCTGACCGGGATCGTCGCCCCCGACGCCGTGGTCGGCCCGCACGCGGCACCCGGCACCGGTCCGAACCGGGTCCTGGTGAAGGGCACCGACGGCCCGACCGAGAAGCTGAAGCAGGCGCTGCGCGACGCGACCGGCGGCAACCCGCTGATCGCCGTCAAGGGCGAGAAGGACATCAAGGCGGAGAACCGCCAGATCGTCACCGGCATCCTGAACATGATGTACGGGCTGCTCGGGATGTCCGTGGTGATCGCGGTGCTCGGCGTCGTCAACACCATGGCGATGTCGGTCTTCGAGCGCCGCCGGGAGATCGGCATGCTGCGGGCGATCGGCCTGGACCGGCTCGGCATCCGCCGGATGGTCCGACTGGAGTCGCTGCTGATCGCGCTGTTCGGCGGGCTGGTCGGCGTCGTCCTCGGCATCGTGGTCGCCTGGGCGGGCCTGCGCACCCTGGCGGACACCTTCAAGGGCATCACCACCGAGGTACCGCCGCTGCAGATCCTCGGCTTCCTGCTGGCGGCCGCCGTGGTCGGCCTGGTGGCCGCCCTCTGGCCCGCCTACAAGGCGGCGAAGATGGACATCCTGGGCGCCATCAAGAGCGAGTAGGCCCAGGACCGTACGAAAGAAGCCCCCTGGGGAGGTTCGACCGAACCTCCCCAGGGGGCTCCTTTGCGTCACGGCCCGGCGAACACTACGCCCTGGTTGGACGGTTGCAGCGAGCCGGTGGTCAGTCCGGCGGCGGAGACCAGGAGTCGGGCACCGTCACGTTCGGCCGCCAGAGCCCGCTGATGCGGTCGGCGGACTTCCGCCCAGGCCCTCGCCTAGCTGCGCCCACCGACCGCGCCGACTTCCGACTGCTGCCACGTGCCGTCGGCGTCCTCACAGGCGGGCCCTGGCACGGTCGGTTTTGCTTCGGCGGGCCTACGGCCGACCGGGCAAAACCGCCTCAGTGGCGCACGGTCAGCCGGTGATGGAGAAGAAGATGCTGTCGGGGGTGTACCAGCCGTTCTTCCTGCACTTCTCCCACTCCTCGTGCTCGAATTCGAGCATCTCGATCAGCTGGCGGACGTCGTAGTGGAAGTCCTGATCCATCTGGTCCAGCACGGCGCGGTAGGCGTCGGCGATCGGCTTGGCCTTAGCGAGCGGGAGCACGCCGATGTTCGGACCGTCGACCGGGTAGGGGAGGTGAAAGGGCATCTCGTCCCAGCCGAAGAACAGGTGGTCGTACATCAGCAGGTCGGCACTCACCCCCAGGCGGCGCAGCTCGTCGTCCAACGCGCTGAAGAACGTCGCTGGCTTGGAGTAGACGCCGAGGTCGCTCGGGTCCGAGCCGTGGGAGCTGATGATGGTCTGAAGGGCACGGGCGTACGCGCCGGCGGCGTAGGAGGCGTCGGAGTCGGCGCGGCCGGCCAGAAGGTGGTCGAGGGCCTCGGGGATGGTCAGACCCCAGTCCAGACCCTGATGGTCGAGGTCGTCCTGGGCCCGCTGCGCCCTCTCCCGGATGAGGCCGAGGATGCGCCGCTGGTCGGGCGTGAGGTCCCCGGCGGGCAGGTAGGCGAGGACGCTGGTCTTGTCGACGGTGCGGTACGAGATGATCCGGCTCATGATCGACATGCTGTCAGCCGCCACTGACAGGTCGCCGGGCATTCCTCGTCTGGCGGCAGGCGTTGTCGAGCCACCTGCAGCCGCAGCGGGTTCGAACCACCACGCTGCCCGCCCCACGGGTTGTTCGGCGGGCAGCGCACGGACGCGATCAGGAAGGCGGTGGCCGAGCACCCGCCCGCAACGTCCTGCTCGGCGCGGACGGCCCCTGGGTCATCGACTTCGGCATCGCCCGGACCGACGGGCACACCCAGCTCACCGTCAGCGGCGGCATGATCGGCACGCCCCAGTACATGTCGCCCGAGCACGCCAACGGCGATCCGGTGACCCCCGCCGCCGACGTCTTCGCCCTCGGGCTGATCGCCGCCGTCGCGGCCACCGACCGGCACCCGTACGGCGAGGGCGGGGCCATCACCCTCGCCGCCCGCATCGCCAACACCGAACTCCGTCTCCCGGACCTGTCCGGCTACCCAGCCGAACTGCGTCCGCTGCTCGACCGCTGCCTGGCGGCCGACCCCGCGGCCCGAGCCACCCCCGAGGAACTGGCCGCCCTGTGCGAGCGGGCCACACAGCGCCCGCTACGGACCTTCGACGGCTGGCTGCCCGCGCCCCTCACGCACGAGATCGGGCAGCGCGAGACGGCCGTACGCCACGCCCTGGCCGACGGCCCGCAGGCCCTCGACCGCGCGCCGGCCACCACGCGCACGCACGCGCCGACGGTGTCGGCCTCACACCCCGCCTACCAGCCGACCCAGACCGCCCGACCCGCACCCGCACCTGCACGGGCCGCGCCGCCGCCTGTTCCGCGGCCCTACAAACCGTCGTCCGCCTCCAAGCCCAGGCCGCCCGCGCCGCCGCGGCGGCGGGCAACCCGGAACCCGCCGAGGAGGCGGTCCAGGCGATCGAGAAGGTGGGCGGCAGCGCAGTGGCCGTCAAGGCGGACGTTGCCGACGAGGCCGAGGTTGCCGCGCTCTTCGACGCGGCCGAGGAGCGCTTCGGCGGCGCCGACGTCGTGGTGCACACGGCTGGGATGAGCCGCCCAGCCCACCCGATGCTGTTGCGACGGGGACTGCCAGCAGCCCGGCCAGCCCTCCATCGGCGCAGGGGCGGTTCCCACGACAGTTGAATACGCGAGCCCACCAGTAGGCCGTAGTCGGCGTCATCCCGTGGCGGCTGCCGGGGCCCACTTGGCGGGGGTCAGTTGATTGCCAGTAGCCATCTGATCTCTCCGTCGTGCCACTGATCGGTGGGGGTGAGTCCGGCTGCGCTGGCGACGGCGGCGGATGCCTTGTGGCCGGGGTGGATGTGGGCGATGACCGTGTGCACCGAGTGCTGTCGGAGCCAGGCGACGAGCTCCTGGGCCGCCTCGGTCGCGATGCCGCGCCGCTGCCAGGGGGTCCCCACCACCCAGGCGATCTCCGCGGTGGCGCCGCGGTCGTCGGCGGTGATCGTTGCCTGGAGCGTGCCGGTCAGACAGGCCTCGTCGCGGAGCTGGATCACCCAGTTGCACCAGGACTCAACGGGGTCGGGTGAGCCGGCCGCCCAGCGTTCGTACCGGGCGCGCAGGGCCCGGGCGGTGTCCGGAGCGCCACCGATGAAGGTGCGCAGGCCGGGGTCGGACAGCACCGTGGCCATCTCGTCGGCGTGCTCGGCCTGCAGGGGCAGCATGGTCAGACGGTCAGTGTGGATGGTTTCGGGCTTGAGAGCGATCACGCTGCCTCCTGGTCGGAACGTTCGACGAGTATGCCCCGGTCGAAGCGGGCGCCGACCCGGACCAGGGCAACCAGGTTGATGGCTGTGTCACCGATGCATGGCGCGACGCGTAGTCCAGCTCCCGCCTGCCTTCCGCGTTTCCGGGCCGGTGGGGATGTTGTCCGCGGTCAACATCCCCACCGGCCCAGCTCCGCCGCCTTTCGAGGGACCGAGCCCGGCACCGCTGCTAACCGATCCGAGCGAAGCGATGGCCAGGGCCCGCCGCAGGTCGCGTCTTCTGTGTTGTCCGCGGACAACACAGGCACTGAGGAACGTTGCCTGCAGTGGGCTGATCAGGCTGGCCGGGCTGATGTTGTCCGCGGACAACATCGCCGGGGCACAGTGCGATCCAGAGAGTCGGATGGAAAGTCTGAATTGCCCCGTGTCGGGTGTGCTGACACAAGGCCAGCGGTTAGTAAATTCCCCTCATGACCGCACCAGCCATGCCCGATGACCGGGACAAAGTAGTTACCAAACTCCCCCAGCAGTTGCGGCGGGAGCTGAAGATCCGCGCCGCGACCGTCGGCATCCCCATCCAGGACGCCGTCACCCAGGGCATTCAGGCATGGCGGGAGGCCAACCACCCGCTCGACCTGATCGACACCGCCCGGTCGGACTCGTTCTCCACCTACGTGCCCTCCGCGCTGTACCGGGGCTTCCGCGAGGACTGCTCGGGCCGTGGGCTCCCTTACAACCAGGGCCTCGCCCAGGCGATCCGGCTGTGGCTGGAAGCGAACCCGCTCCCCCACAGGAGCCGGCCGCTGACCGGAGCCCGGCGCGTGGCGTTCGGCAACCAGAAGGGCGGCGTCGGCAAGACGGCCATGTCCGCAGGAGTCGGCCAGGCCCTGGCGGAGATGGGCTTCCGGGTCTGCCTGGTCGACTTCGACCCCCAAGGCCACCTCACCAAGCAGCTCGGCCACGACCACCTCCCGATCAAGGGCGACAGCCTCGTCAAGAACATGTGCGGTGAACGGCAGTCGGACCTGCGCGACCTGCTCATCGGGATCCCGGGAGACAACTTCGGCGACCGCTTGCACCTTTTGCCGGCCTGCACCGACGGCTTCCTGCTCGACGCCAAGCTCGTCTCCTCACGCGAGATCCGCGTCAAGGAGACCGCGCTTGAGAAGGCTCTCAGCGCCGTTGAGCGCGAGTTCGACTTCGTGATCGTGGACTGCCCGCCGAGCCTCGGGTACGCGATGGACAACGCGATCTACTACGTACGAACCCGCGAGGGCGAGCTGGAGGGTGACTCCGGAATCGTGATCCCGGTGCAGGCCGAGGACTCCTCTGCCGACGCCTACACCCTCCTGCGCGAGCAGATCGACTCCCTCTGCGACGACCTCGACATCGCTGTTCACGACCTGGGCTTCGTCGTCAACCTCTACGACGTCCGCAAGGGCTACGTGGTGACGTCCTCCCTCGATTCCTGGAAAAGCCTCGGCCACCCCGAGGTGATCGCCGTCGTGAACGATCTGAAGGACCAGCGCGAGGCAGTGCGGATGAAGACGCCGCTGCTCGTCCACGCGCCGGACTGCGACCAAGCCGACGTCATGCGAGACATCGCAAGGAGGATCGCGTCGTGAAGGCAGCAGACCGCCTGGCCGGCGGCGGCTCGTTCGGCGCCCTGGCACCGGCCACCAGTGGCCACACTCGTCGCAGCGAGCGGGGCCGTGCCAAGGCACAAGCCGAGGGGATGATCCCGGACTACGAGATCCAGCGCCTGCCGCTGGCCCGAGTAGCGCTGTGCCCCAAGAATCCCCGACGTAACTACGGCACGGAAGAGCAGCGGGAAGCCCTCGGGCAGAGCCTGGCGAAGAAGCAGACCACGGCATGCGTCGTCGTCACCCGAGCCGCCTACCTCGCCTTGTGGCCCCAGCACGAGATCTTGATCGGCAAGGACGCCGAGTTCGTCCTTCTCAACGGCGAGCGTCGGCACCGCTCAGCGACACAGGTGGGACTTGAGGTCCTCGACTTCGTGGTCCGCGACGACCTGGCCACCAGCCAGGCCGACTTCATGGACTACCTCATGGCCGAGAACGAGGACCGTGAGGACTTCAACATCATCGAGCGGGCCCTGGGTCTGGAACAGCTCCTGAAGGCGTGTGGCGGCAACGCCGCCGAGGTCGCTCGCCGTCGTGGGCGGGACCGGTCGTGGGTGGGTAACCAGATCCTGCTCCTGAACCTCCCCCCGGCGATTCAGGACAGGCTGGCCAGCGGTGAGATGGCCGAGCGCTACGGCAGGCGTCTCGCCCGGGCCTTTAAGGACGACAGGGCGTTGACCGTTGACGACCTCCTCGCCTTTGAGGAGCAGCTCAAGGAGGAGGAACGCGCCAAGCGCATCGCTCAGCGGGACGCGCTCAAGATGTTGTCCGCGGACAACATCTCCCCAGTAACTGAGCCGACTGCTGAAGAACCGTCCGTACCGGTCCCCGCGTTGTCCGCGGACAACACGCCAACCGACTCCCCGCAAGCGGCAGCCCCCGACGCAAAGCCGGCGACCGCTGGCAGGTCGGAGACCTCCGTGTTGTCCGCGGACAACACCTCCACGCTGACCAGCCAACCGAGCTCGGCACAGGGAAGGGCGTCGAACGAGCGCGCCTCGGACAGCGTTAGTACCCCGGTGATGACCCCGCTGCCGCGCCAGCAGCCTGCCGTGTCCCCAGCGGCGCCAGCAGATCTTGTGCGGGCCCTGGGGAAAACAGCGCAGGAGCAGGCCACGACCCTCAAAGCAGGACTGAGCGGCACCGACTTCATCGCGCTCGTAGAGGAACTCCACGCCCACGTCTGACCTGCGGAGCATCAGACGACGACGGCGTGATGTTGTCCGCGGACAACATCGCAGACGACTGATGGAAGAGGCGGGACCAAACGTCGTCCCAAGCGGCGTAGTCGAAGACCCTGAAGGCGGTCACCCTCGGACGGAGAGTGACTGCCTTCATCTGTTTCGGAGGGGGGCGCGCTTTAAGGGCCACAGCCACGACAAATCGCCACGGCGCGGGTGGCCGGCGCAAGGACAACACCAGAGCGTTGTGCGGAGACAGACGGGCGCGGGGCCCGCCGTCCTGACAACGTCCCATCGATCACGCGGCCGCCCCGTAACATGAAGCGGCGTGCTGGGGCGTGCTGCGTACTGCCGATAGGAGTGGAAGGGCCGCCCTGTACGAGCGCACGCAACGCCTCGTGTGCGGGCGGCGCCCCGTCGGCGATCTCGGAGGCGAACTCACGGTCGGCGGCTGCCAAGGACGTACCAAATTCCGGCTGAGCTCGTCGAGCAGGGACCCGTCGCCGCCTCCGACGCGCCGGCGCTTCTCCTCGGGGTCGATCAGGTACAGGTGCAGGAAGGAACTCATGTCCTGACACCGGGTTGCCACTGATGGGGTCGCCGGGCCGGGGGCTGCTGACGGGGGTGAGGGGGGTGAAGTCGTGATGTCGCCGCCGTCGAAGAGGGGGTGGCCGAGCGCGCCTGTTTCGCCGATATTGCCTTGGTGACGCTCCGTCTGGTCGGTACGGTCGCGGGCATGGCGATCCCGATCGTGTTCGACATGGAGACCGGCGACCCCGACGACGTCTTCACCTTGTGTGCCCTCGCGACCCATCCTTGGGCGCACCTGGTGGCGGTGACGGTCATGCCCGGATCGTATGAGCAGGTCGGCATCGTCAAGCACCTCCTGGGGCGCCTCGGGGTGAGCGTGCCGGTCGGCGCGTACCGGCCCGGCGCCGACGTGAAGCCGGTGTCGGGCTTCCACCGCCGATGGCTTGGGAAGGTTCCGGCTCACGAACCCGACGCCGAGGCCTGGCAGCTGCTGCGGGACGACTTCGCCAGCGCGGACGCGACGCTGCTCACGGGGGCGCCGCTGAAGAATCCCGGCACGCTCCTGGAGCGGGAACCGAACGTGCGCATCGCCCGCTGGGTCGCGCAGGGCGGCTTCGCCGGCGACTGCGTCGTCGCGCCCGAACACCGTCTCCCCAAGTTCGAGGGACGCGAGACCTGCGGGACGTACAACTTTAACGGCGCTCCGGACGCCGCGTTGAAGCTGCTGGAGTCGCCCCACGTTGGTGAGCGGGTGCTGGTCTCGAAGAACGTCTGCCACGGCGTCGTCTACGACGGTGCCATGCACGCCGCCCTGTCGGCGCGGCGGCTCACACCCGGGATGGCGCTCGTGCGGGCAGGCATGGAGGTCTACCTGGCCAAGCGCCGCGCCGGCAAGGCCTTCCACGACCCGCTCGCGGCCGCCGTGGCGCTCGACGAATCCGTCTGCATGTTCCGCGAGGTCGAGGTGTACCGCGAGCGCGGCGCCTGGGGTGCGCGGCCGGCGGCCGGCACCCGGACGCGGATCTCGGTCTCGGTCGACCAGACGCGATTCCTGGACGTCCTCACGGCTACTGGGTGACGGCCGCTCGAGCCGACTGAGAACAGCGGCCCCGCGGTCGGATCGGCTGTTCCTTACCCAGCGGCTGTAAGGAAGGCGTGGAAGGCCTCGGGGGACTCCCATACCTCGACACTTGATGGTCTGGCGCCGGGTCGGGCGGACGCAGGGGCGAGCCCTTCGTTCGTGGCCAGCGCTTCGCCCTGCCGTGTCACCGTCGAAGCGTCGAAGCGTCGAAGCGCCGAAGCGCCGAAGCAGCCCTGGGCCTATAGCACAGCTGAGCGGCGGGGCGGGGTGCAGTTGCCCAATCCGGCCGTCTGATGATCGCTCGGTGACAGTCTCATTGTCTGACTGGGTGCCAGTTGACGGCAGGAGACAGGGATGCGAACCGGATTGAGCGCCCCCGGGGGCGCAGGATTTGATCATCGGGATCGTGGACGCGGTCAGGGCTGGTAGCGACAGCCAGGTCGGCATGCTGCTGCATAAATTCTCCGGCGTGGCGGATCTGACGTCACTGTTCGCGCTACGGGGGCGCACTGGCGCAGGCCGTCCAGGCGGGGCCACAGGGCAGCAGTGGGAAGAGCGACGGTCGCTGAGTATGAGCCCGCCCCGTAGCGCCGCGCCTGGCCAGCCGGACAGCCCCCTGCCGCGGCTGGCCATGACACGGACACGGGTCGCCGATCGCGGCACACCACTCAGCTGGGACGCTTCTCTCTCAGTTCGTCCAGGTCCGAGGTGGTGAGGGCGGTGAACGCGGGGATTCCTGTGCCGGCTGAGGCCGCCAACCGGCTCTTGATCTCGGCGGGGGTGCGCGGCCGCCAGCCTGGGCCGTCGCAGCAGGATGAGTGGAACGTGACTCCGGCGTTCAGCAGTGCGGTGAGTGCGCGCCAGCCTGCCGTGTCGCGGCGAGCGGGAACGGCGAGGTCATGGCCTGCGTCGATCAGCTCGCCGCGACACCGCGGGCAGCGGAGCACAGCCTGCGGCTCCGACCTCTTCTTGTAGCAGGCTCGGCAGGGCAGGCAGACGAAGTGCCGGCTCGAACTGATTCGGCGGAAGCACATCTGTGCGTCGTAGGGTCTGCTGGCTCACCTGCGGTAACAGGCTTTGTTTTGCCAACCAGTTCGGCTGTGACAAGCGGCTGAACTGCCCCGTCGGACACGCAGCTGCGTGACGTCGTCTGGGGCGCCGCCTGGTCACTTCTCGTCGGTTTGCTCGCCGCTGGAGCTTGGGGCTTTGATCAGGTAGCCGGCGCCGCGGACGCTGCGGCCCCCAGACCTACCCGGTGGTGATCACCAGGTGGGCCGGAAGCCCGACCGGACCCTCTGCGGGTAGCCGCCGCCACGCGACCCGGACCAGCGGCCCTGCACCACCCTTCCGCCGGCGCAGTAGCCAGGGGTGGTCCAGGCCAGCCCCGGTCACCGGAGACCGCGCCTGGGTCTACCCCTCGGAGCGGGGGCGACGTTCACCACCTGGGCGGGTGGCGCCGAGGTCCACCTCGCGCTGTCGAACCACGCCTACCTGGAAGTTCGCGGCTGGGTGCCGCCCGAGCAGCAGTAGAGAGTCCGGTCGTGTGACGGAGCGCTTCGGTTGGCGAGTGAGTGCTTCAGCTGGCGGGCAGGGTTCACCACGAGAGGGTCGAAGGCGGCGACCGGGTTCACGGGGATCGCAATCCTCCTCGCGCGACACTGTGACGCAGGTCATGTCAGGCGCAGAACCCGTGCGCCGCATCGGGCGTCTGGCTCATGTGAGATCACGCAGGAGAGCACTGGACGAGTTGGACGAGGAGGGCCTCGTCCGGCTGGTGGCCAGAGGTGACCGCGGGGCGTTCGACGAGTTGTACCGGCGCACGTCGCCGTGGCTGGCGGTGCGGTTGCGCCGTCGCTGCGCGGACGAGCAGATCGTCGCCGAGGTCATGCAGGAGACCTATCTGGCGGTGTGGCGCGCGGCGGGCGCGTTCGCCGGGAGCGCGGTCGGTGGGACGGCCGTCGGATGGCTGTGGACGATCGCGGCGCGCCGCCTGGTCGACGCGTTCCGGCGCCGTGCCCACCACGCCGAACCGCCGGTCGCCGCTGCCGAACGGGCGGTGGTGCCCGCGGCGGAGGAGGAGGCACTGGCCGGGACCGTCGGCGGCGAGGTCGGCGACGCCCTGCGGCAACTGGCACCGGAACTGCGGCAGGTGTTGCAGGCCATGGTGCTCGACGGGCTTTCGGTCCGGGAGACCGCCGTGCTGCTCAGACTGCCCGAAGGCACGGTCAAGACCCGCGCCCGACGGGCCCGAATCGCGATGCGGGAGGCACTGACATGAGCGGGGAACACGCGTCGATGCGGTTGCTCGACGACTACGCGCGTGGTGACGCGGCGATGGCCGCGGACACGGTATGGGCGTTGGAGGCCCATCTGGAGACGTGCGCGCCGTGCCGGAGTCACCTGGCGGCCTGTGTGGCCACCGAGGCGCCCGGCATCGCCGCGCTCCTGGACACCGTCCGGGCCGCTCTGGAACCGCAGCTGGACGCGGCCGTCCCGGCGCCCTCGCGGCGACACCGCCCGAAGTGGGCGGCGGCCTGGCTGACTCCGGCCATGGCCCCGTGGTTGGCCATGACCGTCGTCGTCACCCTGATGGCGCTGCTGCTGGACGCGGTCGCGCCGCCGACGTTCTCCGGCGACACCTCTCCCGTGTTGGCGATCGCGCCCGTGCTGCCGCTGTGCGGCGTCGCCGCATCGTGGTCGCGCGGCCTGGACCCGGCGCACGAACTGACGGCCTCGACCGCCCGGGCCGGCTTGCCCCTGCTCCTCAGGCGCACCACGGCGGTTCTCGTGGTGGTCCTGCCCGGGCTCCTGGTGGGGGGATGGCTGACCGGAACCATGACGGCCGCGCAGTGGCTGCTGCCCTCGCTGGCCTTCACCTCCACCGCACTGGCGCTGGGCAGCGTGGTCGGCGTGACCCGCGCCGCCGTCGGGCTGGCGGTCGCGTGGGGCGTCGTCGTCGTGGCACCCGCGTGGGCCACCGGCCGCGTCCCCCTTGCCCTGCGGCTGGTCCTCCAGCCCGACCAACTGCCCGTGTGGGGGCTGCTCCTCGCGCTCGGCACCGGCGCCGTGATCGCCCGCAGAAACGCGTACTCAACGCTGTGAAACCATCGTCGACCCTCGAAAGGGACCACCGCATGACGCCCACCACGAGCGCGGCCGACACCGCGCCGAAGACCTACGCCTGGGAGATCCGCGCCAGCGGCATGAGAGTACGCGTCGGACGCAAGAAGATGGCCGTCGACGGACTCGACCTCTCCCTTGGCATCGGCACCCACGGCCTCCTGGGGCCCAACGGAGCGGGAAAGACCACCCTGATCCGGACGCTGGCCACCGTGCTGCGCCCCACCGAGGGCGAACTGGAGATGCTCGGCACCTGCGTGGGCGCGATGGTCGACCACCGGGCCCTGCGCCGCAAAATCGGCTACCTGCCGCAGGAGTTCGGCTACTACAAGCGATTCACGGTGCGTGAGTTCGTCGAGTACATGGCCTGGCTGAAGGAGGTTCCCAAGGCGGACGTCCCCGCGGCCGTCCAGCGGGCCGTGGAACGGGTGGGCCTGGCGGACCGCGCCGACCACCGGATGAAGACCCTGTCCGGGGGCATGGTGCGGCGGGCCGGCATCGCCCAGGCCATCGTCAACGATCCCGCGGTGCTGCTGCTGGACGAGCCGACAGTCGGCCTGGACCCGGCGCAGCGGCTGCGCTTTCGCGAGCTGTTGCAGGAGTTGGGCCGCGACACCTGTGTGGTCGTCTCCACCCATCTGGTCGAGGACGTCGCGGCCGCCTGTTCCGACGTGGTGCTCTTCGCCGCGGGCCGCCTCGTCTTCCAGGGCACGCCGGACGACCTGGCGGCGGCGGGCGGCCCCGAGTATCCGGGCGACAGCCCCCTGGAGCGCGGCTACTCGGCCCTGCTCCAGGGCTCCGAGCAGCCGGGAGGCACCTGGTGAACGGGCGGGTGCTGCGTATCGAGCTGAAGCGCTCCCTCGCCCCGTGGCCCGGCCTCGTCGTCCTGGGAGGCAGTCTGGCGGTCTTCTGCCTGATCGACGGGATCTGGTGGCAGGGCGACGCGGGATGGACGGCCCAGTGGACTTCCATGGCCCTGTGGACCCGGTACCTGCTGGGCTTCTGGTGGCCGCTCGTGGTGGGCATGGGGGCGGTGTACGGGCTGCGCGACTCCCGCTCGCGGATGGCCGAACTGCTGACGACCACGCCGCTGCCGGCCTGGCGCCGTGCGGCGCTGCCGGCCGGCGCGACGGCACTCGTGCTGGCGTCCGGCTTCGGCCTCCTGGCCCTCGTGGGCGGAGTCCAGGTGGCCCTGGGCGCCACCGCGTACACGAGTCTCGGCTGGCTGCCGATCTCGCTGGTGGCGGCGCTGTCCCTCGTCGCGGGGGCCGTGTTAGGCATGGGCGTCGCGCGGGCCGTGCCCTCCGTGCTTACCCCGCCGGCCCTGACGGTGTTCCTCTTGCTGACGGCCCTCCTCCTGCGGCAGAGCAATGAGGGGGCACTGCCGTCGAGCAGCGCGCCGAACCGGCTCGCCTTGCTGTTCCCGGTGACCGCGGAGCCGCGGGAGGTGCTGCTGACTCTGGCCGGCTCCGTGCACTTCGGCCAGACGCTCTGGCTGCTCGGCATGCTCTCGACCGGTTTCGCACTGCTGTCGGCCGCGACCCGCCGGGCCCGACTGCTCGCGGTGGCCCCCGTCCTGGCCGGCGCGGCGCTGGCCCTGCTGATCCTTCCGGCCACTCCGCGTGACACCTACGTCGTCGACAAGGCCGCCGCCACCCTGGTCTGCGACGGACCGGTGTGCGTGACGCAGGCCAACCGCTCACACCTGCCCGAGCTCGCGCCGCGCGGCAAGGACGCGCTGCGCGTGCTGCACGACGCCTTGGGTGACAAGGCACCGAACTCGGTGCGGGAGGATACCGAGCTGCGCGCGCTCGGCGACAACCGCGAACTCTCCGGCGACGTGGTGCTGGTCGACTTCGACGACCCGCTGATCGCCCATGCGACGGGGGCGGAACTGACCCGCCTCCTGGTCGCCCAGGGCCTGGCACCGAACTGCTCACCGCGCACGCCCTGGGAGGGCGGGGGGCAGGTCGACATCCCCGTACAGAGCATCGCCGCGAGCTGGGCCCTCGGCGATCACCAGTTCGAACCGCTGCAGAGGCCGGACTCCTACGCGTACTCACAACGTACATGGGCGGACGCCGACGTCGCCTGGCAGCGGCTGATGGCGCTGTCACCGGCCGAGCAGCGCTCGCGGATCGCCGAGGTGCACACCGCCGCCCTCTCCTGCACGGGGTACAACGAGCTTTCGGTGCTGGCGGGAAAGGCGTCGCAATGAGGTGGCTGATGCTGTACGCGCGTTCACGGCAGGTGCCCACCTCGGCCGCGGCGGTCGCGCTCGTCGCGCTGGCGGCGTGGGCCTTCAACCAGGACGGCGCGGGCTCGATGGAGGGGATCGCGGTCCTGGTCCTGACCGCGAACGTGGCGGCCGCTTCTGTCGGGCTCGGCGGGCAGGATTCCGCACTGGATCGCACGGCCGCGATCCGGTGGATGCCCCGGCGGGCGGCGCACGTGCTGCTGGCCGGCGCGGTCGCCGGGGCGGCGCTGCTGGCGGTCCAGGCGGCGGGAGTGGGGCTCGCCCCCGCCGCGCTCGTCGTCCGGGACAGCGCGGGCCTGATCGGCCTGGCCGCGCTCGGGGCGGTGCTGTGCGGGGCACAGTTCGCATGGACCCTGCCGATCGGCTGGCTCGCGTTCACCCTCCTCGTCCCGGTTCCGCCCGGCATCGCGGGAGAGGTGGGCGGCTGGATGATCATTTCCCCCGCCACGACGGCGTCCGCCGCGACCGCGTGGGCCCTGCTGGCGACCGGCACCGTGCTGTACGCCGCAGCAGGACCGAGACGGTAACGGACATGCCCCGCGCTGAGCGCTTCAGTTGGCAAAGCTCGCCAACTGAAGCGCTCAGTCAGAGGTCGGCCTCTCCCCATCCATGACCTGGCCCCGGGGAGAGGCCGCCCGCCTGACCCTTCCATAGCCCCGAGCGCCTCGCCGAGTCGTCTCAGCATCCGAAGGAGAAGCACCGCCGTGGAGGCCACCACCGCCACCGCCGAGCAGGACGTGCCGGCCGGGCTGCGTGCCCAGGCCGACCTGCCGGGTCTGCTGTTCACGCTCGTTTGGGACTTCGACGACTCGGCCGACGCCGCGCTCGTCGACTGCTGTGCGGGCTCCTTTTCGGGAGTGCGGCTGGCGTGTGGTGTTCCTCGTGTGCTGTTCCTGGGTTGGTCGTCGGCCGGAGTGTGTGGCTGGAATGTGACGTGGGCCGGTCCTGTTTTGTGGGGAAGGTGTCCGGACGTGATCTGGAATGGTTCGGCAATAATCTGATCGGCGTGGGCGTCGGGTGCTGGGTCGACTGTTCGACGGCTTCGCTCGCATCTCGGACGTTCATCTGCTGGTCGACAGCACTGGCCTGTGCCCGGGCGGGGTCGCTGTCCGGGTTATCGGGCAGTTCGGTCTCTGATCTGGGGACGGGATGACGGCGAATCGTGGGCTCGTTTCGTAGCGGCCTGGCCGGGGTGACGTCCCGGCTGGACGCAATTTCTTCGCATTAAGGTGTGGGCATGGGTTTCCGAGCGACCGCACGTCCCGGTGGGCGCAGTGCTCGCGTCCAGCGGTCCGTGCACCGGGCTGTCCGTGAGCTGGAGGCGGAGGTGGGGCGGGAGGCGCTTACTGTGCCGCTGGTCGCTGCGCGTGCGGGGGTGACGCCGTCCACCGTCTATCGGCGTTGGGGGGACTTGCGGGAGTTGCTGTCCGACGTGGCGATCGAACGCTTGCGCCCGGACGCCCCGCCGGCCGATCACGGTGGTCTGCGGGCCGATCTGGAGGCGTGGGTCGCGCAGTTCGTCGAGGAGATGTCCTCGGCGGCGGGCCGTATGTACATTCGCGACGCCCTGCTGGGTGACCCCGAGCAGGGCAACGCGGTCCGCTGCTGCGACTACGCCGCCGAGCAGTTGGAGGCCGTCTGCGTGCGCGCGGCCGGGCGGGGGGAGGGGGTGCCCGGCGTGGAGAGCCTGCTGGACGTTCTCGTCGCCCCTGTGATGTACCGGATCCTGTTCCGCCCCTCGGAGTTGTCCGGGGCCTACACCGACGGCCTGGTCGCGGCGGCGCTCGGCGCCGCCGCGCCGCCCCCGCCCCCGGGCCGCTAAAAGCTAAATATTTGCGTCACGGGCCCTGAGTGCCTAGAGTGCTTAACGCAAAGCATTCGCCTTAAGGGTTCGAGGTGCTCCATGACCAGCGTGACCGCCCTGCCGTTCCGCCCTCGCCGCCTGCCCGCGTCGAGCCGCCGCAGCGCCTTCCACCTGCATGCCTCGGTCCTGGTGGCCCTGCTGGCAGCCTCCAGCGCACCGACCCCGATCTACCCGCTCTACCAGCACGCGTGGCACCTGTCGGCCACCACGCTCACCGTCGTGTTCAGCGCCTACGCGCTCGCCTTGCTGCTGGCCCTGCTGACCGCCGGCACGCTCTCGGACCGCCTCGGTCGGCGCCCGGTCCTCGCTGGGGCCCTGCTGGCCGAAGCCGCCGCGACGGCCGTCCTCGCCGCCGCCCAGGGGGCGGCGACGCTGATCGCCGCCCGGATCCTGCAGGGCCTGGCCACCGGCGTGGCCACCAGCGCCGCCGGAGCCGCTCTGCTCGACTTCGAGGACCCCGACCGCCCCGGCCGGGCGACGGCCGCCAACGCTGTCGCCCCTGCGGCCGGCATGGCCGCCGGCGTGCTGGCCGCCACGGCCCTCGCGCAGTACGCCCCCGCCCCCACCCGCACCGTCTACCTGCTGCTGCTCCTGCTCTTCGTCGCGCAGACCGCCGCCGTCCTGCGCACCCCCGAAACCGCCCGCTCCGGGACCGCCCGCTCCGGGACCGCCCGCTCCGGGACCGCCCGCTCCGGGACCGCCCGCTCCGGGACCGCCCGCTCCGGACCCGGCGTCCTGCGCTCGCTGCGCCCCGCGATCGCCGTCGCCCGCGCTTCCCGGCCGGCCCTGGCGCTCGCCGCCCCCGGCATCGCCGCCGCCTGGGCGCTGGGCGGCTTCTACTCCTCCCTCGGCCCCTCGCTCGCCCGTCTCATCGCCCCGCACACCGTCCCCGCCACCGGCGGCCTGGTCTTCTTCACCCTGACGGCCGCAGCCGGCCTCACCGGCCACGCCTGCCGGGCCCTGCCCGCCCGCGCCGTGAGTCTGACCGGCACCGTGCTCCTGCTCCCGGGGACCCTGCTGACCCTGGGCGCCCCCCACCTGCACAGCCTGGCCGCGCTGTTCGCCGGCGCCGCCGCGGCGGGCGCGGGCTTCGGCGCCGTCACCCAGGGCGCCCTGCGTCTGCTGCTGCCCCCGGCCGCCCCGGGCGAACGCGCCGGCACGCTCGCCGCCTACTACGTCCTCGCCTACCTGGCGATGAGCGTCCCCGCCGTCCTCGCCGGCCGACTGACCGACCTGTACGGCCTGCCCACCGCCCTCTCGCTCTACGCCGCGACGGTCCTGCTGCTCGCCCTGGCCGGCCTCGTCCGCGGCCTGCGGCGCCCGCCCGCCGCCTGAGCACACCCAGCCCGAGCACGCCCCCCCGTACTGCCCGAAAGGACCCACCGTTGAGCACCGCCACCCCCCGCCCCGCCACGCCCCGCCCCGCCACGCCCCGCCCCGCCACGCCCGCCACGCCCCGCCCCGCCACGCCCCGCCCCGCCACGCCCCGCCCGCCACGCCCCGCCGCCTCCCGCACGAGCACGGGATGGAGCCTCGGCGACATCACCGTGCGCCGCGTCGACGAGATCGAACTGCCGCGGCAGACCGGGCCCTGGCTGCTGCCGGACGCCACCAGGCAGGTGCTCGACCAGGCGCCGTGGCTGCGCCCCGACTTCGCCGACGCCGACGTCCCCCGCCTGGCGAGCCACGGCTTCGCCGTGGAGGCCGGCGGACTACGGATCGTGGTGGACACCGGCATCGGCAACGCCAAGCCGCGCGCCAACCCGGCGTGGAACGGCCTGGACACCGACTTCCTGGAGCGCCTGACCGCCGCCGGCTTCCCGCCCGAGTCCGTGGACCTGGTGATCACCACCCACCTGCACACCGACCACGTCGGCTGGAACACCCGCCTCGACGGTGGGGGCTGGGTCCCCACTTTCCCCAACGCCCGCTACCTCACCAGCCGCACCGAATGGGACCACTGGGCCGCCGCCGACCTGGACGAGGCCCGCGCCCAGATGTTCCGCGACTCCGTCCACCCCGTCCGCGACGCCGGGCAGTACGACGCCGTGGCCGTCCCCGAACAGGGGCACGGGAACGCGGACGGGTACGAGGTCGCGCCGGGCGTCCTCCTGGTCCCCGCCCGGGCCACACCCCGGGGCAGGTGGCCGTGGAACTGCGCGGCAGCGACCGCCGGGCGCTGATCACCGGCGACAGCATCCACCACCCCGTGCAGCTGTCCCACCCCCACGTGCACAGCTGCGTCGACACCGACCCGGCCACGGCGGTGCGCACCCGGGCCCGTCTGCTCGACGCCCTGGCGGACACCGACACGCTGCTCCTGGCACCCACTTCCCCAGCCGACGGCCGGCACCGTCCGCCGGGAGAACGGCCGCTACCGGCTGCTCGCCGAGCCGGGCGCCGAACTCCCGGCCACCGCGGCCTGACCGCGAGGGCCGCGGCGCCCGCAACCATCTCAAGCAAGCCATTGGCCTTTACGGTCCCCGATCGAGAACCCAACCGAGAACCCGACCGAGCAGGAGAGCATCCGTGTCCACCGTCGAACTCACCCCACCGGA